>CAYOIT010000061.1:2277-9915 GCA_964404035.1 uncultured Verrucomicrobiota bacterium | reverse complement strand
CCACCTTCACGCGGACCGCGGCCTTCGCGGCGACCTTCGCGGAACTGTTCCAGCCGCGTTTTCATCTGTTCCCGCAGCTGGGTCCGTTGCTCGGCGGTGAGAATCTTCTGCGCCGCCAGCAGTTGATGAATACGCTGTTTGGCCACCTGCAGGCGCAACTCGCCCAGCTGGTCAACGACCTTCATGACCGCCGCTTCGTCCGGTGAATCCTGGCTCAGGAGGTCCGCCTGTTCCAGCGCGAGTTTCTCCATCTTATCGCGGCTGTCTTTCGTCTCAGTCTGCGCGTCGGCGAATAGTTTCTTCAGCGCCGCGCTCTGCTCTTCGGTCATCCCGATATCCTTGGCCAGTTTCGAGTCGGGGGACAGGGCCCGCATCAGCATCCCTTCCGCATCCATGGGCATGCCCCCAGCCCCCATCATTCTCCGGGGTGCCCCGCCCTGCGCGCCCTCGCGCGGAGGCGCCTGTTGCTCCTGCGCCATCGCACCAGCCGTCAACCCTGCCAAAACCACCGCCATCAATGTCTTTGCCTTCATCTGACCCTCCTTTGATTGTTCGTATGCACGATACAGGCACCAAACGTGAATTGCAGCCGATTATTGTGACCCGGCAGGTTTCTTTCCGGAGTTTTCAGGATCGGATCGGGTCGCCGGCTGCGATTACACCGTGGACTTGCAGGGGAATTGTGGAATAATTTGCAGCCGACCATGAATCCAGACACCGATACCATCGCCGCTGTGGCCACGGCCCCCGGAGAGAGCGCCATTTCCATCATACGCGTTTCCGGGCCGGACAGCCTTGCCATTGCGGATCGTATCTTTGTCAATGAGGGTTGCCCTCCCTCGCAACGGCAGCCGAACAGGTTCGTGCACGGGCGAATTACAGCGGACGGCGGGATGGCCGATGAAGTCATTCTCCTCATCTATCGGGCACCGCACAGTTACACTCGTGAAGATTCCATCGAAATCCAGGGACATGGCGGCTCTGCCGCTGCCAAACGAATCCTCAGGGCGGTCCTTGAGGGAGGCGCCAGGCTGGCCGAGCCGGGTGAATTCACCAAGCGCGCTTTCCTGAACGGGCGTATCGATCTGTTGCAGGCTGAGGCCGTCCTGGACTTGATTCGGGCCCGGTCAGACCGGTCGGCGACCGCGGCACTTGAGCAACTAGATGGTCGTTTAAGCTGTTTATTTGGAAAGTCTTACGACGACATAATGACAGTGGCAGCCGAACTTGAAGCAACCCTTGATTTTTCGGAAGACGAGCTTCCGGAGATGGTCCTGGCCGGCATCGTCACCCGTCTGCAACAAGGCGAGACCGGTTTGCGCCATCTTCTGAAGACGTGGGATGAGGGTCATCTTTTGCGTGAGGGTGCCTTGATTGTCATCTGCGGCAAACCCAATGTGGGGAAATCAACCCTGCTCAATGCCCTCCTTGGAATAGAACGAGCCATTGTTACGCCTATTCCCGGCACAACACGCGACACAATAGAGGAATCATTAGTCATAGATGGCTATCCGGTCCGAATCATGGACACGGCTGGCTTGCGGGATACGGGATGCGCCATTGAGGGCGAAGGCATTCGTCGCGCCAGGAATGCGATCCAGAAAGCGGATGTGGTGATTTACGTCGTCGACGGATCACAGGAGCCTGACCCTGATGACCTCGATCAAATGGCGCATCTTCCTGCTGGCAAAACAGTTGTGCTGATCAATAAGATCGACATCGGGAACCAGATGACCATTTCGGCGTTTACGACTGACCAGTCAGTCATCATGTCGAGTGCCATTGGCGGCATTGGTCTGGATGAGCTCAAGCGATCCATTCTCGAGAAGCTCTCCGCACACTGCGTCGACCAGCCACATGCCGTTATCTCAGAGCGCCACCGCAGGATTGTGGTTTCAACCCTCAAGGAAGTGGTCGAAGCGCTTTTGCTAATCAATAGGAAAGAGCCGGAGACGGCTCTGGCCGCTTCACGACTACGTTCCGCACTGGAGATCCTGGGAGAAGCCACAGGACGCGTCTATCACGATGAACTGCTGAACAACATCTTCTCCAGGTTCTGCATTGGAAAATAGAGACAGCATGACCTTTCCCCATTACGAAGTCCTGGTGATTGGTGCCGGTCATGCAGGTTGCGAGGCGGCGTTGGCGGCAGCACGTATGGGCGCCAGGACAGCCCTGGTAACCATGCAACGCGTTGCTGTGGCCAGAATGTCCTGCAACCCCTCCATTGGCGGCATCGCCAAGTCCCATATTGTCTGTGAGCTCGACGCGCTGGGCGGAGAGATGGCCCGCAATACCGACTTCACGGGCCTTCAGTTCCGGACGTTGAATACCAGGAAAGGTCCTGCCGTCCAGGCCTTTCGTGTTCAGTGCGATAAAGACGCCTATTCGCGGAGGATGCTGGCGGTCATTGAGAAGACCGAGAACCTGACCCTGATCGAAGCCTTGGTGACCGATATCTGGACCGAAAACGGGGAGCTTCGCGGGGTGATCACAGAAGATGGGTCGAATATTCGCGCCCACGCGGTCATTCTCGCGAGCGGAACCTTCCTGCGGGGCGTGATCCATATCGGGAAACGCCAATTCCCCGGGGGGCGCAAGGGAGAGGCCGCCGCCGACCAACTCAGCGCGTCGCTGCTGAAACTGGGGTTCAGGATGGCCAGGCTCAAGACCGGGACCCCGCCGCGTGTTCATAAGGATAGCATCGACTGGCAGAAGACCGAGATCCAGCCCGGCGAGGAACCACCGCCGTTCTTCTCTGACGCAGCGAGAGAGAGCTGGCGATTGTTCCACGTGGAACAATCGCCGCAAGCAACCGCGCCAAACCCATTGTTCCACGTGGAACAATCCAGCACCGTCCTTCAGCCTTGGCCTGTGGGAAGCGACCAGATGCCGTGTTATCTCACCCATACCACCGCGCGAACCCATGAGATTATTCGCGACAATCTGGGGCTCAGCGCCATGTATGGAGGCAGTATCACGGGAACCGGGGTCCGGTATTGCCCGTCGATTGAGGATAAGATCGTCAAGTTCTCCACTCGGGATGCCCACCACGTCTTTCTGGAGCCGGAAGGTCGCCACTCCGACGAGATCTACCCCAATGGCACCTCAAACAGTCTCCCGGAGGATGTCCAGATCGCCATGATCCACTCCATCCCGGGCATGGAGCGCGCCGTCTTTACGAATCTGGCCTATGCGATTGAGTACGATTTCGCGGATCCGACCCAGCTCTTTCATACCTTGGAGACCAAAAGCATCGAGCATCTGTACTTTGCCGGTCAGCCCAATGGAACCACAGGTTATGAGGAAGCGGCCGGGCAGGGGTTCGTGGCGGGCACGAATTCCGTCCTCAAATTGAGAGGATTGCCTGCTTTCGTGCTGGGGCGTGGCGATGCCTATATCGGGGTGCTGATCGATGATCTGGTCACCAAGGGAACGTCTGAGCCTTATCGGATGTTCACCTCCCGCGCCGAGCATCGTTTGATGCTCCGGCAGGATAACGCCAGCTTCCGTATGCTTCCGTTCGCCAGGACCCTCGGGATTCTGGACTCGACGGCCTTGAAGCGCACGGAAACGATGCAACGTGACATTCAGGCTGAGCTTGGACGGCTTGCCACCACCACAAAGGAAGGGCAGCTCCTGGCCGCGCTCCTTCGTCGTACCGAGATCCACTATGCCGATCTGCCGAGCCGTCAGCCCCTCGATCCCAAGGTCATTGAACAGGTGGAGATCATGACCAAGTATGAGGGGTACATTGTCCGAGAGCGTCAGCAGATTGAAAGGGCGCGCGTCCTGGAGTCACAGTCGATTCCCAGCTGGATTGATTATGACCAGATTGCAACCTTGCGCTTTGAGTGTCGTGAGAAACTGAAACTGATCCGTCCGGAATCGATCGGTCAGGCCGGCAGGATCTCCGGACTGACGCCGGCCGATCTCGCCATCTTGTCGGTGGTCATCAAGCGCGGTCCGGTACGCCGTGCTCCGGCAGACGGCTTATAACTGAACGATAGTTCCCTTATTATGTCCCCCAAAACGTCATGGCCTATTGAGTTGGTTCGCTGGTTTGAGCGGGAACACCGGCCCATGCCTTGGCGCACCGATCCTTCTCCTTATAAGGTATGGATCAGTGAGATCATGCTCCAGCAGACTCAGGTCGTCACCGTCATCCCGTATTTCGACCGGTTCGTCGCCGCCTTTCCATCCCTCGAGGCACTGGCGGAGGCCGACCTTCATGACGTCCTGCGGCTCTGGGAGGGACTTGGCTACTACTCGCGCGCCAGAAATCTGCACAAGGCTGCCCGCTACGTCGTCGCCGAATGCGGGGGCTGGATTCCCCGGACGGCCAAGGACCTGCGGGTTCTCCCCGGCATTGGCCCCTACACCGCGGCCGCCATCGCCAGCATCGCCTTTGGCGAACCCGTTCCCACGGTCGACGGTAATGTCCTGCGCGTGTTCACGCGTTTCTGGGGCATTGCCAAGTCCATCCGTGACCGGGAGGTCACCGACGATATCACCGCCCGCCTGTCGCCCTTGATTCGCGAAGTCAACCCGTCGTACTTCAACCAGGCCCTCATGGAAACCGGCGCGCTGATCTGCCGGCCGCGGCAGCCCCTGTGTGACCAATGCCTCCTTGCGAAATCCTGTGTGGCCTTCAAGACCGGTCGCACCGAGGAGTTACCCGTCGTTCCGCGTCAGCCCAAACTCCCGCACCAGACCATCGCCGTGGGAGTCATCTGGAAACGCGGCAAGATCCTTATCGCGCACCGGCAGGAGAACCGGATGCTCGGCGGTCTCTGGGAATTTCCCGGCGGGAAGAAGAAAAGGGGAGAAACGCTTCCGCAGGCCGCCGAACGCGAAATCCGCGAGGAGACCGGACTCACCGTAAGGGTGGGGGAGCCCATGATCACCGTGAAGCACGCCTACTCCCATTTTCGCATCACCCTGACCGCGTTCCGCTGCGCCTGGGTCAAAGGCACTCCGCAACCCAACGCCTCCACGGCGCTCAAATGGATTTCGCCAACCGAACTCCCGGCCTATCCGTTTCCCCGCGCCAACCGCAAGATCGCCGAGTTGCTGGCGAAGTAAGGGCTCCTCTGCGATGTGGTGGGCACAGTACGGCCGGCGCTACGCCGCCGGCCGGGGCGGGCGACGTAGCGCCCGCCCTAACCAGATAAAACACAACCATCTTTTTGGCCTACCCCCCTTCGCCTATTCCCGCTATCATGCGGTCGTGAAGCGATTCCTTGCCACCTGCGCGATGTTTGGCCTGCTGCTGGCGGTTCCCTCGACCGCCAGCCCCGAAGAGCCGGTCGATCTCGAAAGCCTGCTGACGACGGGAGCACGCCTGGCGCAAAAGTACCTTCCGGATGAACTGCCCGCCGACCTTCAACTGCCTTCGCCCCCGGAGTGGCAGAATTTCTGGGCCCGCCTTCCGCAACTCCTCGAGACCGGATCGCTGGAGGATCTTGCCGAATGGATGCCTTATGTCGAGACCGCCGCCCAACTCCTGACCTACGTGCCCGGCAGCGAAGACTACCTCGCCTGGCTGAACCAGCGCCTGGACTACTTCGAAGTCGCCAGCGCCGTCGTCAGCGCGATCCCGGAACCCACCCCGCCCACACCCGTCGCACCGGCTCGGCCCCCGTTGCTCAAGGGCCGCGTAACCATTCTGCCCACCCAACGAAGCAGCCCGCTCCCGGCCGCCTCTCCCGCCGTCGCCCGCCAACGCCGCACCACCGCCTCCAGTGTGCGACTCTGGAAAACAAAAATGGCCCGCCGTCCGCCGCCCGTGACCGGTATCGCTTTGGTGCCTTCGCTCAAGAAAGTCTTCAAGGAGGAGGGGGTCCCGATTCAACTCGTCTGGCTGGCTGAAGTCGAGTCCTCGATGAACCCCCGTGCCAGGAATCCCGGAGGCGCCTCAGGCCTTTTCCAGTTCATGCCCGCGACCGCCAAACGCTTTGGACTGCGAACCCGTCTTCCCGACGAGCGTACTCATCCCGAAAAGTCGGCCCGCGCCGCTGCCCGCTATTTGAAATTCCTGTACAGCCGGTTCAACGACTGGCCCTTGTCGCTGGCCGCGTACAATGCAGGGGAGGGCCGCGTGCAGGGGCTGCTGGATCGGCATAAGGCCGCCTCGTTCGACGAGATCGCCCAGCATCTGCCGACCGAGACCCGCCTCTATGTCCCCAAAGTGCAAGCCGTCGTAAGCCTGCGCGAAGGTATTGAGGATCTGAAGCTCCCGCCGCCCACACTGGCCCTCGTCAATCGGCTCCGCCTGAAGTTCCTCCTCTCGTAAGGTGGACCGCGCTGTCCCTAGCGCGGTCAGACGCCGGCAGGAACAGCCCCACCCTACCGCTTGGATTGCCCTCGGAAATCCCCCCATTAAAAAACTTTATGCTTTGTCTTGCAAAGTGCTTTGCATCATACTACCTTGTGTACATCAAGAGGAGAGGACATGATCGCCAACCACATTCATGATGCCCTGGCCCAGGTGAGAACCCTTCAGTCGTTCATCATGGAACGAAACCTTTTCAAGGGATACTCCGGCCGCGCCCGACTCGTGGCCGGCAGCGTCACGCTGATCGGGTCAGCGGTCCTGGCCTCCTC
The DNA here is from genome assembly GCA_964404035.1 of uncultured Verrucomicrobiota bacterium. Taxonomy (GTDB): domain Bacteria; phylum Verrucomicrobiota; class Kiritimatiellia; order CAIKKV01; family CAITUY01; genus CAMBRF01. Next base: position 3,309 of record CAYOIT010000061.1, on the reverse strand, counting down.
CCGTTACCCCGCTTCGCCCTGGGCTCACCTGGCGGGGTGGGGGATCATCCTCGCCATCAGCGTGATCGCCAACTATGCCGCCCTGGTCTACTGGTTCCTCTTCGATCACGAGGTCCGCCGCAACCCCCTGATGCTGAAACCGGCCCTCGATGCGATTCCGGCTCTGGGCGTTGGCGCCGCCGTGTCACTCGCCCTCATCCTGCACGGCGAGTTTAATCTCCTCTTCGGCGTCTGGATGAGCCTCTATGGTCTGGCCCAGGTGGCGTACCGGAACTCGCTGCCCAAAGGCATTTACCTCATCGGCCTCTTCTATCTCGTCTGCGGCGCCGCCTGTCTGTTCTCGCCGTGCATCCAATTCTCCGATCCCTGGCCCATGGGCTTGATTTTCTTTGGCGGCGAAACCGCGGGCGGTTTCGTCCTGATCCACGACCACCGCAGAACGATCGCAAAGGGGGAGGAAGTATCATGACCGACACCGCGAACAACCTGTACGATGCCTTGGAACGAATCTTTCATGAGCCGAACCGGCTCGCCATCATGTCAGCCTTGTGTGCGACGCGCGAGGGACTGGCCTTTAACGATCTCAAGGAGGCGTGCAACCTCACCGACGGCAATCTGAACCGTCACCTCAAAGTCCTTGAGGAGGCGGGGGTCATCCGCATCCAGAAGGCTTTCATCAACGCCAAACCCCGCACCACGATCGTCCTCTCCGCCAAAGGGCTCGAACGCTTCAACCAGTATCTCGAGGCCCTGAGCGCCGTCCTGAAGAAAGCCCAACTCGCCTCACCGGCGAAAACCGCCACACCTGTCCTGCTGGCCAGCGCCCGAAAAGCGCGGGCCTGAAACCCCATGTCATCCTTCCTTCCAGTTCTCGTGCTGCTACTGCTGGGACTTCCCCTGACAGGGATCCTGCTCACGGGCGGCGACCTTTCGCACTATCTCGAATTTCCGCCGGTGACCCAATATGTCCAGCATGCCGGTTTCTTCTGGCCGGCCTTCATCGTGCTGGCCCTGGCGATCGCCGGAGTGATC
>CAYOIT010000061.1:0-2177 GCA_964404035.1 uncultured Verrucomicrobiota bacterium | reverse complement strand
CTCCCGCTTCCCGCCTCCCGCTTTCCGCTCTGGGGCTGGGCGGGCCTGAGCTTCGGCCTCATCGCCTGGGTGCTGGCCTGGACCCGCTTCGCCTGGTTCGCCCCGCTTCAGCTCTTCACCTTCAGTCCGCTCTGGTTCGCCTATGTCACCGTGGTCAACGCGCTGACGTACCGTCGCTCCGGCCACTGCCTCCTCACTGACCGGCCTCGCTACCTCCTATCCCTGTTTCTGGTCAGCGCGGCCTTCTGGTGGTTTTTCGAATACCTGAACCGTTTCGTCCAGAACTGGTACTACGTCGGTATCGGCACGCTGACGCCCTGGGAATACTTTCTCTTTGCCACGTTGCCGTTCTCCACAGTCCTGCCGGGCGTCCTCAGCACCTACGAGTGGCTGGCCACGTTCCCGCGCCTCAGTGCCGGCTTGGACCACTTCGCGCCAATCCCCATAAGCCGCCCGAAAACACTGGCGGCCATCCTGCTCGTGCTCTCCTGCATCGGCCTCGCCGCCATTGGCCTGCGCCCCGATCTGCTCTTTCCTCTCCTCTGGCTGGCGCCGCTGATCGCGATCACCAGCCTGCAGGCGCTCCGCGGCCAGGCCACCCTGTTCTCCGCTGTCCGTCGCGGCGACTGGCGGCAACTCTGGCTGCTGGCACTCGCGGCCCTGATCTGCGGCTTCTTCTGGGAAATGTGGAACTACTACAGCCTGGCCAAATGGATCTACACGGTACCCTATGTGAACCGCTTCAGGATCTTCGAGATGCCCATCCTCGGCTACGCCGGCTATCTGCCGTTCGGACTCGAATGCGCCGCGGTGGCCGGACTGCTGGGGACTGTCCGGGTGCGCGCGGGGTGGGGGACCATGGTCCTGGCTCTGGTGGCGGCGACAGCGATCTGGCTGCCACTGGTCCATGTGCCGTTTGCACCCACCCTCGCCGACTTCCGTTCCCCCGCCGGCATTCCCCCGGCCGCCCGCGCACTGACAGCCCGCCATCTGGCCTCATGGTCTGACCCCCAACAGCGCGAGTTGGAGACCCGCGCCATGCGTTCGAGCAACGCCGAATGGGATTTTATGGGACGCACCTTCCTCGTGCTGTCACTGGCCAACATGAGCTTGCGCGATCCGGCCTCCGCCACCGGACATCTGGCCGTGATCGATGTCATCATTGATGAGACGCTCCGGCTCGAAGCGGAACGGGGCAAGTTTCATTTCCTCATGGATTACGCGCGCGCCGGGTCCTTCCGATCCACCACCGGACGAAGCATGTTTGAGGATGGCGAGATCGCGTTGATGCTGGCCGCGCGCCGTCTGGTGGAGGAGAAGCCCGCCTATCAGCACCTGTTGCAGGAGCGCATCGCGCTCATGGTCAAGACCATGTCCGAGAGCCCGGTGTATTCCTGTGAAAGTTATCCCGACGAGTGCTGGACCTTCTGCAATGTCCTGGGCCTCACCGCCATCCGGATCGCCGATGTGCTCGACCGTACCGACCACGGCCCGCTGATCCAGCAATGGCTCACGACCGCCCGGCGCCGACTTACAGACAATCCCACCGGACTCCTGATCTCGAGCTACTCCTTTTCGGGCGACCCCTTCGACGGGCCCGAGGGCTCCAGCATCTGGATGGTGGCCCATTGCCTGCAACTGCTCGATCCCGAATGGGCGGCCGATCAGTATGCCCGTGCCCGCCGCGAATTGGGTCGAACGCTGTTCGGGTTCGGCTATGCCCGCGAATGGCCCCGCACCTGGCAGGGACCGGCCGACGTGGACTCAGGCCCCATTGGCCCGATCCTTGAGATGAGCGCCGGCGCCAGCGGATTGGCCCTCATCGGGGCGGCCGCCTTCAACGATGAGGCCTACCTTTCCGCCCTGCTGACCTCGCTCAACTACGGCGCCTTTCCTCAGCGGAAGAACGGCACGTTGAGGTATTGTGCCAGCAACGCCGTCGGCGACGCGGTGCTCCTCTATGCCTGCGTGCTGGGCCCGGCGTGGGACAAGGTCCAGGCCCTGGAAGCCGCCGCAAAGGGAGGGCAACCATGACTTCCCGGCTCCAATCTCAATCCTGCTCACGGGAGCTTCAGCTGGCAAAGGGACTCCTGGCTCGCTCACTCATGCTGGCCGGTCTGTTGGTCGCCGCTCATCTGGCTGGTTGGCGCGAGAACACCTCCGTGATCTGCGGAATG
>CAYOIT010000060.1:0-25444 GCA_964404035.1 uncultured Verrucomicrobiota bacterium | reverse complement strand
CCGGGTAATCAAGCGCACCTGGCAGGATTCGAACCTGCAACCCTCAGATCCGAAGACCCATCAGATGCTTTTGACTCTTTCCAGACCAACGCCTTGAACGCAATTGAAAAACTTCTAAATACAGTTTTTTCAATATGTTATGGCTATTTTGCAAATCTATCCTGTCGGTGGTATCGATTGAAAGACACTGCCAGAAAACGACAAATCGTCAAAGATTCGTCAAAGTTTTGGCGTTTTCTTGCGGGGTTCGATTCCTGATTTTGTGTTTTCACTCGCGTCGCTTCCCCCGTCTACGCTTTCGTCCGAACAGCACCATCCCTCACTCCTTGTAGCCATCCTCGAAGCGAATGACGATTTGGATCGGATCCCTGTTCAGACCAGCGGAGTCACCATGTTGCGAGTATCCTATAGTACGGCGGGAAAGTCGAGTCCTGAACGGCTATTAGTTCGGCGCTTGCACCGCACCAAGACTTGCCGCATGGTCTCTCGATGCAAATTATCATATCAATGCCCTGCCGACCGAACACCTTACTGATCTCAAAAATCAATCACGTGAGAATTCTGACTGGTTTCCTTTTCACGACTAAACACCCGAAAGGCACGAAAACGGTCTGCTCCGGCTCTTCCATGCTTCTACTTCCTGAGTTCCGGATTGAAGTTGAGCCTCATAGCTCCACGGTGGTGCGTTGCATCAGCAGGCTGGGCTCCGCAAGGCCTTCGATCTTGCTCAACCCATCCACCAGATCCTTATGATAGGACGGGTCAAGCAAGCGGACCTGATAGGAGTACTCGATCTGATCACCCTGAACCGCCTCGCGCATGGCGATCACCTGAAACGCGGAGCAGCAATGCCGCATCACGTCCTGAATCTCGTGTTCGCGTCCGACGTTCGGCGGCAGCAGGAACCTCACCAGCCCCTCGTATTCCCGGCGCGAGGAAAACGGCGACCAGTGCAACACAAGCATGGCGATGGACAGCATGATCGTACCCACGATGGCCACACGGAAAACGTTAGCCCCGCAGGCGATTCCCACGCCCAGGCAGGCAAACAGAAACATCATGTCGCGAGGATCCCGGATTTGCGTACGGAATCGAATGACGGCCAACGTGCCCAGTATCCCCAATCCGCGCGCCAGATTGTTTCCAATAGCCATGATCACCATGCTTGTGATCATGCCGCCAAGCACCAGCGTATGCACAAACGTCCGGGAGTACGATAGCCCCTGGAAGGTCCAGCGGTACACAGCGGCAAAAATCGAACAGAGGACAAAACTCGCCATCAGCCCGCAGATGACCGATTGGGTCGTAAAGGCCTGCGATGTTCCGAATACCGTCATCAAGTCGTCCATATACCTCTCCTTTTTTGCGGCCTCACTCCTGTTAAAACCGCAAATAATCATACGCAAAGTCCGGGGCCGGCGGACCGCCCCGAAACAGGGATTCCAGCGCCACCGCCGTAGCATACTTGCAATTTCCGGTCCGCACCAGATCGAAATGCATGACCAGATCAATCAACCACTGGGGGGCGTCACCCAGCGTTTTCAACTCGAGCACCACACCGGAAAAACGGTTCTCCTTGTTCTGCGCCAGCGAACAATCAATGGAAAACCAGCGTTTCCCGGCCCCGGATATGTCCCACGAGCGGGCGGGCTGATACATCAGCGCACGATCAAAGGATACCCGCGAATAATGGTCCGACCGTCCAAAATAGGCCTCTCGTGTGTAGCGAATCAGAACCACGGGCTCTGCCCCAATGAGCCGCGCCAGACGGACAAACTCCAAATAGGCCATCTCCTCCTCATGAGACCGGAACGAGAGCGTCGTCTTGCCGGGGTGCAAGATTTTCTCCGCAGACCATTCCGCACGGGGAATGCAGGCCCGAAGCTTGGAAATACACCCCCTGAATTTGCGTTTGACCTCCAGGTAGACCGGCTCCGACGGGCCGCTGCCATAGGTGCGGGCACGCAATTTAAAACGGTCCAGGGCCTCCCACTCCTTCGCGTGATACAGGGACAGCGAAGGCGAGTCCAATTGCAGCGTCGTGACGTCATACTCCGGCGGATCGCCACAACCATGGGTATCAGGCTCGCAGAAGGGGGCGATGAAGGCGCGTATGCGCGGCACCAGCGAAGGCGGAATAATATATTTCGCCTCGTACCGGTCGAGTTGGATGTCGTATGCCTTCATCGTATTCAACTCCGCCCGAAACACGTGATGCCGATCAACGCGCTTCGACAGGCGCCAACCACGTGCCGATCGCCTCCTCCAGCGCAAGAACACCCTTCTGGTATTCGTAATCCTGTTCCAGTTCAAATCGGCGCAAATTTAATTGTTGCTCGCGCAAAGCAATCATTTGATCCGGCGACACACCGGTTTCCTTTTCAAGACTTTGCCGCGTCGCCTCGAATTCGCGCAGCACCGGTCCGGACTGCGCCTCATACTGGACCTTCAGCTCCCGCAGACTCTGCATGGCCTCCAAATTCTCCTGGATCGAATCCTCAACACTCCGGATCGCCTCGCGAAACGCGGTGTCTGCGAGACGATACTCCGCCTGGCGAAGCGCCAACGCATGATTCGACCAGGAAAACAGCGGCAGCGTGATCCCGGCATCCACCCGCCACTCCTCGCTGTCCGTGGTCTTTCGCGACAGGCTGTCGTGATCGCTCGCGAACTGACTTTGCTCGCCGCTGGCATACGAAGCCTGAACAAAGCTGAACCAGGGTATCCGCTCCGCCTTGACTTCGTCACACCCCGCCTTGGCTGCCAGGCTTCGCCACTGCAGGGCCGCCAGATCGGCGCGATACAACAGGGTCTTCCGCTGCAACTCCTCAACCGTCAGGGGCTTCAGGTTCACGAGCACATGGGGATCTTTCTGGTCGGCGAGCACGATTCGCTCAACGGGCAGTTTGACGCGCCACGCCAGGAGTCTGCGGTTCTCGCGCAGGTTGCGTCGCACACGGTCACGGGCAGCCAGTGCCTGCAGACGCCGCTGCATCACGTTCAGAACCTCCGGCGTGGTCACAGCTTGGCCCCGTTCGCGGAAAAGCCTGAGATTGTCGTCTTGCACGGCCACCAGTTGATCCAGAATCGCGGCATCCTGGTTCTGGTAGCGAATATCCGTGAAAAGCCGGGAAACTTGCATGGCAACCGCCCATTTGGCGGCTTGTACGTCCAGTCGGGCCGCGTTGGCGTTGGCCACGCCTGCAGACTCGCGCGCGTTGCAAACCCAGGGATGCGAAGGGAAAAAACGCAACCCGACGGACGGCGTGTTGTCCGAGCCGTCCGTGCTTGTATACCGCATGCCGGTCCCCGGTGCCACATCCTGCCGATTCTCGATCGAATCAGAGGTTCCTTCGGCATAGGACAACCGTAATTCCGGCTCAATCCGATCGCCAGCAACTTTCTTCCGCTCGACAGCGACATCGAACGCGGCATTCAACACCGCGATCGATCCGTTGGTGTTCCATGCACGATTGATGGCATCGCCCAGCGTCAATGGTCCGGTGGGATACGCGGAAAACGACTGCCTGTCGGCGGAGACCACCGCAGCCAAATCAATATCCGGCGCCTGATAGTCCACCGGCGACCTGCAGCCTGCCATGAGCGATAACAGGGCCATCCAGCAAGGCCAGCCGCAAAAGATCATGTTGTCTGTGCGTGTCATAAGGAACAAGGGTCTTTTCTATCGGCGAAAGAATCGCGCCACCTGCTGCTCGAAACGAGTCCAGGACGACTGCGTACTGCTAATCGTCACCGTCTCGCCGGGAATAAAGTTATGCCCGTCCGCCAGCTTCACCATGACGCGGCGTCCACGCAGGGGCTGGCCACGAATCGGCGCGAGACGTGCGGGCAGCGTCTGCACTTCCGGGCCGATGGATTCCACCACGGCGTGGACAGGCGCGCCCAGGCCGGTTCGCCGCGTGATCAAGACGCGCTCGCCCACCTTCAGTTCGCTAAGTTGGATTTCCGGCAGGAATCCCGCAATATGATCCGGTCCTGGAATAACCCGCAGCACCGGATCAGCCGCCACGACGATATCGCCGGGATTGTGCCGGATCTGCGAAACGATACCTTCCCGCGTGGCACGCAAAACATAGCTCTCGCGTCGCAGGTTGATCAGGTTGCGCTTTGATTCGGCAATCACCAGCATGGCCTTGACTTTCTCGCGAATGGCGGCGCTCACATCCTTGGCGGCGTCAACCCGCAACCAGACTTTCATCTCGTCGCGTGCCTTCTTCGCCTGCTCCAGCCGGCGCGCCTGCACCTGGATCATCGCCGGACTCGCGGCCAGGCTCTGCGTTAGCCCCGCAATCACCGGACGCAGCGCGCAGGCCAACTCTTCGCTCACCAGACGCTTGGCCAGGAGATCCTCGCGACGCTGCTGCTCCTTCTTCAGTTCCGCCAGCTCGGCCGTGTCGCGTGCCTGCTGGATCGTTGTGGTTTCCAGCGCGGTTTCGGCATCCAGAATGGCCGTTTCGCATTTCTGGACCATTTGCAGCATATCGTTTTGGTACGTGGAAACCGTGTCGCGCGCCTCCGCCATCTGCGCATCCGCCACCCGCAATTCGGCATCCACCAGCGACGTATCCATGGTGGCCAGGATGTCCCCGACCTTCACGGATTGTCCGGGTGTGACTTTCACGCTGACCAGCCGGGCCGTTTCCAGAGGCGCCACAGGTTCCGCCACAGTCTCGACCACGCCGAGAATCTCGCCGAACCGCACATTGGTGGTTGCCAGGTAAATAGCAGCCAATGCGACCGCCAACCAGACCAGCAGCGTCCAGCTTCGAAACAATCTCTGCAGCCAGATCCGAGGGTGACTCCGTAACGTCCGCCGACGAAAGGCAGTGGTGTCAGTCATAAGAAAACCCGTTATTCTTCAGAAACGTTCCCGCCTTCATTAAAAAATAAATCTTAGGTGAAAGAGTGCCCGAAAGTCGAGCATTTTCACCCTGGAGAACCGTTGCCTACGGCGCCAGCGGACCGGGCTTCCAGCTGACCCGATCCAGGTAAGCCGCCCCCTGAATCAAACGCGATTCGCCCGCAAAGACCCATCGGATGGCATGCACGCCGGCCTCAACGGGGATCGTCTCGTGTGTCCAGATGAAGCCCGAGCCCAGGGTCCGGAAGACCCTGCCGTCCACGATCAACAAGCCCGCGTCAAGCCCCCTGCCCCGGACCAGCCAGTCGTAGTCCAGCGTGCCCGGGCCCTCCACGTCCGCCTGGAGCCAGGACACCTGGTCAGGCGCGGACGCTCCGCTCACGGCGGCGTCCACGCCATCCGCAGTCACGCCGGCCTGTTTTGTCCAGGCCGCCAGGGGCGCCGTGAACCAGGTCAGTTCCTCCGCATCAACCGCATCGGCCAGACTGGCCATGCGCGTGGAAACGGCATCCCCGTCCACCGCGCCGCCCTTATTGTTTCCGGTTATCGTAACCGTTGCCTTAAAGGGCGCCACCAGGGTTGCGCCAACCGGCGCCGTAAGCATAACCTGGAATGTTTCGTTGCCTTCCGCCTGGCCATCCGCCCGGATGGGGATCTTGATCATCTTGGAGGCCGTCTGTCCGTCTGTCCAGGTCAGCGTCCCGCTTTTGGGCGTGTAGTCCTGCCAGGCTAACGCCGTTTTGGGCTTCATCCAGTACTGCACCGAAACCGTCCCCGCCGCACCCTGGCTCCGCTTCACGCCAGCCTTCAGCGTGGTCCCCTCGAGCGCGACATAGGATGACGCGTCGAAACTGATTGTTCCAGGCAGCGGCGCCGTCACGGTGACGTCGCTGGTCGCGCTCCCACCGCGATTATCGCTCACCGTCACGCGCAGGACATAGCGGCCCGCCGCGCTGAAGCTCACGCCGCTGTCCGCCGCGGCCGGCGCGGCAAACGTCGCCGTGCCCGGCCCGCTAACCTTGCTCCACAAGTAGGTGATGGGGTCGCCGTCCGGATCGCTGGCCCCGACGTGCACCGTGGTCCCCGCCGGCGGCGTCACCGGGTTCGGGTCCGCCCAGGCCGGCGTGTTGATCGTCGGCGCCTGGTTGCCACCGCCGCCGCCCGTCAGGAAGTTCGTCGGCGACGACCAGCCGACGCCAGCGGCATTGATGGCGTACGCGCGATACCAGTAGCGCCGGCCGGAGATGAGGCCGGTGAGGTTGGTGAAGACGGATTCTCCGCCCGTCTTCGTGCCGAAGCCTACGACGTTCGGCCAGTCGCTCGTCGCGAATGACCTGAAATCAGTCGTGCCCCAGCAGAGATAGACGGTCGTCGTGTCGCCGCCGTCGGATACCAGCTTGCCTCTGATCGTCCCCTTGCCCACGCCGATCCCCGTGGCGGCGGAGACGGTGACGATCGGGCGGCCGAATCTTCTGGATGGCGACGCCCAGACGTTCGTCGCCGCGTTGGTCGCGCGGAAGGTGTACCAGTAGCCTTTCTTCGCGCCGATGCCAGACGACACCGTATAGGCGATGTTTGAAGAGATCGTTCCGTCGGTCAGTGTGAATGCGCCCACGTAAGACGAGTGGGTCCAGGCCGCCGGGTTGTTCGTGCCGTCGGTCTCGCCCCAGTACGCCCACACCTCGAAATACGCGTTGGTGCCCATCAACGTCCCGTTCAGCGTCGCCTGCGTCGGCTGCACCGCCGTGGCCCCGGTGTTGGTGATGCCGGCGGTCGTCGCAGCGCCCGCGACAAGATGGAAGAAATTCGCGCCTGGAATCGCGGTCCAACTCGTCCCACCCGCCGGATCCCACTGGACTTGCAGACCGTTCTCGCCGCCTCCTTCGTAGTGGCGCACGATGATGTCGTGGTAACCCGCCGATAGCGCAATCTGGGAGGAACTCCTGGCCGTCATGCCCTGCCATCCGTCATTCTGCACGGTAGCTGTTGAATAGGACGGATTGTCCGTTGCCGGATCGATCCACAGGGAACTCCCATCGTCGCTGGTTGTCGCAAAGCAATAGGTTCCGCCGGACACCAGCAGGTTGCCCCGATATTCCACACAGTATTGATCTCCATAACCGGTCGGGCGCGTGCTGCTGTCCGGCACGCCGCTCTTCCGCCCGGCTCCGAAGTGCTCGGCGTCGTCGCCGTTCATGTCAATGGACTCCGTGGCGTAACCGATCGTGCCAGCGGCCGTGGTGTCGTTGGGTGCGGGGCTCGGACTGGCCAGGTTATACCGCGCGGAATCAAGATCGGCTACATTGTCACCATTCTTCCATGCACGAACGCAAAGTCCTGGCACGTAGGCTTCGCCGGGCATCGCGAGCGTCACGAAGTTCGTCGCCGCCGACCAGGCATCGCCGTCGGCATTGGTCGCGTAGGCGCGATACCAGTAGCGCAGCCCCCAGAGCAGGCCGGTGAGATTGGTGGAGGCCGATTGCCCGCTGGTCTTCGTGCCGAAGCCTGCGACGTTCGGCCAGGCGCTCGTCGAGGCGTCGCCGCAATCGTTGGTGCCCCAGCACAGGTACACCGTCGTCGCATAGCCGCCATCCGAGGTCAGCGTGCCGTTGATGGTCCCCGTACTCTCGCCGATCGCCGTGGGGGCGGACAAAGTCACGACCGGGTTCCCGAGCGTGATGAATCTCTGCGACCCGGCCGTCGTGGCCCACATAACGCCGGAGGCATTCTGGGCGTAGAAGTTGTAGTAATAGATCGCGCCCTTGGCGAGCGTCATGCCCATGGCGGCCGTGTTGGTCGTATAGGTCTTGGCCCCGACCGTGTTGGTGCCGAAGAAGTTCGTGTAATCCCAGCGAGCCGCGCTGGTGGTCTGGTCCGTGCCGCCCCAGTATACCCACACCGCGGTGGCCGCGCTCCCGGTGCTGGACAGATAGCCTTTCAACGTCGCCGAGGTCGCCGTCACGTTGGTAGCGGGCCGGTTCTCGATGGAGGGGAGGTCACTGTCGACTGCCGGGGTAACGTACCGGATGATCACGATGCCCTGAGCGCCCGCATTGCCTTGCGCACCGCCGCTGCCGGCAGAGCCTCTGAGAGGATTGCTGGAGTCACCGGGTGTCGCCCCAGAGCCGGCGGTCAAGGTGGCGGAAGAAACACGCGTCGGGTTGTAGTAGGCTGAACCACCGCCGCCACCGGAGTTCCCGGCCGGATCGTCACCATTGTAACCTGCACCGCCGCCGTAGTAGCCCCCGCCACCACCCCCGCCACCGCCCTGATCGCCATCCCTTCCCGCCGTACCGCCCTGCAAAGGCGAACCCGGGCCGGAAGTGCCGTTACCGCCGGCGCCGCCAGCCGATTGGGTACCCCCGCCTCCCGGGTTGCTGCCACTGCCACCAGATCCGCTTGTTCCGCCGCCGGCGCCGCCATCTCCCGCGTAACCGCCCCCGCCGCCGGCGCCTGCTATCAACATCGCATTGGCCTGGCGGGGAGAGTTGGAGAAGATCCCGGAAAAGCCGCCACCCTGACCGGAACCTCCCAGTTGTGCCGCCAACCCTCCGCCTCCAGGAACAGGATCGCCAGGGCCACCGGGCGAAGGGTAATCCCGACATTGTCCGCCACCGCCAACGACGACTGCATACGTTCCTGGAACCAGCGTTACCGTGCCATGGGCCGCCCCGCCGCCACCGCCCGAACCGGCTGTTTGGCCGCCGCCGCCGCCGCCCCACGCATAGACGTCAACCGTGCCGGCCCCCGTGACGTTGATGTTGGTGGTTCCCGCCTCCGTGAAGATGTGGATCGTGAAATTGGTGCCGTTCGACGTGTCGTTCGTCACCGTTCCGCCCTTGCACCGGAAAGCCGTGAAGTTGGCCAGGATCGTTGCCGGAGCCGAAATGGCGATGGCGGTGCTGGCGGCTTCGCGGTTCGCGATCGCCGCCGCGCCCTGCATGACCGTCCAGTTCGCGAAGGCGTACCCGGAGAGGGGGGTCGCGACAAGCGCCGTCGCCGCGCCCTTGGTCACAATGAGGGTGCCGCCTGGCGCTACGGTGCCGCCCGCGGTTCTCATGACCGTCAGCGTGGTTTCATTGGCGGGATCGGGGACCGTGATCGCGACCCTCGGCGACGCGTTGGAACCCTCGCCGTCGATCAGGATCGCTTTCAGCATGTGGACACCGGGGGCGGTGCTGCCGCTGAGCGTAAAACCGTACGGAGCATTCGTGTCGGAGCACAGACGGTTCGTTCCATCGTAGAAATCCACCGCTTGCACGGCGCCGGCCACCCAGTTCGTGTCCACTTCGGCGGCGACCGCCACGGACAACGGCATCCGGAAGACGGCGCCGTTCGTCGGCGCGCAGAGCACGATCTTTGCGGCCCGCGCCCCGGGGGTGGGCCGCAATGCGGCCGTCCAGTTTACCGGTTCGTTTCCCCATCCCCTCAAGGGGCGCCGCTGCAACGATCTTCCGGCTCCATCGGCGAGGGGTGGCCAAGGGGCTGCGTCGTAATACCAGACCTGGTCAATCACATGCCACGAAATGGCATCGAGCGGCGCCGGTGGATCGCCCAATACCGGCCGCTCCAGCCGCACCGTGTCGCTCTGGTTGTCCAGATGTCCGGAATACGGGCCCGCCAGGCGAATCTGGCCGTTCGTCAGCCCGTACGCGGCCAGAAAAGCGGCACGAGACGCGCTGTTGGTCGCCGGATCGAATGAGACGACGACCAGCCGCCCACCTGCCGGCAGGACTGTGTTACTGGGGAACAGATAGCCAATGCCTCCGGCCAGACGCCAGGCGCCGCCCACGTCGTGGACGATATTCGTAAACCCGATCGCCTGTGCCGTCGGATTGTGCAACTCCACATATTCGTCGTTTTCGTTGTTCTCGGGATTGGCCACGGTCGGCGCCGGGTGGTACATCACCTCGTCAATCACCACCCCGGCGGCGGCCAGCCGGTTTGACGCGCCCGGAGTCGGAACCCCATCGAACCAGGACGCCGCTCCATCGGGATACCGGACGAGCGGTGCGCCGTTCTCCTCGCCCCGGAAGGACACCGCATCCACCACGCGGTCCAGACCGCCGGTGCCCGCACCGGGCAGATAGGAAAGCAGGACCTGCTCCCCCGCCTTGTCCAGACCGAATCCGGCGACCAGATTCGTGTGAAAGCCCGTGATCTCATCCCACCAGCGCCACCCATACGCCGCAATCACGCTGGCGGCCGGAATCTGCCACTTCGCCAGATTCGACACCTCGTCACTCAGATACCACCCCGCTCCCAGTGTGATCGGCGCGGCGGTCGTGTTGTACAGTTCGACCCAGTCATTGTCGGGATCGGTATGGGCCAGAATCTCGTTCAGCACCAGCGATGCGGCCGGCGCGGCCGGTTCAGCCTGTCCCGGCGACCCACCGATGTACACGCTGGCTTTCCAGTTGCCGGGATAGTCCAGTTCGCCGTCCGCCTGCGCCACGCCCGGCAGTGGAACCAGCGAATGGCCGGCGCCATCGGTCGCTACCAGCCAACTGTTGTTGTAGGTGAAGGACACGACCGTGCGTCCGGCCGCGTCTTCGATCGCGATCTTCTCGCCAACGTTGTCGAGACTGGTTGACGGAAAGGAGAACGCACCCGCGATCCGCTGCGCCGGAACCGTCGGATACCGGTTTGTGAACGCGGCGATGTTCCTCACCACCAGCACGTAGTCGCCCGAATTCAGAACGGGCACCGCGCCTTCCGTGAAATCGAACGCTATGCCTTGCGTGAAATGCAGGCCGGCCAAACCGACCGGCGCGGCGCCAACGTTCTGCAACTCGATAAACTCATCCTCGCCGTCCAGATAGCCCTCGCCTCCGACTGCGACCGGCCGGCGCGGGTGGTACATTAATTCCGTCACCCTCAGGTCCGGCTTCTCGGCCAGCGTGAACACCGTCTCCGTCAAAGCGCTCCATTCGCCGCCCGCCGAACGGGCGCGGGCCTTGACCCGGGCCGTGCGCGTCAGCGCCACGCTGTTCGTATACAACGTCCCCACCGCCGCGCCCGTGCCGTACTGGCGCGGATCGCTGTTGTCGAGCGTGTAGTAGACCGGCTCTGCCGCCGTCATGGCCAGGTTTAAACGGTTGGCGAACAGGACTCCGAAACAGGAGAACACCGGCGCGTCGACCGCTGGATAAAGACCTCTCTTTATCAGTTGCTGCATGAACTCCGCCGGACGCTGAGGCAGGAAGGTGTTCAGCACATAGTCGCGCATGGCGCGCCACTCCGCGACCGTATGCGACGCACCGCCGTCCTGATCGCCCCAGCGCGCGCTCTCCGCGATGACCGCCGGCTCGATCTCCGCCGCCAACGCCTGGTAACGCGGAATCGTGACCGCCTGCGACAGCGGCCCGCCGTTGAACAGATGCTTCTGCACATGGTCGGCGAACCGCAGCCTGTATTCCGCGTTGCCCGCCAGTCGGCTTTGAATGACGGCCACCCCGTCCGCACTGTCCGTTACGTCAGACCCGAGGTCTCCCCAGGTTCCCAATCCGGCTTCGGCATCCCAGACCGCGAATTTGAATCCCGTGCTCACCGCATCGTTCCGGTCACGGAATGCCCGCCAGTTATTCCACGGCCAGTCGATGTTGGCGCTCCAGTATTCGACGAGCATGTAGTCGATGTAATTGCCGACATCCAGATAGACCGGATAGGCCGGATTGCGCGTGCCGTCCGGGTTGTTGCCCTGTACGCGCTGGTAGGTCTCGTTACTGCCTTGATTGTCCGCCAGCACGCTGTCCATGGCGTCCCAGGCCGCACCATCGCCTTCTTCCACTCCGGCCTGACTGATCAAGTCCCACGTGTCGGCCCGTCCGCCGCAATAGGCTGCCGCGAAGTCGCCTGAAACACGTTCCACCAGGTTGTAGAGGCCCCAATAGAGACCGTTCAGATAGAGATGGACGAACCGGCCGTGCGACGACACGCCGCCCATGGCCAGATGCGTGCGACGCACGAACTCATCGCCGATATACTGTGTTCTTTCTTGGCCCCACCCATTCCAGGCGTCATTGGCCCCGGCCCGCAGCGACAGATCGTTGAACGAGTTGACCGCGTTTCCAGAGAATAGATCCTCATGCAGACGACCCTCGCCATAGGTGCGTCTGAACTGCAACATGAGCGACTTCTTTCTTGTGACGTCCATTTCCCTGAAATAGCCGCCCTGGATCCGCAGACCGCAATCTGTCTGGAACGTGCTGGTGTTGTCGGCCTCGATCCACTCCGCCGAAGCCGGGCGCTCCCACTCATCACCTCGCCCCCCGGGATTGACATAGATGCCCGTGGCCGGAGCGAACAGGTTCGCCTGCGGCGTCACGAGCGATAGCGTGGGCAGAAATGTCAGCGCTCTCTTCAGGGCCGCCCGGGAACCGGACACGATCGTCGGATCCATGCCGTAGTCGGCCGCGTAACCGGCCCAGTTTGTCGGATAGCCGGAGGGTGGCGTGGCGGACTGGTTCAGCACGTCGTTCAAGACGATATAGCTGTGGGTGTCGATGCCCGACGGCGCCCACCCGCTCTTGAACCCGGCCGCGCGGATGATGGCCGTGTTGGCGAAGACGAACGGGTTCGTATACAACGCACTGGTGACCGTGGGCGGCTTGGCTTTTGTCGTGTACCGGATCTGGGAACCTGTCGTATCGCACCTCGCCGTCACCGGCGGCACCACCTGGGGGAACACGCCCCGCTTCGGGCTGAACTTGACCTCAGCCACCTCGTTTCTGGGGCTGGAAAACGCATTACCCGCCCCCGGTGTCGCCACGGTGAAATAGCGGTGCTCCCCGGTCAATCCGATGCCGTAGGACATATCGTCGTACTGCTGGATCGGCGCATAGGCCGAGACCACGGTGACGCCGTCCGCCTTCACCAGCGCTACATACTCGCCGTCGCCAGCCAGTTTGAAGCTGGCATGCAACTCGTCGCCGATCATCGAATTTGCGTTTTCGTCAGCCCAGACCAGCAAGTACCCCTTGCCGGGAATGGACGACGCCGCATGCGTCGGAAACTTCCACTTCTTGAGATTGCCGGCATCGTCCGTCAGATACCAGCCGCGCAGCGACACGCTGGAGACATTGGGGTTGTACAGTTCGATCCAATCCTCGTATTTGCCCAGCGAGTTCTTGATGGTCGAGTTGTTGAGCGCCATGAACTCGTTGATGACGAGGTTGGTCACCACCTCGGGCAGACCGGCCTGCAGTTCGGGAAGGATCAGCATGTCGCCGCTGGAGTCGAGATTCAACGCATGAATGGCCAGCACGTTCGTGCCGGGCGCCAACCGGGAAACGAACGACGACAGGTCGAAATCCTGGTAAACGAGCGCCTGACTGTCATCGTGGCCGGAGGCGGCTACCGAATTGTGGCCGGCATTCGCCGGCGCGTTGGCGCGCGCGACTTCGGCGCCGTTCAAATAGGCGATGAATCCGTCATCGTACTTGACCCTCAGTGTAAGGCTGCTGTAGTTCGTTGCGTTCTGAACCGCAAACGCGAAACGCGCGTAGAACGAAACCGTACCGGGCGGCACGGTCGCGCCGAACAGCGGCACGTAACTCAGGTCGCCGGTGTCATAACCCAACCCGCTGTTGCCCAGGCTCCACGACGCATCGTTGAAAGCCCGCGCGGTCCAGTCCGTGCCGTCCACGCCGCTGGTTGGCACCCGGTACCGACACGCCGCTCCGGACGCCACCAGCGTCTCGTCCGCCGCCATCCCCATTCCAGCCACCCAGGCCAACGCCAACCGAAACATCCACCGCCAAACCCATTGTCTTTTCATGGTTTCAGAAGTCTTCCTCGTGTAGACTATAAATTGTCTCTGGTTTTATCTCTTACCGCAATCCGAATCTGGTTTTGTGTCAAGCTTGTTCACCTGGTAGGTGCTGACTTAATTTTCACTGAAATAGCGCTATAACATATAACAGAGCCATGCCGAGCAATCGGTGCGGCGCTTTATCAGTTCCAATCAAAAGGAGGGCACATGACTGCAAAAGAGGTGGTCGATCGGATACGGCAGCTCCAAATTCCTCGCCGTGCGAAGGCAGAACTGCTGCTGCTATGGACTCGGGCAAAGCGCTTGGTTGAGGGCATACTGAAGTTCATCGAACGACATCGCCAGTTCGCGGAGGCTGTTCTGCTGGGAGCGCTGATCGCGTTTCTTCTGGCCCAGGTTCCGTGGATCGGCGGGTTCCTGGCGCTGTGCGCGCTAGTCACCGCCACAGCGGTGGGCGTCATGAAGGAACTGCGGGAGGACATCGCCAAGCTGTTTGATCCGATCATGATGGCGACCGTGTAATCGAGTAGAACAACAACCCCTATCCAAGCCGCTCAAGGCGGCCAACCACGAGGTGGCCGCCGGGGCGCAATAGGTGCGTCGCTGTCGGCCCCCTCCTACAAAGCAGGAGATGGAAAGTGAGTCCGACAGCCGGAATGATGCTGGTGAACACAATCATGCCCTTGATCGCGGCGGCCGTAGCGAAGGGGGCGGTGAAGCCCACGGGATGCGAGGACGTGGAGGAGTTGACCGCCGAGGCCGTTGCCTTGGCCGCCAAGGCGCTGGACTCGGCCGAGCGTAGGGGGAAGCAGGTGCCGCCCCAGTCGGTCGCCTGGTACGCCGTGGAGGGCCTGAAACACGGGCGGCGTTCGGGGTATGCCGGGAAGGCGGACGTAATGAGCGCGGCTGCCTCCCTGTGCGGGCGAGTTTCATTACGATCCATGGACGAAGCGATGGCCGTAGATGCGGACGATCCGGAAGTTGACGTGACCCTGCACGATTTACTGGCGGCGGACGGCGAGGACACGGATACGGCAGCGGCCAAGCACCTGGACTGGGCGGATGTAGAAGCCCGGCTGGATGACCGCCGCATGGTCGTGTTGCGGGAAACAGCGGTTGGTTACGGGCCGAGCGAAATCGGGAGCCGGATAGGCGTTTCGGCGCCCCGGGTCGTTCAGCTACGGCAGAGTTGCAGGGAGGAGATCTTCGACGCCTGGGGCACAGATGGTCTCGCCGACTGTGCCATGCAGCCGTCCTGGAAGGCGGGGCTGCGGGCGGCGACGGAACGCCGCGCTGCCCGGTCTGCACGCGCCAAATAAGGAAAATGGCCGGCGTTGTCGCAAGCGGCAGCGCCGGCCAAACCTTTTCCGAAAAACGAACCCGAGGCTTCAGGCAGGGACATCTATCACGGCGCCACTTTCCACTTCCTTGATCAGCGCCACGGTCTTCGTCATGGAACGACGAATCCGGTCCTCATATTCGCCAAGCCCGTTGAGTTCGTCAATCCGCCCTGCGGACGCCCGGTAGTGCCGCCGGCGGCAGTGATTGATCCGAGCATCGGCCACCCGTGTCTGGCTTATGTCACGCTCCAGAATCGCGCGCTGCCGGTCCAGGAGCTCCGCCCACCGTTCCATCATGGCAGGCGAGATTCGCTTTCGGCCGGCTACATAGGCGGTCAGGTCGGCTTCCTTTTCCACGAAGAACAGCGTCCGATCCCTGGTTTTCATGTCCTCCTCATCCTGTACGATGGCCTCCCGCGTGATCTCCATTATAGTCTGGAGATTCGGAATATCTGCTGGATCGGCCGTGGCGATATCGGCGTCCAACTCTTTCATTTCCGCCTGATTCCGGGCGAGGGATTCGCGGGGTTCATTCATGTATCGCCACAGGTCCGCTGTTATAGTCGCCACGAGTTCATCGGGGATCACCAACCGCAACCCGTTCCGTAACTGAGCGGCGCCGCTTCCATAGGCCTGCAGGAGTGTCTCGTTCTCCTCGTCCGAGCGGTGATGACTGGCACGTTCACGATCCCGGATTGCTGTTTCCAGATCGCGATCCCCATCAAGGCCGGGGTCCAGAAGGGCAATTTCCATGGACCGCATATAACGAAGCCGAAGCATGTCCAATACCAGGCTTTCCACGAGCGCCCGCCCCATCGATGTGCGGATGCCGAACTCAACCTGCATCTGCTGGACGAGAGGGATATATTCCCGGCGATCTGCGAATACCGGCAACTGACCGGCGGGCAGCACGCGCGCGAACAATCCATGGGTGACGGCGTTACCCCGCGCCCGTTCCTTCCCGACCACGGTTACGGGACCCCGACTCTTACGCCCATTACGGCGGCTGGATTCAGCTTGGCTCGGGGTACGGGACTGGCTAAGCGCTGAAGCGTCAACCTCAGCCGGATGTATTTCTACAACAGATGTTTCCATATTATAATCTCCTTCACGGCGACAAGGGTAATCGCTGCCAGTACAGATGGCCCTGTAACCACCGGCAACAAGTTTGGTGTTCTATATGCGTCGGATCAAGCGGTCCACCGTCCATGCGCACGGATCGCAGTGAACATGCCTCATGTTCTACGAGCCATTGGACCGGGA
This sequence comes from uncultured Verrucomicrobiota bacterium, assembly GCA_964404035.1. Taxonomy (GTDB): domain Bacteria; phylum Verrucomicrobiota; class Kiritimatiellia; order CAIKKV01; family CAITUY01; genus CAMBRF01. The sequence continues at coordinate 9,186 of CAYOIT010000060.1, read as the reverse complement.
TAGGCGGGGGCCGTTCCTTGCCGAATGGGGGTGGCTGGCTTAACTGTTGCCAGAGCTCCTTTCTTGTTTTTTTATCCATTGATGCCTCCTTCACGCATATTCACCGGTTGCCATGCCTCGTATTCCTCTTCAATATCGGGGAGTTCGTTCCCATCTCCGTCGTGATAGAAGTCGAGATCGAGCAGGTTCATCGCACCAAAATCCCAGTTGTCCTCGCTGCTTGCACTCATAGTCGTTCTCCATCTGATTATGCCGCCGTCGGCGTCTGTATTTGATCCTTTGATTCTGTTTTTCGCACCTGCGTATCTTCGTATGGGATTAACCACCCGTGTTCGTTATAGACAGCTTTAGCATCCTTCCGCCAGCGACGCATAACCGCGTATTCGGACCGGATTTCCACATCAGGACACACGCGCCGCATGGCAGCGACCATGATGTTTGAGATGGCATCGGCATCCGCACGGTAGTCGGCAGCCTCGGGCACCTCAACCAACACCTCGTCGTGGATAAATGCGACCACGCGGTAGCCGGCGCGGATCAGGCTGTACAACGCCAGCTTAGCCCCGTCTGCCGCCAACGCCTGGAACGGCCAGTTTCGCGACTCGGTGTAGGTGCAATTCGCCCTGATACGCCCGGTTGGAATCGAAATGGTACGCCCCGGTATAACCGCCCGTTGGAGATCGCGCGACCCTTTACGCGCCCGGATATCTGCCGACAGCGCCTTAATTTCACCTGCCCTGCTATCGGCAATCTGCGCCCACGCCCAGTCGATTTCAGCGGGGCCGAAGGATCTGCCGGACGATGTGGCCGATGCCCCGCCAGCCACGCGCAGGACGACCGCTGCCGCTGTTTCCGCCGCGAAGCCGGTATAAGAATCGGGATACGCATCCAGATCCAACGTCACTCCCAGCCGCGTCAGATCGTCACCAGCTTCCAGGTAACCGGCCATTTCGGGAAACAGCGCCAACCAGGCACTACGCCAGTTCTCGGCCTCGTTCTCCGTCAAATCCACCCCGTAGGAGGCGCGGGCATAGCCACGTAATCCTCCCACCCCCATTCCCCCAGGCAGGCCGAAATCGATTGCCTTGGCTTTCTGGCGGTCGGCCTTGGTCACCTCGGAGGCGGGCTTCCCCAGCACCATGCTGGCCACGTGGCGATGAAGGTCAACCCCCTGGTTGATCAAGTCGCGCATGACCGATTGGCCGAACCGGGTATAGGCGATCTGCGCCAACGTGCAGAGTTCCAGCATGGAATAGTCACAGGCGATGAATACATGGCCCGGGGACGGCACGACGCATTCCCGGATGCCCCCGACACGCGGGAGGTTTTGAATGTTGGGGGTGCTGCACGAAGTCCTGCCGGTGCGGACCAGAAGGGTGTAGCGTGGATGAACCCGACCACCTGGCGCCTGGAGATGCCGTATGTATGTCGTGCGCAGCTTCTCCACCTCCTTGGCCCGGATGAACGCTTCCACGAACTCATGGTCGCCTATCGGTTTCAGATCATCGGCGGCCTGGCTCTTTCGTCCGGTTTTTGCGGTGGTTGGAATTGTAATGCCGCGCTGCTGCTCGATCTCGCCGATGACCCGATCGAACTCAGCCTGGTTGCCCGCCTTGCCTGGCACGTAACCGAAACGGGCCAATAAGGCTCGTGATTTTTCAATCTCAGCACCCAGCCGCCGGTCAAGATCGGTCACAGCCGCTGGATCGACGGCTATCCCGAAGCGCTCGATGGCCCGCAGAGCCACATCACCGCGTAGCTGGATGTCATGTCCCAACAGGCCCCACTGTGCCATTTTGCCGTTTGTGCCGTTCGTGCCGTTTTGCGGGAGGGGGGAGTGCTGGCTGTGTTCACTACGGCATTGCGCATCCAGGCGTTCAGCCAGCCGGTATGAAGCGATCGCGTCGCGTGCGGCGTATTCCAGGTATTCCTTGGGCATGGCGAGGTAGTTCACCACCCCGTCGTGGTAGAACCGCCCATAATCCATCCTGATGGCATCATCCTTATCCAGCCTGACATGCAGCAGTTCGTCCGTGAGGGCTGCGAGGCTATACCGGTGCGGCACATCGCCGGTGGCGGCGCATTGCAACAGCCTGTAATAGATGCTGACATCCCGCACCAACCCGGCTTCGATCATGGGATGGAAGTCGAACCCGCATGCCTTGGTCGTGACCTCCAGGTCGAACGAGGCCGTATGCATATATACGATACAGCCCTGGTGGGCCTTCCAGAATTGGCCAAGATTCTGCCGCTGGATGAAATAGACCTTATTGCCGTCGAACGCAGTGCCGATCACGTAATCCGGAACCACGGCTGGATCTTCGACGACCGTGGTCTCCGTATCGTATGACAGCGTGTCCGAGAGGCACCCCATGGCGGGGCGCCATACCTCGGCTTCGTATTCCTGATTCTCGAAGAGCACCTTCATGCCGCCCCCCAGTTCAGGTCGTTGGCCGCCGTCGCGGACGCCGTAGAAGCGGGTTCCTCTGCGGTGGATGCCGATTGTCGTTCCCCGAAGGGGGCCCCCCGCGAAACGGCATCAACGGCACATACGGCATCATGGCACTTCGGACTAATAGCCTTCCCTTCCGTGCCGTTCGCCGTAGTCGTGGAGGGGGTATCCCGCGAAACGGCATCAATGGCAGAAACGGCATTACGGCACTGGCCGCCCATCATGCCATACGCCCGCATAAGGGATTCGAGTTCCTGCTTCGTCATGGACCAGCGTTTGCTGCCCGCCGTCCGTTCGGCACGATTCGCACGAAGACGCTGCAGCAACCGTCCAACTTTCCGGGCGTTAGTGAAGGTCTCGCCGGGATGATCGATGTCCTCCTCCTGCGCGATCGTGTTCATAATGTTCGCCAACTCGGTCGGCGTGAACTTGACTCCATCCCCCTTGGCCGGTTCGAGCATCTGGATCAGCGCCAGGATCAGCACCCGAACGGGGCTGGCCTCCTCTATGTCTCCGCGTTCGCCCTGGTAGCGTTCGGCCAGGGCCAACATACGATCAAAAATGCCTGTCATGCCTTGCTTCTCCTGGAGCCACAGCGCCACCGTTAAAATCGCCCGCCATGGTTCCAGCACGCGGCCGACCATCGTAGTCCGTTCCGTCACCTTCCGGTCATACGCCCGAACCGCTGTCAGATTCGCCAACCCCAGCGACCAGAGGTCGTCCACCAACCGCCTGCGGTCAACCGGCCAGGTTTCATGGTCAGCCGGGTCGCGGTTGGCCTTCTGGCCGTCGGCGCTTCGCACGAGCGGGACCACGATACTCCGGCTGGCCAGAACCTCGTCGGGCAGGTTGATGGCGCTGAAAAGACGGGGACAGAATGCATGGATGTAGCGTGTGGTCCATCCGTCGCCCAACGGCTCCTTCAACGTGACGTAGGTCCCGCGCCTGTTCCCGGCCAGCAACAGCGTGCGCTTGTCGGGGTCCGCGCGCCGGACGTCCATAATGGACTCCGAATCGTCGAACCCGATACACGCGCCGTAGTCCGCCAGATCCCGAAGGCTGGCGAACGTGCCGCCTGCGGTCACGAGCACACCCAAATAGGCCAGGTCCGTCACAACCACCAGCAACTTGGTTTTCCCGACGCCCTTGTCGCCATTCGGCCACAGGTAGCCGATCACCGTGAAGGCGTCCAGCAGGTAGCACCCATAAATGTAGAGGGAAATCATGTCGACCAGGTCGGCCTGCGTGCCCACGGAATGCGAAAAGTCCATAAAATGGTCCACCACGCCCTGGATCCGGTTGAACACCTCAACGGGCTGGACGCGTTCACCGGCTGCATACCGCTTCAACGCCGCGCCGCTCATAATGGAATCGGAATGCGGCACGTGGGGAAGCTTTACGGCCACCCCGAGATCCGTAAGCGGGAGCGCACCAGGAACGGCGGCATCGCTATACATCGTGCCCTCATCGCGCAACACTACCCGCCGAATGGCGTCCTCCCCGCCAGTGCGAACGCTCACCCACGTCGTGAGGTAGGCATGGTCACCCACGATGCAGAGAGGACGCCGTATGGTTTCCGGGTTGGAGTCGAGGATTTCAGCATGCGGCCCGTTCACCGTCCAGACCGGAGCGGCCGCAGCCAGCGCATCTAACTCCTGAACCCCATGCCCAGCGGCCAGCCAATCCGAGATATCCTTGACCCCCTCCGGAAGGTCCAATCGTCGCAACTCCTTGACCGCAGCGAGCAACCCGGGGGCATAGCGTTCAAACAGCTCGCCTCCGGCCTTGTCGCGGTCCGGGATGAAGATGACGGTCGCGCCACGCAACACCTCACCATATTCATTCCGCCACGTCTCGCCCGCCCCGCCTGAGTTCGTAGTCGCGTCCCGGCCAACCTTGACCAAGTTCTCCACGTCCTTCTCACCTTCCACGTAGAAAATTGGTCGCTCAGCCCGCACCGCCTCGGTCACTTCGGGCAGTCGATACAGCACATGGGGCACCTCAGCGAACCACTTCGCACCCTCCACCCTCGGCGGCTGGTCCGGATTCGTCGCGTTACGGATAGCAGCCCATTCATCGTTTTCCTTCCGATACCAGCCAGCCTTCAAGCTGTAGATGTATCCCCCCTCGCCGTCAGGCCGGCGCTGGGTAAACCGCTTGGGCATGTGGCGGACTTTCTCCAGCACGACTTTTCCGTCCGCATCGCGATATTGATACACGATCGACGTGTCCGCCTTCGGCGGGAATAAGTCGGCCATTTTCAAGCCCAGCTTTTCGACTATGGCCTCCGTCGCGCAGCCGGCGTGGCATCGGATTAAAACCTTGCCGTCCGCGGCCTCAGCGATACTCAAGCTCGCCTTCTGGTCGTCGTGTGCCGGACAGCGGCTCTCCCAGCCTGAGGCGGTTTCCACTGGCTCCACACCGGCGGCGAGGATTTTGTTCAAGATCAAGTCAACCGGCTTCATGCAGCACCACCTTTTTCGTCGGCAGAACCGGGATCGATCTTCTCGATACGGACGAAGGTTTTCCCGAGCTCCGCCGGATCAGTCCCATGGACCAACGTCAACCTGGCAGTCTGGCCGATAAGGAAATCAGTATTGATATTATCCGTCGGCGGTTCACCTAACCACCCGGCTAAAAATGCATACAATGCGCTCTTTTCGTGGATGGAGATCCGCATTTTGCGGGATGTAATTACTCGCTTGGTGCCGGACTTGCCCGTGACTTCGAATTTGAACGAGATCAGGTCCACCTTCTCCATCTCCTTGCTTTGGAACTTTTTCCGCTCAACGCCATACTTCTCGTCGACGTCGATACATAGGGCATCGTATACGCCAGGCGGCAAGTCGGCGGAGAATCCGCCGGTTTGCAAAGCCTCGTTGTCCGTTTTTTTCAAAATTGCCATATCACACCTCCTCGTTATTACCCTTGTGCCCCGTTAAAAATCGCTCAACCTCAGACCACTCATACCGTTTACGCCCCCCCACACGAATATAGGGCGGCTGCAGACGCCACAGGCTCGTGATGCTGATACCGAGCCGTTCGGAGAGCTGTCGCGGCGTGAGCAGCGGTTCTGCACTGCGTATAACCTCCGGCCGCCCCTCAAGCGCAACGAGCGCTGCTTCGATTCGCTCTGGGCTGTATTTCATTGCGGCGAGAACGCCGCGCGTCGTTTCCATGCATTTATCCATCTCGTACTCCTTCTCCGGCGATGTCAGTTCCGATGTATCCTGCACTTGTTGTTGCCACCATGGCTTACACACAAGGCTAGACTGGTAAGGTGTCTCATATTCCTTAGTAATCCCGCAGCGTCCGATAGCCGGGGAAAACGTCTTCCACCGCACACCCCAACGCATTGGCGATCCGTATAGCATTCCGTTGGCTGGGTGGAACTCCCCGCTCGTACCGACAGAGCAAGCCGGGCTGGATACCGGTCCGAATCGCCAGCTCAACTTGCTTCATTTTGCGTATCGCGCGCAGTTCTCTGATTTTGTTCATTGGCATCTCCTTGTGATTGTTGTTCTCACGCCAAGGAGAGTGTGGTAATGTGTCACACATTATGGCTAAGCAACTGCATTCCATAAGCAGCGCGGCGAAGATGGCTAGAGTCAGCCGTCGAACGCTCCATCGTTGGATGGATAAAGGATTACTCCTTTGGCATGGCGGACCAAAAATGGGTCGTTCTGCTAAGGGGATCGATTATCAGGAAGTCCTGCGCGTGCTGAACAAGCCGGCGGGGAAAGGCGGGATTACCCGGACGAGGTGCCGTCCCGTTTGGCGTCAGGTGCGTGAGTTTCTCTATTCGTTTCCCGCAGAGTTCAAGCATTCGCCCGACGATGTCCTGCAGTGCTATTTGGACGCTGCAGCCGCTGACGCCGACATTGATTTCCTGCTCTATTGCATTGAGCGTCTCCTAGGCGGCGATCAGTTCTTCGTCTTCATGCTAATGGGCGAGTACGTCAATTCCCTGATGTGTGACCCGCTTTGTCAGTATGCTGCGAAAAGGCTTCGGGAGTTAGCCGCAAGAGGTCATCAAAGTAAAACCCCTAGAACCAGTTTTCATCGAACCTGGTACGCCTTGGGTCGGCTTTGCCTGAAAGCGTCGGTCAGCGTCGATGTCGATGTGGTGTTCGACAGGACATCCAGGACTGCTTCGCTTAAACTCGGTCCGTATTGGCTGCGCGATGCTCCAACCGGCGTCACTCCAGTGGAGGGCGGGCACCATTCGGTAATCACGGTGCGGCGATCGGATGACGATCAGGCCGTGGATCGGATAGCGACCAAAATCGCGCTTAAGCTCGAAGACAGCACGGATCCCGATCGATGGGACCGCTATCAGGCTTTTCTTGCATGTCAGACCGAAGAGATGTTGCGGAATCGCCTTTGGAGTCAACGAGTTGACGAGTATCTCGGCAAGCGCGCGTTCATAAATAAAGCCGGCATCGCGGTCTCGGGCTCCGACGCGTCACGTATCCGTGGTTCGTTGGAAAGCATCTCGACCGCTGCCGGATATTTCGGCCTGACACTAGACGAGGCAAGAACCTTCCTCCTTGCATGGAGCCGGTTGAAGGCCGATGTCATCACACGTTCCAGTTACTCGTATTCGGACCTGCTCCAAGCGCCCGATTCGCCGGCTAGCAGGATCATCACGGACTGTGTGTTGGGGAAAGTCTTCGGGGTAGACCGGCACACGATCGCGAAATGGATCAAAGCCAGATCCCCCTCTAGGCTGAAAACGAATAGGCACGTCGATTCTGACGGAAGTGGCAATGAGGAACAAGTGCCTGATGGGTCTGATGGGCCGCACATAACCGATGATGACTGGCGCGTCAAGACCGTGGAAGACGGGACTCTGACTTCCGGGCCCGAGCAGCAGTAAGCGGGATTTCTCCCCGCCAGACTTCTTCATCCGGGTATCTTTTGGTTGCCCGCGTCCAGAATTCCACGCAACGTATCCCTGTCGCGTTTCCACGTCTTCGCTGTCATGCCGTCGAGAATCTGGCGAACCTGCTCTTCCCGCGTGGGTGCCCCGTTCGTGAGCAGTTTCGGCATGGCGGCCTGCAACGCGGCGCGCATCTGCTCCTGGTTGGGCCGGAAGTAGTGCGCGATTACCGTTTCGGTCAAGGTATGGCCTGTGACAGCTTTTACGAGTTCCACCGGCACGCCGGCCACCAAGGCCAGCGTGACGAAGGTCGACCGCAGCGCATGGAATCCATGAACGTTAACTCGGCGCTTGCTGCCCTCTCGCTTTTCGTGCAAATACCCCAAGATACCAGCCGGATGTGGCGTGGAAGCCTTGGCCGTCCGCACGATCGCGAATCCCACGATCTGCTCAATGCGCGACAGGTAGGTCGAGACGGAGCCCTTGCTCATGCCCAGTTTCGGAATGATTTCCTTGATCGTCAGCCCCGCTGCATAAAGGTCAAACACGCGTAGCAGATTTTCCCGTACCTTGCGGGTGAACTTTTGAAGATCTACCTGTTCGATCGCCGTGCGCGCCTTCGCTAAGGCCTCGGGCGCAACGATATTCGGCCCGCTAGATCGGACTTCCCCGTCCTTATCCAGTTCGACAAACCCCGCCGCTCGAAATACAGCGTTCAACCGCCGGTTGATGGCCTCCGCCTTCTCCTGATACAGCCGGGCGGCTTCAGGAAAACAATACTCGCCGTTGTGCGGCAACTTGGCCAGTTCGTCGAAGAGCAAAGGAAAAATCGGAATCCAAACCCGTTCCCCAGTCTTGGCCGTCTTCACGCTGATCATCCGTTTCACCAGATTCACATCGGCCCACTTCAACTGGCAGACATCGCCCCGCCGCATCGCCGTGCAAAGGCCGGTGATGATCAGGGGCCGGCAGAGCTCGTCCTTCTGGGCGACATCCACGATCGCACGGATTTCCTCCGCCGAAAACGGCTTGCGATGGATCGTTTCCTCGTCCTTGGTCACAATCCCTTCGAACGGGTTGTCGATGAATCCGCCTTCCCGCCGCAGATGCAGGAACGTGCCCTTGAGCAAACCGAGTGTGGCATTGCGCGTCCGTCCGGCTATTCCCCGGCTCTCCTCGGCCACCATGAACGCCACGGCCATGGCGTGTGATACTTGCCCCAGTTCCTGCACGTCCGGATACTGTTCTGCCAGGAATTTTCGAAAGCGGGCAAAGACGCTTTCGGCCAACTTCCGATAGACTTCACTCAGATGTCCCTTGCGCCTGGGAATCTTGCCCCACCTGTCGTATAGCTTGTCGAGCGCGATGGTGCTGATACGGGTGCCTGTCCGAATTTCATGGAGCGTCTGGACCAATTCTTCTGCACGCCGGCTTTTGGATTGCTCCACCAGTTCGTTGAGCTTTGCCTGGGCTTTTGCACGGGACGCTTCGAATCGGCGATCACTAGTCTTATTGACGGAGGACGGCCGTTCGCCTTCGATCTCGATGTCGAGATTCCGGACAAAAAGCTGGTTTCGGGCACGCCACCGCCCATACCACCACTTCGATCCAGTCCGCATTTCCAGGCAGGCCATCGCGCGACTCCTATCGGAATTTCCTGAAATATTATGCACAAAAAGCGCCGAAGTGTCAAAGAAACGTCAAAATAACATCATTTTTTAAGAAGTTTGATTATGCTAATACCTTTTGGGGCAATGCAGTATACAGATAAAAGCTTGATTTATTGGCTTTTTTTGGTGGCGCACCTGGCAGGATTCGAACCTGCAACCCTCAGATCCGAAGTCTGATGCTC
>CAYOIT010000059.1:0-25656 GCA_964404035.1 uncultured Verrucomicrobiota bacterium | reverse complement strand
CCGCAGCCGCCCTCCGGTCTATCGCTTCAGCTCGGTGGACTTCATTCTGCACGTGTTGCGCCGGACGGTACGTGTCAAGCGGCCCCAGGACTGGATTCTCCTGGTTCTCAGGACACTGCTGTTTGCCTCGGTAATCTTCATGTTCCTGATGCCTTTGTTCTTCTCCGGACACCGGCTGTCGGGGCGGTTCGAGCGCAAGAATGTGGTCGTGATCATGGATGCGACCGCCTCGATGGGTTGTGCGGAAGGCGGCCGAACCCGATTCGCCGCCGCCTGCGCCCAGGCCTCGGATATCCTGTCCGGCTTGACGTCGCGCGATACCGCCAACATCGTCTGGCTGCGGGCCAGGCCGGTGGCGGAATTCCCGGCAATGGGGGTCAATGTGGGGGCGCTCCAGATGGTTTTGAGGCGCGCGCAGGTGAGCAGCGAATCCGGCAACGTGGAGGAGGCGCTGAGAATGGCGTTGGATCTCCTCGAAGGTGCCGAAGGGCGCCGGGAGGTGCACGTTCTCTCTGATTTCCAAAAGACCCAGTGGGAAGGGGTCAATCTGAGGGTGCCGCCCGGTGTGGAACTGATCAAGATCAGAATCGGCAAGGAATGGGTCGCGAACGGTGCGCTCTCCGATATCTACACCGATCCACCGCGTCCGCTCGTTACGGAGGAGGTGTCCCTCTGCTGTGAGGTGCAGAACTTTTCGGCGCAACCGGTCCGGCGCACCGTATATCTGGGCGTGCAGGAAAGCCGGCAGTCGCAGGATGTCATGGTTCCCGCCTGGGGTCGGGCAACGGCGATGTTCAAGTATCGTTTTCCAGCGGCCGGAGTCTTTCCTGTATCGGCGACGTTAAGCGAAGACCTGTTTGCCGGTGACGACGCGAGGTGGGGATTGGTTGAGGTGCGCGACACCCTCAGGGTGGGCATTCTGGCTCGCGATTCGGGCACGGCGGACGCCTGGCGGCGGGTTCTGGAGGCGGTGGGCTGGGCGCGCGTGGAGAAACTGGCCGAGGCCGACCTGGAGTCTTCCCTGCCGTTCGATGTGGTTCTGCTTGCGGGGGACAGCGGGGCCGGCGTCAAGCGTCTGCATGAGCGGTTGGGCACCGGCACGACGGTGCTCTGGTACCCCGGAACCAATATCGACGCTGCCGTGCTGGCCAGCGACTTCAACGGGGCCGCGTGTGGTGCGGTTCCGTGGGTTCAGACGAAGGAGCCGTATGGCTTACGGGTGGTGGCGGAAGGTGATGAGATTTTTCGGATTTTCAGTGGCGGCGAGCATGGCAATCCGGCGGGAGGCGTGGTGTTTGCCCGTCTGGAGTTGCCGTCAGGTGTGTTGCCGAGTGCCTCCGTGTTGATGAGCTATGCGGACGGGATACCGGCTTTGGCGCGGGTGGACCGGGGTGGCAAACTCTTTCTCTGGAATATCCCGCTGGGCGCGGACCAGAGCGACTGTGCCGCCCGAATGGAATTCGTTCCACTCTTCGCGGAGATCCTGCTGTGCAGCCGCGCCCGTCTCCAGTCGTCCCGCGGGCAGGACTATCTGCCGGGGGAACCGTTGACCTGGCAGGCGGAGGGGGAAGGGGAATCCACCGAACTCGGGCTCAAAGCCGCCGATGGCCGGGTTGTGCCGGTTGCCCCCGGGGAGGCCGCGCGCGTTGCCTTCGTGCAGTCGACCGGGCCTGTCGGGCCGGGCCTTTACACCTGGGAGCTTCAAGAACGCACGGTCGGCCATGCCACCGTTAACTTCCCTTCTGTGGAATCGGATCTACGGACGCTGGACCTCGGGAAACTTGGTGGCGATGGAGCCATCGGGTTGACGTCAGGCGATAGCGTCCGGCACTTGCGCGAGGGCCTTCCGCTATGGCCCTGGTTGCTGGCGCTGGCATTGTTGTGGGCCTTGTTGGAAGGAGTCGCCGCGGTGTGGGCGGGACGCACATGAATCCCCTGTTCCAGGTTGAATACGTGGTGTTGACGGTGATGCTGGTGGGCGTTGCCGGGATGCTGCTGGCGTGGCGGGCGGCCGCCCGCTGCCGTCCGATCTGGCGCCGGGTGATCGTGATGCTGCGCGGGCTGGCGGTGCTGGGTCTGGGGGCTCTGGCGCTGAATCCGGGGCGCTGGCAGAGCGAGACCACCGGCCGTGACAAGGAATGGGTCTTGATGATCGATCGGAGCAGGAGCATGGCCACTCCGGATGTGGCGGGCAAGTCGCGCTGGGAGGAAGCGCTGCGCCTGGCTGAAAAGGCGATGGCGGCCTCCGGGCGACGGGATCATGTGAGCGTTCAGGCTTTTGCGGGACAAGCAGAGGTGACGACGATCGAGACGCTGGCGCACTCGAAACCGGATGGCGATCAGACCGATATTGTCGGCTCGGGTCGCGCCCTGCTGGCCCGCTACCGCTCCAGTGCGCGGCGATTGGCCGGGGTTGTTCTGCTTTCGGATGGACGACAGACCGGGCGTGCTGCCGTTGCGGACCTGGCGGCGGAAAGCCGGGCGCAGCAGGCGCCTTTCTACGTATTGCCGCTGGGCGGAGAGGTGCCCCGCACGGATGTTTCAGTCGGCGTTGTTCGCCGGCAGGTGGTGGCTTTTGCGGGGCAGAAGGTCAAGGTGGGTGTACTGATCCGTAATGAGGGGGCCGGGCGCCGGGTGATTCCCGTTGAACTCCGCGATGCGGGAAATCGGGTGGTGGCGGAACAGAAAGTCGAAGTCCCGGAAGGCTCGACCGTTGCGGTGCCGTTCGTCCTTGCCCCCGCTGAGCCGGGATATGAGGAGTGGGAGTGCTGTGTTCCCGAGTATCAAGGTGAGGCCACCGTGGTGAACAACCGGGTCCGGTTCGGGCTTTCCGTGCTCAAGAACAAATTGCGTGTGCTGGTGGTGGAGGGGAACCCGGGATGGGAGAGCAAGTTCTTCGTCCAGCTCCTGCGCGCCCAGGCCAATCTCCAGGTGAGTACCGTCTACCGGCTTTCCGCGGAACGGTTTTTCAAGGTGGAAACCGATCTGGCCAATGTGCAGGAGTCCGGGTCGGCGATCTTTCCCGACAGTCCCGAGGCGCTGGGCGAGCATGATGTCATTGTTTTCGGGAAAGGCGTTGAGTATTTCCTGACCCCCGAGCGTATCAGCCTGCTGCGCGAGTTTGTCCGCGAGCAGGGCGGGGCGGTCCTCTTCTTCCGCGGGAAACCCTACAGTGGCGATCTTCCCGAACTGGAGTTTCTGGAACCGGTGACGTGGGGTGACGGCGTTGGCTCGCCGCTTCAATTTGGGCCTGCTCGCCAGGCCGAGGGAACCGGTCTGTTCGGCGAAATGCTCGCGGCGGCAGGAGATCCCGTATGGAGCAAGCTCCCGCCCCTGCAATCGGTCAACCGTGTCGCCGGCCTCAAAGCCTTCAGCCGCGTGCTGGCCGAAGGAGCCCTGGAATCCGCCGGTCACAGGACCACCGTACCCGTCCTGATCAGCCGGCGGTTCGGCAAGGGCCTTGTGGTGACGGTCAATGCCGAGGGGCTGTGGCAATGGGATTTCTTTCCCAGCGTGCCTGAGTCTTCCGAGATCTATAAGGAACTATGGCCCCAGTTGCTGCTTTGGGCCGCCACGTATTCCGAGTTTCTGCCCGGGCAGGATTATGCCTTGCGGCTGAGTACCAGTTCCACCGAGCCCGGCCTGCCGGTCACGCTTTGGGTCACCGGGCGGAGTGGCAAGCCGGGAACTCCGCCGCAGCTCCGGTTGCTGTTGGCCGAAAAGACGGTTCAAACGCTTGCGCTGTCGACCGACGCCCGGGGCGGGCAGCGGTGGACGGCGCAGACGGTGCTGAATGGACCGGGCCTTTACCGGGTGGAACTGGCGGCACCGGAAGGTAAAAAACCTTCCTCCGCCTCGGCGTTGCTGGAGGTCAAACTCCCGCCCGGGGAACTCGAGAACCTGAATGCTGATCGCGTGTTTATGGAGGACCTGGCTCATCAGTCGGGTGGGGCCGTCATTGACGAAAAGGAGCTGGCTGGGATTGTTGCCGGACTGGAACAGCCGGAGAAAAGCCAGGTCGCCGGCCGATCGGTGTGGGAGCCCCTATGGAATCGGGGGTGGGTGTTGGGCGCCCTGCTGGCGCTGTTGGCGGCGGAATGGGTGATCCGCCGTCGAAGCGGGCTGCTGTAGCATGGACATCGAACGCACATTTCGTAGCGAGTTGAACCGCGTCAAGCGCACCTGGCAGGTCGGGCTGATGTTGCATGATCTGCTGCGGGTGACAGGTGCCGCCGTTGTGGCGGTGGCGGTGTGCGCGGCGTTGGACGGCTTTCTGGCGTTTCCTCCTTTCCTCTGCCTGGCGCTGGCCGTGGCGTTGCCCTCGGCCGCCCTGTTGTGGCTCCTGGTGAGCCTGGTCCGTGTAATCGGAGTGAGATCGATTCGGGCGGCGCAGCGGGCCGATCAATTGCTGCAAAGTCCCCGACACACGGTACAGAGCGCCCTGGAGCTGGTTCGCCATATGAAACGGCAGGGGGCAGCGGTTCCGGACTTGCAGCGCTACCTGGCGGACAGGATTATCGAGCGGGCAGGCGCCGAGTTGGGGCGGCTCGGGTTTCGAAAGGCTTTCCCGTTGCCGGAACTTGGGCGCCGGCTGAAGAGGTTTCTGCTTCAGCTGGTGCTGGTGGCGGCACTGGGCGCCGTGAACCCGGAGGCCTCCCTCGTTACCCTTACGCGCTTAGGCTTCCCGTTGCGCGATACGCCTCCCTATTCCCGTTATGAGTTTGTCGTCTTTCCCCGCGAACCGCGCGTGCTGTATGGCGGTACTATCGAAATCGGCGCGGAGATCACGGGAGCCCCCCTGGCTTCGACGGTGTGGTGCCTGACCCGCACTCGGGGACGCATTGACCGCTCGGCGTGTTTCCAGGAAAACGGCCATCGTTTCACCCAACGCCTTGAACGGATGGTCACCCCCCTTGAGTTCTGCTTCGCCACCGGGAAAGCCCGCAGCCGATGGCACAGGGTGGACGTGCTCCTGCAACCCGAAATTGCCTCGGCGAGCGCGACCGTGACACCTCCCGATTACACGGCGCTGGCGCCCCGGCATATCACGCCCGGTCGGGAGGATTTCGCCGGCTACCGCCAGTCACGCGCCGACCTGAGGATTGTCAGTAACCGGCCGTTGCTGGGAGGACTCCTCACGATCGTCCCGAAGGATGATCCCGACTCGATACGGCAGGTGGAAGGGGAACGGGTGGCGCTGGACACTGTGGCGTTCAAATGGGAAATGCGCGAAGAGGGTCGGCTACAGGTTTCCATCCGGGATGTGCGCGGCACCACCAACCGCGAACCTTTCCGTCTCCAGCAGAAGCTGATCGCGGACCGGCCGCCCGAGGTGAGCCTTGATGAGCCCGGTCCGTTTACCTTGGCAACACCGTCGGTATCCTTTCAGGTCGCAGGCCAGATTGCCGATGACCTGGGGCTGCGGAAGGCCGATCTGGTCAGGGCAGTGGTCGGGTATCGCGACCGGTCGAGCAGGCTCTCCGTGCCGATGGGGGATCGGCGGTTTGATTTCACGCACACGGTCGATCTTGGGGCGCTGGGTGCGGAACCCGGCCAGATCCTGGAGTTCTATGTGGAAGCGGCCGATGGGAATCCGGACCTCACAGGGTTGTCGGCTTCCGATATCGCACGCGTCCAGATCATTACCGAGGAGGAGTATGCGGCCATGGTGCGGGCCCGTGTGACGCTCGAGGAGTTTGCCAAGCGGTTTGATGTGTCGCGTGACAGCATGGAGTCCGTTATTCATGCCCTGCAGGCGATCCAGCGCGCCGTGGATTCGAAGGATCCCGCCGAGATGGAGGCGAAGCGGCAGGAAGCCCTGGAGACCATGCGTCGGGTGGCGGGTCTGCTGGAAAAACTGGCCCAGGATTTTCCCGTCTTCGATCTGGAAGAATCGTTGGCCGAGGCCTTGAAAGGCGCCCTGGGCGCGCTGAAAAAGCAGGCGGCTGAATTGGATCAGACGAAGCCGGATGCCCCGGGCTTCCGCCAGACCGTTGACCGCATGATCGAGGACTTGGGTGGCCCCGGCAAGGCCTTGCAGGCGGCCGTGGACCAGGCGAAGGAAGCGGGTGCGATCGGGCGGGTGATGGAGATGGTCGCGCGTTTCAAGAACATCGTCAGCCGCCAAGGCGAGCTCGTTCGCCGCCTGACCCGCTTGAATCAGGAGTCGGGGGGACGGGATGTGGCGTTGCTGACGACCTTGACCCGGAGGCAGGATGAGTTACGCGAGAGCCTGACCCTGTTCGCCTCGGAACTGCGCCAACATGCCGCTCAATTGCCCGCCGAATATGACGAGTTACGGCAAAGTGCCGAAGTGTTTGTGGACAAACTGACGGCGCTGGGTGTCACGGGTCTGATGGCTAGCGCGGTCCAGGCGGGCGAGAATCAGGACGCGCGGCAGTGTCTGCATTGGGCTACTCTGGCGTTGGAGAAACTTCGCGAGTTGATATCGTCGGAATGTGACGGCGGTTTTGGCGGGATGTGCGACGGCAAACTGCGCTTCAAGGTGTCCGAGGAACTGAACAAAACGCTGCAGCAAATGCTGGCGGCGATCTGTCAGCGGATGGGCGGCGGCCAGGAAGGCCCGAGCGGCGCGGCGGGCGGCGGAGCGATAGGGGGCGACATCAACGACGGCTATCGCGTCGGGGGCTATTCTCCGCTGAATGTGCCCGCCTTGGGCCCGGAACGCACGTCGTTTTCGACGCCCTCGGAGGGAGGACGCAGCGGGAACGGCAAGGGCGTGACGGGTGGCGGCAGCGGTGCCGCCGCGACGACCGGGACGGAAACCATGGGGCCGGTTCCCGGTGGAAAGCCGCGGGGAGAGAGTCCGCCGATGGAGCAGGTTCCTGAGAAATACCGGAACGCCGTCCGAAAATACTTTGGCACTGAAGGGGAGAAGCATGAACGCTAGGCCTGGGCAGGCGGTGGCAGCGGTGGTTCTGGCGGTTGGCCTCTGGGTCTGCGACGCCAGCGCCAAAGAAGGCGTTATTCAATGCGCCAACCTTATCTATGCGGGGAACCGGACGTCCCGCTGTTTTAGCGATGCCTTCCTGACGGCCGTACAGAAGAAGACGGAGATTGCAACCGAGCGGCGCTTCAAGAGCGTGAAACTCGACTCCGATGAATTGTTCAACTACCCCTTCGTCATTCTGACGGGTGAAGCGGACTTTCATTTCACCGCCAGGGAGCGCGAACACCTCAAGCGGTATCTCACCAGCGGCGGATTTCTGCTCGCGTCGGCCGGCTGTTCGAACAAGGACTGGGATCGCGCCTTCCGGCGCGAGATGAAGACGGTCTTCGGCGATGAAGCGCTCAAGAAGATCGATCCCGAGCATCCCGTTTTCCGCACGGTTAACACCATCGAGAAACTCAAGCTGCATCACGCGGGCGAAGAAGCGCGACTCGAAGGCTTTGCGCAGAACGGCAAGCTGGTGGCCATCTATTCGCCGCATGGTCTGAACGATACGGCGAACACCGAGGGATGCTGTTGCTGCGGCGGGAACGAGATCGAGAATTCCATCGATGTGAATGTCAACATACTGGTCTACGCGTTATTGCATTGATGCCTGGAACACCCATGCGACTCTTTTGTCAAAAGACTCTGCCCGTTCTCCTGGCCCTCTCGACTTCGGTGGCCTGGGGAGCGAAAACGCTGCCCTCGTTCGAGCCCATACCCCGGACTGGATCCTTCACGAATGTGACCCTCGCGCCTGATGTGAAACCGGAGCAGAAGCCTGCCGGCAAAGCCGACCTCGTGTGGCTCAGCAGTCTCAAGAATGGCTTTACCATGGGTGCCGCTCAGTTCACACCGGTCCTGGCGTTCTTTACTTCGCCCGATTGTGTCTGGTGCAACCGCCTCAGGTCTGAGGTCCTGGTCGATCCCTCTGTATTGGACCTTTTGCAGCATTTTACGCTGGTGGAGATTGACGTCACCCGGAACGAGGAGGAGGCGCGCCAGTATCGGCTCAGGGGAGTGCCAGCCATTCTCATCCTGTCGGCCGATGGGGACGTGAAGGCGGGGGTCAGCGGGTTTGTGACGGCTTCCGAACTCCAAGGCATTCTGCGGGGGGCGCTGAATCCGGACTTCCTGAGGAAGAAGGAAGCCTCCTATCTGGAACTCCTGAAGCTCCTGGAAGACAATACCGTGCCCACCAACCGTTGGGCGGAGATCATGCTCTCGATGGGGGTGCCCGAACGCCGGCGCGAATTGTATGGGCGCATCATGACGTTGGCGCCGTTTCCCCGCAAGGAACTGGTCGGCTTGCTGGAGGATCGCCGCCTGGCGGTGCGTTTGGGGGCCCTGGATCTCATTGAAGAAGTGTCCGGCGACATTGCCGACTACGATGCCTGGTTCGACTTGGATCGCGGGGAGACCAATCGCCTGGCGCTTATCCGGCTTCACGCCTGGGCCGACGGAGAGACGAACGAGCCGGGGGCCATGGTCAAAACGGTTTACACCGCTCTGACCCCTGATCAGGTTCTGGCGTATGTGCAGGATCTCCTCTCTGACAACCGCGACCGGTCGACGCGTGCCCTGCGCCTGCTGGAGAATGGCGGCGCTGCGGTGATCCCGGCTTTGGGCGAGTTTGTCAAAACGCGACCGGATCTTGAGGCCGGGAAGAGAAACCGGATCAAAGAGGTTCAGTATGTGCTGTGTTTGAAAGGAGACAGCAGTGTGGATGCCTCGACGCAGGCGCGCCGCCTGCTGTATGGGACGCTCGATATGCGGGTGCGGGCCCTGGCCAGCCTCAATACGGCCGGACAAAGGGCGCTGCCGATCCTGGCAGACTTCCTGGACGATCGCGACGCCATTGCCCGTGAGGCGGCGGCTGATACGCTGGTGGCGGCGGTGGGCGAAAAGGCCGTGCCCCTTCTCAAGGATCGCCTGCTGCGTGAGAAGGATAACGATGTCACTTACTCCATTCTGACGGCTCTTGGCAAGGTCCGGGGGCGCAAGGCTCAGGATATCCTGGTGGGTTACCTTGCCAACCGAAACGAGGATCTTATCCTGGCTGCCCTCAAGAGCCTGGGGGCCATGAAGTCGGCCGCGGCGGAATCCGACATCGGCAAGTGCCTTGAGGATGAGCGGTGGAGAGTGCGTGTGGCCGCTCTGGAGACCGCGGCGACTCTCAAGTTAAGTGGTTTGGAGAGTGCAGTCATCAAGATGCTCGGCGACAAGGATCCGTTTGTGCGATTCACGGCGGTGAAGACGTTGCCCGCACTTGCGGCGAAGCGGGCACTGAAGCGTCTGGAGGAGGTTTTCCTGAAGGAGGACGAACTCAAAGCTCCGATCATCGCGGCCTACGGCGAGATGGACGTTCCGTTACCGGCAACCTTTGCGAAGGCTTTGCACGGAAAAGACCGAGATGTGATTCTGGGTGTGCTGGAGAGCATGGAAGGCGCTTGCGAGAAGGATCTCGCCCTTGCCGAGCCGTTTCTTGACGACACGGATACCGATATTGCCACGTCGGCCACACGGTTGATCGCGTCCAAGGGGCTGGGCAACTCCAGATGCCGGGCACGGTTGAAACGCATTCTCGAGGCGGGGCCACAGCATCGTGTCATCGAGATTCTGGAATCGGCACGCATGCCCAAGTCTGAGCGTTACGATGCTCCGGCGGTGGAGATCGACTGGACGGAGACGGCTGGCGCCAGTACCGGAGTGGTGGCCGCATCGGTCGTGGACGATGTGCTCAGCGCATTTTCGTCCGATGCCCCCGAGACGGCCCAAGGGCCGACGGGAGCACCGTCTCCCCGGGCGGCGTCCGGCCCGCCGGGTGCGGCGGTTGACGACATCCTCGCGGCATTTGGGGAAGCGGATACGCCGGGCGCCGGGGAGACCGCGGCCGGATCGGTGGAGTCCTGCTCACTGCGAGAGTTTGGCGATGCCGTCGAGAGGCGAATGAAGAGCGCTGTGGATGAGGACACACGGTTCAAAGCGGCTCTGCTGCTGGCCTCCATGAAGAATCCCCGCGTGGTGCCCTTTCTTGAAGGGGTCATCATGTCCCGCACGACGGTCGAAAAGGTGACCGCCATCGACAAACTGGAGGATCTCCCAGCCAAACAGATGGTATCACTGGTCGAGAAACTGCTTCAGGACCCGGCCGAGGAGGTCAGGCGATCGGCGGCGATGGTCTGTTTCCCCTATGGCGGGAAGCCGCTACTGCTGGAGACAGCCCTCAAGGCGCTGAGGCAGCCTGGCACGCGCCTGAAGCCGTTCGATCTGCCCGTCTCGCGGATCGAACAGGCGTGCGGCGAGGCGCCGGGCCGCAGGGTGGGCGGGGAGTGGGCGCGCCAGGTTCTGGCTGAATCGGGTGATGTCGCCCTGCAAAACCTCGCCTTGATGATCCTGGAGCCCTGCTGGAAGCCGTCTGACGCCAAGGTTGTCTGGCCCTTCACCCGGTCCGGTGTGCCCTGGCAGCGCCGGGCCGCGTTGCATGCCCTTGGGAAGAACGACAAGCAGGCTTTTACCAACGACTTGGCGTTTGTGGTGCAGGATGCCTCCGAATATGTCCGGATGGTTGTCCCGTCGGTCTACATGCGCGCGTATGATCGGTGGATTCACCATTTCGACGCCACGCATTTCGAAGAGACCTCGTCCTACTCCTCGATGGATTCAGAGAGTACGTTGAGGCTTCCGCCCCATGTGCGCGACGCTCTGCAGAAACTCGCCATGGATTCGTCGCCCGCCGTCCGGGTTGAAGCTTTTTTCTGCCTGATGTCCAACCGGGAGACGGTGGATCTGGCTCAGTTCGTTGCTACCATCGAGGCTTTTCCAGACCGGACTGCCCTCGCGAGCCGGATTGCCTCTTTCCTGACATCCAACTATCAGCAGTTGGGTCCGGGATTCCGAGTGCTGGTGCCGTTGGCGGGGCAGGGAGGTCGGAGCGACGAATATTTCGAGCGGGTTCGAGTTCATTTCAAGATGGATGCGGAGTTGTCCGATATGGAGGTGGTGCCGCGGGCCGCCGGAGCCCCTGTTGCGGCGACCTATCTGCCGGCGGCGCCGCGTGCCGGCACTGAGCCCCGCCAGTCGTTCCGGTTGGTCTATTTCTCATCGCCCGGTTGTTCCGCCTGCGACAAGGTGGAGAGGATGTTGTCCGAACTGCGCCAGGAGTTCAAAACCCTCACGATTGAGTCGCACAACATCCGCAAACTCAGCTCCATGCAGTTGAATGAAGCGTTGTGTGAACGGTTCAAGGTGCCGGAAACCCAAAGACTGGTGGCCCCGGCCGTCTTTGGCGGAGGCGGGGTTCTGGCCAAGGACGAGATCACCTCGGCAGCGCTTCGTGAACTTGTAATCCGGTCCAGGGATACGGCCTCGGAAGAGTGGTATAGGGTTTCGGCCGAGTCTCTGGCTCAAGCCGATGCGACGATTCAACAACGGGGCCGGACCATGAGCCTGGGGGTCGTTGCACTGGCCGGTCTTCTTGATGGCATCAATCCCTGCGCCTTTGCCACGATCATCTTTCTCCTGTCCTACCTTCAGATTACGCGGCGGTCGCCACGGGAAGTGGCCCGGGTGGGTCTTTCCTTCGTGGCCGGTGTCTTTCTGGCGTACTTTGTACTAGGACTTGGCTTGGTGGAGGTGCTGACCAGGATTCAGCATGTGCTGGTGTGGTTCCGTCGGGCGCTCAACTGGACACTGGCGGCGTTCACCCTCGTGATTCTCGTGCTCAATGTGCGGGATGGTATCATGTGTTTGAAGGGGCGGATCGGCGATATGACCCTGCAGTTGCCGGGATCGCTCAAGGGGCGGATTCACGGAGTGATCCGCCAGGGATCGCGTCACGCTCATTTTGTGATCGCGGCCTTCGTGGTGGGGGTGATTGTGTCCGGGATCGAACTGGCCTGCACCGGGCAGGTCTATTTCCCAACCATCGGCTACATGCTGGAACAGGGGGCGGACAGGCGTGGGGCCATCGCCTACCTGGCCTTCTACAACACGATGTTCATCCTGCCGTTGTTGGTGATTTTCATCGTGACCTGCTTCGGGTTCACCCACGCGAAGCTCACCGAGTTTCTGTACCGCCATGCGGCGCTCGTGAAGTTCTGCACCGCGGCACTTTTTCTGGTGTTGTTCGTGTTCTTTGTGTGGGGCGACCGGCTGGCACCAGGGGTGGGCGCTACGATGGTTCCTTGAACGTCTTTTTCAAGGTGGGCCGTGCTGTCCCTGGCGCGGTCAGACGCCGGTAGGGACACCGGCGTCCACCTGGTCGGAGACGTCGTATCCTAAGTGTGGTTCGAGCGGGCGGCGCCTAGATGCTCCGCCGCACGCATGCCGTCCAGAGCAGAGCTGACGATCCCGCCGGAATAACCCGCGCCCTCTCCCACGGGGAAAAGGCCCCGCGTGTTGAGCGATTGGCCGCCCTCGGGATTCCGGGCGATCCAGAGCGGGCTGGAACTGCGGGTCTCCGGGGCATAGAGAACGGCCTCGTCAAGTTTGACGCCATTCAACTCTTTCAGCATGGCCGGAATCGTTTTTTCGAGCGTATGGGTGATGAATTCGGGAAGAATATCACGGAACTCGACCGGCGCTGACCGAGGACAGGAGAGGCCCGCAGGCAGTGAGGTGCCGACTTTTCGTGCCAGGAAATCGACCAGCCGGACAGCTGGGACCAGGTAAGCTCCGCCCGCCGCCGCATAGGCCTTACGTTCCAGCTGGCGTTGGAATTCCACGCCGGCGAGGGCTGGAATCGACTGTTCAGGGTAATCGGCGGGGCCCACGGGGACGAGAAAGGCGGCATTGCCCAGCGGCAGGGACCGCTTGGAATAGCTCATCCCGTTGGTGGTCAGGAACCCCGGCTCGGAGGCGCAACTGATCACCTTGCCGCCCGGGCACATGCAGAAGCTGTAACAAGAGCGAAGCCCGTGCTCCTCCCGGCGGGTCAGGCGGAAACTGGCGGCCCCCAGCAGAGGACTTCCGGCAAAGTGGCCATACTGGGCCCGATCGATCGCGAGTTGCGGGATCTCAAGGCGGACTCCCACCGCAAACGGTTTCGGTTGCAGGGCGACGCCCCGCTCAGCCAGCATGGCATAGACATCACGGGCGCTATGCCCCACCGCCAGCACACAATGCTGACAGGCAATTTCCTGCCCATTCACCACCACGGCCCGGAGTTGTCCGTCCTCGATGACGAGTGACTCCAGCCGGGTATTGAATCGCACCTCGCCGCCCGCGGCGATGATCCGCTCCCGCAGGCAGGGCAGGATCCTAAGGAGGGCATCACTGCCCACGTGGGGTTCGGCGTCAATCAGGACGCTGTCGTCGGCCCCGCAGGCCTGAAGCAATTCCATAAAGGTCCGGATCCGGCCGCGTTCCTTGCTGCGGGCCGTCAGTTTGCCGTCGGAGAAGAGCCCGGCGCCGCCTTCGCCGTAGAGGACGTTGCTTTCGGGATCAAGGAGCCCCTCGTTCCAGAAACGGGCCACCTTCGGGGCTCGGCTGGCGGCATCCTCACCCCGTTCAATCAGAAGCGGGCGCAGTCCGGCCAGTGCCAGTTGGTGGGCGGCGAAAAGGCCGGCCGGGCCGGCGCCGACGACGATCGGTCGGGGGGGCGAGGACGGCGTGGTCCCAACTCCTGATTCCGTATCTTGACGAAGCACTGGGACGTCAGGAAGGGACTCCGTCGGGGAAACGATCGAAATGTGGGGGGAGTCCGGGAGGGTGTCGAGGGCGAGATCCACCTCGATAGTAAGCGCATAGACCGGCTCGGGATTGCGGGGCCGGGCATCGAGCGAGCGGCGCGTGATGCTGGGGTGCGACAGGAGGGCAGGGGGGCAACCGACTTTTCGGCTCAGCCGCTGCAGAACCGTGGCCTCGTCATAGCCGAGGGGGACATTGACCTGTTGGACTTGTACTCGCATGGTGCTGACCAGAATGAAGGGCGAGAGTAGGGCTCGGAGGTGAGGTGATCAAGACTATTTCCAGCCGCTGCTGGTATTTAGATTGACGGAGGCTATCAAGAAACTATAACTTACTAATACATAGTGCACGCTGTAGCCGTAAAGGATTCTGCCGGGTGGCGGAACAGGCGAAGGGTGCAAAGCAAAGGAGACACGATGAAGAGGTTGTGGATCGCTGGAATCGGGGCGTTGGTGATGGCGGTGGTGGCGGCAAATGCAGGCGAAAAGGCCAAAGACAAGCCTGATGCGAAAGCGGATGCGGAGATCGCCGCGGCCCCCGCTGTTGAAATGACACTGACGGGCACGGTGGAGAAAGTCGAGAAGAAGAAGAAGGACGGGACACCGTTCATGACGTGGTTCGAACTCGCCGGCGATGACGGAGTGATCACACATCTGCCGAAGGGCAAAGTCGAAGACTTCGTCGCGATGAAGGTCCGGGTTGTGGGCACCGGCACGGAGACGACGAAGGGCGAAAAGACGACGAGAAAGCTGGAGACGATCACCAGCATCGAAAAAGTGGAGACTACGGCCAAGCGGGCAAAATAGGCCCGTCGAGAGATGCTGTTTGTTATCGCCCCGGGGCCGTGAGGCCCCGGGGCGTTTTCTTTCTGTGCCGTTTCGGTCTCAAGTGGGGCGTTCTGCAAATCCGGTAACGTATTCCTCAAGGTGGACCGAGCTGTCCCCAGCGCGGTCTGACGTCGGTAGGGACACCGGCGTCCACCCGGGCGGATACGTCACTGTATTTGCGACACCTCAGGCTCAGGGCTACGCTTGAGGTCGGTTCTCTGATTTGGTATATTTCGCCACGTGAAGGTATTCATGTGGGGGAGCTTCAAGGGGTGGGGTCGCGTTTTGTGGGGGGGATGTGTTCGTCCCTTGGCCGTTTCGATGCCTGTCCGCCACGTACTTCCCTCTGTCCTTGCCTTGTTAGTCGTGCTGCCTGTGCTCGCGCAACAACCGCCAACGCGGGCACGGCAGTTTCCACCGGGCAGCCTGACGCGGTTCGACCAACTGCCGGCCAGTCGTTTGCGGACGCAGATCGGGAGGCTGTCGCCTGCCGCCCAGGACCGTGCCAATGGGTGGCTCAAGAGTTTCCATTTTACCGAGGGAGATCTGCCCGCGTTGCACGCCGATGCCGACGGAGGCATCTACTACGTCTGCGAGATCGCCACGGAATTGGCGGCTGCCACATCGGAATTGCCCGCCATCGGCGAGGCGGCGGTGCCTATCTCCCCGTTTCCGTCCGGGCTTGTTCTTCACAGCCGTCCGGGCTCGGCGAACGTGCTCTATCTTAACTTTTCGGGTGAAACCGTCACCAATACCCAATGGAACACCTCGCTGGGCCGTACGGTGATCACCGCGCTTCCCTTCAGCACGGATACGGATTACTCAACGTTCAGCGATGCGGAACAGGCGGCCATCAGGCGCATCTGGCAGCGCGTGGCCGAGGACTACGCCCCATTCGACATTGATGTGACGACGGCGCGTCCCGCCACGTTCAACATCCGCACCATCGACGCGCTCATCACGCGCAACACTGACGCCAACGGCGACCCCAATCCCTCGTCCTCGGCGGGAGGTGTGGCCTATGTAAACGTTTTCAACACGAGCACCTATCCCACGTATCGTCCCGCGTGGATCTATGCCAACAATCTTGCCTATGGCGAGTCGTACATCGCCGAAGCCGCCTCTCACGAATGCGGGCACAACCTCGGCCTCAGCCACGACGGGACGGACAGCGTGAGCTATTACGGTGGTCATGGCAGCGGCGACACGTCATGGGGACCGATTATGGGCACCGGCTACGACCGTAACGTCAGCCAGTGGTGCAAAGGTGAATACTACCTTGCCAATAACACCGAGGATGACCTTTCCATTATCTCGGGGAAAACAAACTATCGGACGGATGACCACGGAGGTACCGTTGCCACGGCAACGGCTCTGGTGATCACTGGTGGGACGAGTATCGTCTCAACGACTCCCGAGACTGACCCGGCGAACACCAATAACGCCAACAAGGGCGTTCTTGAGCGTAATACTGACGTGGACGTATTCTCGTTCTTCACCGGCAGCGGAGCGGTCGGCTTTTCGGTTCAGCCGTGGATCATGGCTTCCGGCATTACGCGCGGCGGGAATCTGGACGTGCTGCTCGAACTCCGCGATGCCGACGGTGTGCTGCTGGCCGCCGATAACTCCAGCTCGCTGACCACCGCGTCGATTCAAACCAACCTCACCCGGGGGGCGTATTACCTCCATGTCCGGAACACCGGCACGGGGGATCCGCTCAGTGCCTCCCCCTCGGGCTACACCGCCTATGGCAGCCTGGGCCAATACTTCATCAGCGGGTTCATGGCGCCCACTGCGGAGGTCGTGCTTTACGCGGCAGCCATGGACACCGATCCGGGGTGGGTGCTGGAGCCGGAGTGGGAATACGGTCCGCCCGGTTACGCCAGCGGCAGCGGCCCTACCAACGGCTACACAGGCGGCAACATCATCGGCTATAACCTGGACGGCAACTACTCCAATAACCTGCCTTTCAAGTATGCTGCCACGCCTCCGGTCAATTGCTCCGGTAATACTTCGGTCACGCTGCATTTCCGTCGCTGGCTCGGGTTGCGCGGCTCGGACACCGCCACCATTGAGGCCTCCACCAACGGTTTGGATTGGGTGATGGTATGGTCAAGCAACGCCCTGATCGCGGATGCCTCCTGGCAGGACCTGCGCTACACCTTGCCCTCGGGAATGGCCGGGAGTCCCAGCGTTCGTGTCAGGTGGGGACTAACCTCCAACTATACGCAGAACCGCATCGGCTGGAACCTCGATGATGTTGAGTTTCTTGGCGATCGGGTGCCTGATCCCATTCCCGGTGATAATCCTGTGATGCTCAGCCTGACGGCAAGCCCCGCCGTATGGGGCCATGTCAGCCCCACCAATGGCAATTATCTCAGCGGCTCAAGCGTTCAGTTACTCGCCATCCCGGAGCCCTACTTCCGGTTCAGTGCCTGGATGGGCGATGTTACCGGCACCAATAACCCGTTCACGGTGGTTATAGGGACAAATCTGGCCGTTCAGGCGGTGTTTCAGGAAATCCTGACCACAAATGTTCCGACACCCTGTTGGTGGCTTGCCGCCAATGGTTATACCAACGACTTTGAGGCTGCGGTCCGCGCCATAGGCGCCAATGGTTACCCGCTCTGGCAGTCCTATGTGGCGGGGCTCGATCCGAACAGCCCCTCCAGTCAGTTAAGGCTTTCAGGTGCACCGCGACAGGGTGGCCAGGGCTTTGTGCTAGGCTGGAATACCGCTACGGGCCGCGTCTATTCCGTTGGGCTCAGCAGCAACCTGTTATTCGGGTTTACGCCTGTGCCCGGTGCCACCAACCTCCCGTGGACCGTCCGGAGCTTCACCAATGTCCTGGATTCCGCCTCGCCCGTTCGGTTCTACCAGATCGAAGTCCGAAAGCCGTGAGGCAGGCGATCACCTGCAACCCGGCGTGGCACGGGTTTCCAACCCGTCGCCCAGGCAACCGGGCAAGCCCATGAAGAGAAGAGGCTACGGGTGAGACACCCGTGCCACATCCAGAAAGAGACACACAAACCCGGTATTGTTTTCAGAGAAAATGGTCTGTTTACCCTTCTTCCCCGATGCCCAGATTCGGGGAGACATCCAGGGCCATGGCGTCGTGTAGCGAGGCATGGGCCGCAAACTTGTGGGCGGCGAGACCGGCGACCATGGCGGCGTTGTCGGTGCAATGGTGGGGAGACGCGAGAATGACCCGGGCACGGCGTTTGGCAGCCATGACGGCGAGCTTTTCGCGCAGGCGCCGGTTGAGCGACACCCCTCCGACCACGGCGAGGACCTTGGCTTCATCCGTGGCCCGCGTGGCCCGCTGGATCAGGGTGTCGACGATCGCTTCCTGGTAACTGGCTGCCAGGTGAGCCACTTCGGCGGCGGGCTCGGGACCGAGGGGATGGCTCCTGAGATGGTAGAGGAGCGAGGTTTTCAATCCGCTGAAACTGACGCAATACTTGGTCTCCAACGCCGTCAGCCGGGGCGGGAGCCGGTGGATGAAGCCCCGGGGAAAAGTGACGAATGCCGGATCGCCGCCCTGGGCGGCCTTGTCGATCGCCGGCCCGCCGGGATAGCCCAGCTTGAGCAGATTGGCACCCTTGTCAAAAGCTTCTCCGGCGGCGTCGTCCACCGTGCGGCCCAGCAGGCGATAGTGCCCGATCGATTCGACCTTCACGAAGCTGGTGTGTCCCCCGGAAACGATCAGCGCCAGGAAAGAACCCAACGTCTGGGGATCGATCCGGTCCGGACCGATGAAGGCCGAGTAGATGTGGGCCTCAAGGTGATTGATGCCGATCAGGGGAATCTTGAGGCGCAGGGCGAGCCCCTTGGCGGCGGCCAGGCCCACCAGCAGGGAACTGGCGAGGCCGGGCCCATGGGTCACGGCGATGGCATCCAGGTGGCTCCACCCGATGCCTGCCTTGCTCATGGCCTCGGCCATCACGGCAGGCAGATGCTCGACATGTTTGCGCGAGGCGATTTCGGGGACCACGCCGCCGTAAGGGCGGTGATGGGCGATCTGCGTGTAGACAATATTGGACAAAACCTCGTGGCCGTCACGAACGACGGCCGCCGCAGTTTCATCGCAGGAGGTCTCGATGCCAAGAATGTTCATGATGATTCAAGACTGCCAACGAAGTAGGCCGGGCGGTACCTCGCCCGGCAACGGCGGGCAGCGTAGTGCCCGCCGTACTGGGCGGTCGATGCAAGGAACGCGTCACGGTTAGGTAAGGAGGGTAAACGCCAGAGCATTGAAATCCTATTTCCGGCTTTCGAAAATCAACAGGCCTTTCAACAGATCCACGGCACGGTCCAACTGGCGGTCGGTGACCTGGTCATAGTTGACAAGCTTTTCCTGGTCGGGGACAAGCTCGGGGGCCTCCTCGCGACTGCGCTTTCTCTGGACGTCCATCCATTCATCCGGTGACACCGGCACGACGATATCCGGCTCAATCCCCTTCTCGTGGATGCTCACTCCGCTGGGGGTGTAGTAACGGGCGGTGGTCAGCCGAAGCGCCGCCCCGTTCTCGATCTGCAGGATATTCTGGACCGAGCCCTTGCCGAACGAGGTCTCTCCGACCAGAATTGCCCGACTGTTGTCATGGAGGGCGCCCGCGACAATCTCAGAGGCGCTGGCCGAGCCGCCGTTGATCAGGATGACCATCGGAAAATCGGGGTAGTGCAAGGTTCCGGCCGAATAGGCGGGATCCTGACGCGGAATCCCGTCGCGCCCCCGCGTGGAAACAATCAGCGTGCCTTTCTTGAGGAAGATCTCGCTGACCTGAATGGCCGACGTAAGGAGGCCCCCTGGGTTGTTGCGCAAGTCAAGGATGAGCGCTTTCATCTGTTGGGCGTTCAGCTTCACCATGGCGTTCAGCAGGGATCTGGCGGTGGGTTCGCTGAACTCGGTGATGCGGACGTAGCCGATGCCATCGCCCAGCATGCGGGTTCCCTTCACACTGGTGATCTGGATGACTTCGCGTTGGAAGGTGAACTCCTTGATCTCCTTGTCGCGAAGAATCTTGAGTTTCACCGGCGTTCCCGGTTCACCCCGCAATCGATGCACCGCGTCGCGCATGGACAACTTGTCGGTTCGCTCGTCGTTGATCTCGATGATCTTATCCTTGGAGAGAATGCCGGCCCGATAGGCGGGAGTATCCTCCATGGGGGCAATCACGGTCAGGATGTTGTCCTTGATACCGACCTGGATGCCGATCCCGCCGAACATGCCCTGCGTGTCCTCCTTGAGGTCCCGGTAATCGCGGGGTTCCATGTACTGGCTGTACGGGTCCAGCGACTGCATCATGCCGCTGAGGGCGGCGGTGACCAGGTTGGAGTAGCTGATCTTCGTTTCATCCACATAGTCATGGCGGATGAGCATGAGGGCTTTGGTGAAGAGACGAATCTGCTCATAAGCCTCCTCTTCCGCCCGGGCTTTGTCCTCGGTGGCGGTCGTGACGGGGGCGGGAGCATTGGTGGCGGCGGGCGGCGCGTTGGTGACCGCCGGAGTGGCCTCGGCAGGGCTTGCCGGATAATGGCGGCACCCGGCCAACGGGAGCGCCACCAGTACGGACAGAAGGAAAGTTGAAAAAGCGTGTTTCATGGTCATGTCTCTAAAACCGTAGCCTACTACGAAATGGGTTCGCCGAATACCGCTTTTTCATTCGCCGATGCGGCGGACGTGGGCGAGGAGTTCATCGAGGCGCGTGTCGGGCTTCGCGGCCTTCAGGCGGGGAAAACGCTCTCCCTGCATCAGGTATTCGCCATGGCGCTTGAGCATGATCTTGTCGTCCTCGACCTGAACCGATCGGATGTGCTTTTCCGCCGCCACGATGCGGAGCTCGGCCAGCTTGAGCAGGCGCTCACATTCGGACGGCAGGGGCCCGAAGCGGTC
Source organism: uncultured Verrucomicrobiota bacterium (assembly GCA_964404035.1). Classification (GTDB taxonomy): domain Bacteria; phylum Verrucomicrobiota; class Kiritimatiellia; order CAIKKV01; family CAITUY01; genus CAMBRF01. The sequence goes on along the minus strand of CAYOIT010000059.1, from coordinate 5,291 downwards.
GCGGAAGGTCTTGCGCAGGCTGCGGACCTCCTTGACGTAGGCGGTCTCGGCGATCCGCCGGTACAGGCTTACCCGCAGACGCTCATCCTCAATATAGTCGACCGGAATGATCGCCGAATGATGGGCCCCGGCGTCGCTTGGGGAAAGACTGATGAAGTCCAGCGTGACGTCGACATCGATGACCGGCGGGGCTGGTTCGCCTTTCTTCAGCGCGATGGTGCGGCGTAAAAGCTGGCAATACAGACCGAAGCCGATGGCGGCAATGTGGCCACTCTGTTCGGCGCCCAGGAGGTTGCCGGTGCCGCGGATCTCCAGGTCGCGCATGGCCAGCCGGAACCCCGCCCCGGCGCCCGAGTATTGCTTGATGGCCTGGATGCGCTTGCGGGCGGTCGGGTCCACATGGGCTTGTGTGGGAAGGAGCATGTAGGCGTAGCCCTTGTGCTTGGAGCGGCCCACACGCCCCCGCAACTGATAGAGTTCGGAGAGGCCGAACCGGTCGGCTCGGTCGATCAGGATGGTGTTGGCATTGGGGATATCGAGCCCGCTTTCAATGATGGTGGTACACAGCAGCACATCGAACTCGCCACCGGCGAAACGGCGCATGACCTCCGAGAGCATGCCCGCTGACATCTGGCCATGCCCGATATCGATGCGGGCTTCGGGAATGAGGCGCTGGAGCCGGTCGCGCACCCGCTCGATGGTGCGGACACGGTTGTGGAGGTAGAAGGCCTGCCCCTCGCGGTTCAGCTCGCGAAGGATGGCTTCGCGGATGACGGCATCGGTGGCGGGGGTTACCAGGGTTTCGACCGGGAGCCGCTCCTGGGGGGGCGTCTGGATGGTGCTGAGGTCGCGGGCACCGGTCAGGCTCATGTAGAGGGTGCGGGGGATGGGCGTGGCCGTGAGGGTCAGCACGTCCACCAGCCGGCGGATGTGTTTGAACCGTTCCTTGTGAAGCACCCCGAAACGCTGCTCCTCGTCAATGACCACCAGCCCGAGATCGCGGAAGGCAATGTCCGGCTGGATCAGGGAGTGGGTGCCGATGACGATATCCACCGTGCCTTCCTTCAGCCCCTGGATGATGGCAGAGCTCTCACCGTGGGTGCAAAACCGGCTTAACATTTCGATCCGGACGGGGAAGGGGGCGATTCGTTCGGTGAACGTCTGAAAGTGTTGCTGGGCCAGCACGGTGGTCGGGACCAGCACGGCCACCTGTTTGCCGGCCATGACCGCTTTGAAGGCGGCCCGGATGGCGACCTCGGTTTTGCCGTAACCCGCGTCGCCGCAGAGCAACCGGTCCATCGGGCGGGCGCTTTCCATATCGGTTTTGATCTCCCGGATGGCGGCCAGTTGGTCCTCGGTTTCCTGATACGGAAATGCCGTCTCCAACTCGTGCTGCCAGGGTGCGTCGGGCGGACAGGCAAACCCGTCGAGGGAGCTTCGCGCCGCCTGGGTTTCGAGGAGCGCCCCGGCAAGGTCCTGGACGGCTTTTTCGGCGGCCAGTTTTTCATGACCCCAGCGTTTTCCCCCCAGTTGGTGAAGGGTGACATGGCGCTTACCGACGCCGACGTAGCGGGTGAGCAGGTGGGCCTGCGACACCGGAACGTACAGCTTGGCCTCGTCGGCATATTCAATGGCCAGCGCTTCCTGAAGCCGGTTATTGACGGCGATCTCCCGGAGGCCCAGGTAACGGCCCACGCCGTGCTCGATATGCACCACCAGGTTGCCGGGTTCCATGTCCGTCCAATCGGTGATCCGGGCTCCGGTGGCGGCTGGTCCCCGGCCCAGCGGCAGGCGCTTGCGCTGGATCTTCCGGCCGTAGAGATCGGGTTCGGCCACAATGGTCAGTCCGAACTCGGCGCTGGAAAATCCGCCCGAGAGGGGGGCAATGGTCACCTGGAGGTGTTCGGCGGCGAAGGCGGCGGGATAGAGTTCCGTGAGGCGGTCGCGCGTCCCGAGGCTGTCGAAGAAGAAACCGACCCGTTGCCCCGCGCGGGCCACCTCCGCCAGGCCGCTTAAGAAGCGGCTGCGTGCGGATTCCACGACATCGGGGTGCAGCGCGTGTCGCCCGGAAATGGAGGGGATGGGCTCGATCGCCTGGAAATCGAACTCCACTTCGGGACAGGTTTCATTGGGCCGCGAGCCTGTGAAGACCTGTTGCGCACCCGGACGCGCCCGTAGCGCGGCCTCGACGGTGGCCAGTGTCCCGATCAGCCGGGTCACGCCCGCCTCGCGGACGGTGGCCTCGTAGATTTCAGTGTGGGCGTGAATGCTGTCGAGGTCGGACCAGACCACAATCAGATCCGCCGGAAGGTGGTCCAGCAAGGAGGCGCAATCGTCGGGGCTGGCGCGCATGACCGGCCACTCGCCGGCGGGCGGCAGGCTGGCGCAGGGAAGGGCCTCGATGGACCGCTGTTCCGTGGGATCGAAGGTCCGGATGGATTCCAGCTGGGAACCGAAGAACTCAAGGCGAAGAGGCCACTTCTCCGTGATCGGCCAGATATCGAGGATGCCGCCGCGGAGCGCGGCCTCGCCCTGCGCCTGGACCTCGGCCGAAAAGGCATAGCCCGACCGGGTCAGCTGTTCCGCCAGCACGGCGGGATCCACCTCGTCACCGGGGCTCAGCGTCTGCGAATGGGCCTGAAAGGCGGCGCGGGAGAGGGTCCGTTCCATGAGCGCCTGGGCACAGCACACGATGAGCTGCCGGGAAGGAGAAGCCAGCGTGGCGAGGGTGGCCAGACGGGCACCGACAACCCCCAGATCGGGCGTCATGGTCTTCTCGGTCGGCAGGATCTCCCAACTGGGGAAGAGCAGGGGCGGCGGGGCCTCCGGGGGCGCCAGAGTCTGGAGATCGCGGAACAGTCGTTCCATGGTCCGGGGGCCGTCACCGATCCAAAGCACGGTCCGGCCTGAGGCGCGGGCGAGTTCCCAAGTCAACCAGGCTTCGGCGGCGGAAGGCTGATCCGGGACAAAACACAGTGGAGCGCCGGAAAGCACTGGCGCCAGTTTTTCCCGCATGCGGGATTCAAGGTTCTGGTCCCCGAGAAGGTTCATCCATACGTCTTGCGCATGTGCGAAGGGGGTATCTTGAGGGCAATCCGGTACTTGGCCACGGTCCGGCGGGCAATATGGATGCCGCGTTCGGTGAGAATCTCAAGGATCTCCTGGTCGGAAAGGGGATGGGCCGCCGCCTCACCGGCCACCAGGGTGGAGATGGCATCCTTGACGGTCTTGTTCGACACCACGCTGCCGTCATTCGTCTTCAATCCCGGCGTGAAGAAATAGCGCATTTCAAAAATGCCCTGCGGCGTCTGCATGTGCTTGCCTGCCACCGCGCGACTGACGGTGGTTTCGTGCAGCCCGACCACGGACGCCACATCCGCCATGGTCAGGGGCTTGAGGTGGGTGATGCCGTTGTCGAGGAAGTCGGTCTGAACGGCGACAATCTCGGTGGCGATCCTGAAAATGGTGTGTTGGCGCTGGTGGATGCTCTTGATCAGGAAGGCACTCGACCGGACGCGTTCCTGAATGTACTCCTTAACCTCACGGCCAGTGGACTCATTGTTCATCAGCGATCGATAGTGCTTGCTGATGCGCAGGCGGGGCAGATCGTCGTCGTTCATCAGGATCAGGTACTGGCCGTCGACTTTCTTCACCACCACCTCAGGAGTGATGTAGGGCGAGGCCTCGGAGCTGTAGCTGCGACCGGGCTTGGGTTCGAGCGTGGCGATGAAGTTGGCGGCCGCCTGCACCTCGTCGACGGGCGCCTTGAGCGACTTGGCAATCTCCTGAAGCTTGCGCGCGGCCAGCCGCTCCAGATGGTTGGCCACGATCCTGCCGGCGAGGCTGTCGAGTTTCCCGAGGCGGTCGAGCTGAAACAGGAGGCATTCGCGGACGTCGCGGGAACCCACGCCGACCGGGTCAAAATCCTGTATGACGGCGAGGATATCCTGCATGTGATGGAGATCCGCCGCGGAACCGGCGGCCAGCGCATCAATGGGCGTGGTCAGATAGCCATCGTCATTGATGCTCCCGATAATGACTTCCCCCAGCGCGCGGTCCGCCTCGTCCAATTCGGCAAAGGCGAGCTGTTTGAGAAGATGCTCCTGCAAGGATTCCTGCTGCTGGATGGAATCCATGATGAAATTGCGTCTTTCCTCATCCTCCGAGGTGTAGCGGTGGGTCTCTTTCTCCTGGAAGAAATAATCACGCCATTCGTCGTCCATCCTAACGAGAATGTCGAATTCCTTCCGGAAATCGAGGGCCTTGCGGTCTTCCAGTTCCGTATCAACCTTCTCGATTTCGATCGGAGTGGTTTCCGTGGCGCCTTCCTCGAGGGTCGGATTGCGATCCAGTTCAGCCTGGATCATGGCGCGCAGTTCGAGAACCGGTGCCTGGAGCATTTCAAGGGATTGCCGCAATTGAGGGGCCAGCACCATGTGAAGGCGCTGCTCCTGGGTCAACTGCATGCTTTGCTCTGGCATCGGGCATTTCCTGTTTGGTACCATGGGACTATAAAAAGCGCGTCGAAACTGAGCAAGGACAATCTAGGCATGGTTCGCCGCCTGACGAGGGGGCTTTTTGAAAGTTTGCGTTCTGGGCAGCAGCAGCAGTGGGAATTGCACGTATGTGGCCTCCGATCGGACGGCCATTCTGGTCGATGCCGGATTGAGCGGCCGGGAGACAGGGAAGCGGTTGGCGGAGATCGGGGTCGCGCCGGAATCCATCGAGGCGATCTTTCTCACTCACGAACACGGGGACCATACCGCCGGATTGCCCGCCCTTCATCGGGCCGGGCGGGTACGGTTGTACGCCAATAGCGGTACCGCGGAGGGGATGGCGGCAAAGCCCGGTGTGTCCGCCCTGCAGTGGAATATTTTCTCAAACGGTTCGCCGTTCCAGGTGGGCGACCTTGAAATTGAGCCCTTTTCCGTGCCGCATGATGCCTACGATCCCGTGGGGTTCGTGATCCGGGGCGGCGACCTTCGCGTCGGGGTGGTGACCGATATGGGCATGGTCACAGGGCTGATCCGGGAACGGCTGCGCCCCTGCAACGTTCTCGTTATTGAGTCAAATCACGATGAGCAGATGCTGAAAGATGCCGACCGTCCATGGCATCTGAAGCAGCGCATCATCGGCCGCCAGGGACATCTGTCCAATGACCACGCGGCCGAACTCCTTGCCGAAATTGGCGGTCCCCACCTGCGCATGGTGTTCCTTGCGCACCTGAGCGGGGACTGCAACCGGCCCGATCTGGCGTTGAGGGCGGTGACGGAGTCCCTGCTCAAGAAGGG
>CAYOIT010000058.1:0-25763 GCA_964404035.1 uncultured Verrucomicrobiota bacterium | reverse complement strand
GGCCAACATGACGATGGTCGAGAGAGTTCATCCTATTGCCGGCAGGCTCGAAAACCTCTATCCTTCGATCCCTATGAGGCAGCCAAAGGATCTGAACGAACGCGTGCGACAGGCGGCTGAGCGTGTGCTGGAGGCCAAGCGATACGTCTCGCCGATCGACTTGCTGATAGAGATGCGGCTTCTGGCGCCGCCAACCGTTCTGCTCTGGGAAAAAGGCGGGCACGACTGCCTTGAACCTCACATCCAGGGCAGTGCAACGAAACTGGCGCAGACCTTTGAGATCTTCACGGGCTGGGCGCAGGAGAAGCACTTGCACCCGATCAAGGCGGCTTTGCGCGGTTTGAGCCGCGACTCGTCGCATGAACTGCGGGTCACCATCGATGCCAATCCGCAAAAGGAGGAATTCTTCCGTACCTGCTATGGGGCGGCCGTCACGCCGCGCCAACTCGATACCCTCGTGAAGAAAGTCAACAAACCGCCTGAACTGGCCGTGTTCATGACCGTCAGCGAATCCGTTCATTGCGCGGAGTGCGGTGCCGGGATTGAGAAGGGCGGATTCCTCTTCCGGGAGAAGGACGACTCCCTGTGCCTCCAATGCGCAGACCTCGATCACCTGGAGTTCCTGCCCAGTGGCGACGCCGCGCTGTCGCGCCGGACCCGTAAGCACAGTGCCCTGGCGGCCGTCGTCCTCCAGTTCAACCGGCGGGCTAAACGCTACGAACGGCGAGGGATTCTGGCACCCTCGAGCGCCATCGCGCAGGCGGAACAGGAGTGCCTTTTGGATGCCGGCCAGCGCGCGGTGCAGCGGGAACGCGGCGCGGTGCGCCGGACGCAAGAGGACGCGCTGCTGATCCGCGATATGGCCGCCGCGATCGTCCAACGCTATCCTGGCTGTCCTCCCTCGGAAGCGGCCGACATCGCCGCCCACACCGCCTGCCGGGGTAGCGGCCGGGTCGGGCGCTCTGCCGCGGGCCGCCAGTTTGACGACGACGCCCTCCGCCTGGCCGTCGTGGCCCATGTACGCCATGTCCACACCCGCTACGACGAGATGCTGATGAACGGAACGCCCCGCCAGGAGGCCCGCACCGCGATCGCCGCCAAAATCGATGAGGTCCTGAGTCGCTGGCAGGGGCAGGGTGTCAGGTCGGAAACCGGAGAACCCGAACAATGTGGAACTCATCCGGCCGCGCGGCTGAGCCGCGAACAAACCCTCGGGTAACTTGCATGCGCGGTTCCTCCACAAGTACTTGCGTACGAAAGCAATCTGGAACTCAGGAACTCACGAAGAGTCCTTTGCCCTCCCCTTCCTGACTTCCTGAGTTCCAGATTTGTCCCTGTCCCGACGGGTCAAGTTATAGGCAAGGAAACCTGGAAGGGAGTGTCGGAGTCGTAAATTCCTGAGTCCCGGATTCAGGTGATCTTGTCATTGGGGCGGCTTGCGCTGTCCACCCGAATACGTTCGGAGACCGGCCTCCTCCAGAACAGCAGCGCGCCCGTGCAGAAGGCAAGGGCAGCGAGACACTCACTGGTTTCCTCCGTCAACTGGCGTACCGCTTTGGGCATCAGCGGGCTGCCGCGCAGCAGGTCGTCCAAGGCATACCCTAGGAACATCCCCACCCCTGTCATAATGAACATGCCCATCGCCGCGTCGCCGCCGCGCGCCAGCCGCCAGAAAGGGGCGCGCAAGCGCAGGAGCGGAACCAGAACGATACTCAGAATCAGAAGGATGAACACCGCATAGGCCAGCTTAAGGAAAATGCTGGCGTGGGGATCGAGGAGCCAGCTGATGCGGTACTGGATACCGAACCGGCCGAGGACGGGAGGGCACAACAGGTGGTGGGCATCGACCTCGCGCAACGCGGCGATGCAGGCCAGGGCCGCAATCCAGAACGCGGCCAGCCGATCCAGCGGCAGGGTCCAGCGCCGGTAGGCCGCCGCGGCGGCAAAGGCGCTCAACAACCAGAGGGCGACCGACAGGTTCTCCAGCGGTCCGTTTTCCATGAACAACATGTCAAGCGCGGGGACAGCCCTGGCGCACGCGATGACACCCAGGATCACGATCAGTCCCACGACCGCACTCCAGAGGAGGTAACGGCCGGGGCGTGGACATACGGTCTTTGTTTCCATGCGACGCTCCCTTTCCCATTACCTTGTCGTATTCGACGCGTTCCGTCAATGACAGGGCAGGACCGGAAGGTCTCGTTCTTCCCAGCCATGCCCGTTGCGGCAGCTGATGTCGTCGCGACCGCTTACGGATCGATTTTCCTTTTCCGCCGCCCCGCTCCGCCGCTACTCTCTCCCGCATGTTCAACCTCAACACTTACCTGAGCAGCCGGCGTGACCTGGTCGAGGCGGGTTTGCGGCGACACCTCCCCCCTGAAAACACACGCCCGGCCGTCCTCCACCAGGCGATGCGCTATCCCGTCATGGCCGGAGGCAAACGGCTGCGCCCGATCCTCTGCATGGCCGCCTGCGAAGCCGCCGGCGGCCCACCGGAAGCCGCGCTGCTCCCCGGCCTCGCCATCGAGATCCTGCACACGTACACCCTGGTCCACGACGATCTGCCCTGCATGGACGATGACGCCTTGCGCCGCGGCCAGCCGACCGCGCATGTCGTTTTCGGTGAAGCCAACGCCCTCCTCGCGGGAGACGCCCTGCTGACCCTGGCCTTCGAATGGCTCGCCGGTGTGGCCGCTCCGCCCCCCTATCCGCCCGGCCAGATCGCACTGGAACTGGCCCAGGCCGCCGGAAGCCAGGGCGTGATCGGAGGTCAGATCGAAGACCTGGCGGCTGAGGGCCAGGCGCCCGACGCCGGACGGCTGGACTACATCCACCGGCACAAGACCGGCGTGCTGATCCGTGCCGCCGTGCGGATGGGCGGCATCTGCGCCGCCGCCTCACCCCAAACCCTCGACGCCCTGACACGTTACGGCGACAGCGCCGGCCTGGCGTTTCAGATTGCGGACGATATCCTCAATGTCACCTCCACGCCCGAGCAGTTGGGCAAGCCGGTGGGCAGCGATGCCGAGCTTGAGAAGCTGACCTATGTGGCAGTCCACGGCATGGAGAAAAGCCGTTCAAAGGCGGAAGCCCTCATTCAGGAGGCGATCTCCGCCATCCGCGACGTCCCCGGCGATCCCCAGCCCCTGATCGCCCTGGCCGAATACACCGTCCGCCGGGTAACATGATGAGGGCTGAAGACAGAACCGCAGAAAGAGGAATAGACAGGATTACAGGATACCCTGTGGATCTGATCCGGAAAGACCAAGCCCATGGAGAGTGAAGACCTCACGCGAAAGATTATCGGGTGTGCGTTCAAGGTGTACAACACCATGGGGTTTGGTTTTCTGGAATCAGTCTATGAGAAATGCCTACTGATTGAACTACGCAACGCAGGGTTACGGGTGGAGTCCCAAAAGGCGATCCCGGTGTGGTATGACGACCAGAGCGTGGGGGACTTCACAGCGGACTTGGTGGTAGAGGGGAAAGTGATCGTCGAGTTGAAATCGGTCCAGCGTCTGATCAAGGCTCACGAAGTCCAATTGGTCAACTACCTGGTGGCAACGAATCTACCGGTGGGCCTTCTGATCAACTTTGGCGAGGCAGAGGCCGAGGTGAAACGCAAGGTGAGGCAGTTGGCCACCCGCAAAGGCTCGATGGATTATAGATATCCGGAATCCCCCAGTCCTGTTCAGCCCAGGATTTCTGAAACCATTAGCACAAAAAGGGCGAGGTGAATTCCAGCTTCAGGAGTTATCCTGAGTCATCCTGTTATCCTGTCAGAACTCTTCGAGATTTCGAGATCTGAGTCGATTTGCTTGCCTTATGGAAACACTTGCCGTCATCTTTCCTGCGCCTGTTCCTTACTCCGACGCCACGCGCTTGCAGGAATCGCTTGTTGCCGCCCGGCTGGCGAACCGGATTCCAGATGTCGTGCTGCTCATGGAGCATCGGCCCGTGATCACCCTCGGCATTCGAGCCCGGCAGGAGCATCTGCTGCTTTCAAAGCAGGCTCTGGCGCAGCGCGGCATCGCCCTTGAAACTTCGCCCCGCGGTGGCGATATCACTTACCATGCCCCCGGCCAGCTCATCGTCTATCCCATCCTGCAACTGGAGGGCGCCGAAGCCGATGTGCATGCCTACGTCCACAAGCTGGAAGCGATCGCCATCGGCACCGCCGCGCACTTCGGCGTCACCGCCTATCGTCGGGCGGGGAAGACCGGCGCCTGGACCGATCAGGGCAAACTCGCGGCCATCGGCGTCCGGTTCAAACGCTGGGTCTCCTCACATGGCATGAGCTTCAACGTCAATCTCGACTTGGCCGGTTTCGATACGATCATTCCCTGCGGCCTGCGGGGGGAAGCGGTGACCTCACTCCAAACACTGCTGGGCACGAAATGCCCGTCCCTGAAGGCCGTCCAAACTGAAATGCTCCGGCAATTCGAGGCCGTCATGGGGCGGAAGACCAGGCGAGCAGCGCCCGACGCCCTATCCGCCATACCCCTCCAAGGCGGTCTATCGCCTGTAACCCATGGGTAGGGCGGGGCAGCATCTCGACTGAACTCGCCGAAGTCCGGACCCGTCACTTTTTTGCTTCTCGGACGGCCCGGCGGTCCGTCCCTGCCCGGAAAGATGCCACGCAAAAGGGGCCATGCGGCAGGGATCCATGTCGATTTATTGTATGGATTTCTCCTCCCGGCAAGTGTACAAGAGGCCCGTTTTTCACGACGCCAAACTTGGCGCACACCCATCAACGGAGAGATGAACCATGAGTAAACGGCGAGCGATCAATCCTGTCACCGTTGGAATCGCCGGCATCGGCCGAGCCGGCTGGGGAATGCACTGCAACGAACTCGACAAACAGGCCGATCAATTCCAGATCGTGGCCGCCTGCGACACCGACCCCGAGCGACTCGAAGGGATGAAAACCCGTTATCAATGCCGCACTTACACCGAGTTCAGCAAGCTGATCAAGGATCCCGGCATTAACCTGATCACCATCGCCACCCCCTCTCCGTTCCACACGAATCAGGCGCTGTCGGCCTTGAAAGCCGGCAAGGCCGTCGTCATTGAGAAACCCATTGCCCTCACCTACGCCGATGCCCAGCGCCTGGCCCGCGCCGACAAACGCTATCCCGGCAAGATCTTCCTGCGCCACAACCGCCGCTTCGAACCCGGCTTCACCCACATCCGCGAAATCCTGGCGACCGGCATTCTGGGCGACCCCTTCGAGATCAAACTCCGCCGGAACGGTTACAGCCGCCGCGACGACTGGCAGACGATCATCGAATGCGGCGGCGGGCAGTTGAACAACTGGGGCCCCCACATCATTGACCACGCGCTCCAGTTCCTCGATTCCCCGGTGGCCGACGTCTGGAGCGACCTCAAACGGATCGCCGCAGTCGGTGACGCCGAGGATCATCTGAAGATCATCCTGCGCGGCAAGAACGGCCGGATCGTCGATCTGGAGATCAGTGGCGGCATGGCGCTGGGCGAGCCGGAATGCACCATCTACGGAAGCAAAGGCGCCTTGAGCTGCAGCAATAACCAGATCACGCTGAAATACCTGGATCCCGCCGTGAAACTGGCCCCCCGGCAGGCCATCAAGGAAAGCCCGCCGATGGAAGGCTCGTTTGGCAATCCCGATCACCTCTCCTGGAAACAGGAAACCATTCCCGTTTCCCCCAAGGCGGCGTGCGATATGAACCACATCTGGGGCCACGTTTACGCGGCCATGCGCCAGAGAAAACCCTACCCCGTGACCGTCGCCCAGGGGGTTGAAGTCGTGCGGATCGCCGACCTCGCCAGACGTGGCACGCCGTTCGCACGGCCAACGAAATAGAGACTGCCACCCACATGGCGCCGTATTCGAAACAGGGTGGACGGCGCTGTCCCTAGCGCCGTCAGACGCCGGTAGGGACACCGGCGTCCACCTGGAAAGGCCATAGGACCTGACTGTCATGAAAAAAGTAAAGATTGGACTCTACGGGGCCAATGGCCATCAGATTCACGGGGCCTTGGCCAACCACCCCTATGGCGAATTGGCCGCTGTCGCCGCCCTCCCGCTGGCGTCGCTGCCGGCCGGAGTGACGCCCCGGTCGCAGGCCTCGCTCGATGAGCTGCTGGCCGACAAGGAAGTGGAAGTCGTCTCCCTCTGCTCGCCGCGCCGCGCCGATCAGGCTCGGGACGCGGTCCGTTGCCTGGAAGCCGGCAAGCACGTCTACGCCGAGAAGCCTTCGGCGCTGACCGAGCCCGACCTGGATGCCATCATCGCCGCCTCCCGCCGAACCGGGAGGCAGTACCATGAAATGGCCGGCGTGCTGGTGTCCCAACCTTACAAGGAAATGCGCCGCCTGATCCGGTCAGGTGCCATCGGAACCGTGGTCCAGGTCCTTTCCCAGAAGTGCTACCCGTGGGGCGATTGGCGTCCCGCCGATGAGAACCTGGATGGCGGACTCGGCCTGCAGGTCGGCGTCTATGCCACCCGCTTCGTCGAGCATGTCGCCGGAGTCCGGATCGCCTCGCTGGACACCCTCGAAACACGCCTGGGTAATCCCGTGGCCGGCAGCGACTGCCGCATGGCGGTATCGATGCTGATGCGGCTTGAAAACGGCGGCGTGGCCAGTGCGGTCTGCAACTATCTCAACCCCATCCAGAAAAGCTGCTGGGGCTACGAAATCCTGCGCGTGTTCGGCACCCTGGGAACGGTCGAATCCAATGCGGACGGCAATCGCGCGCGTCTGCTGTTGATCGGTCAACCGCCGCAGGATCTGGATCTCTCCGCCCCCTCCGACGACTATTTCGGGTTGTTCCTGCAGTCCCTGCAGGGCGGTCCCGCCATGCCCCTGACCCTGGAAGAGGAACTCAGCCCCACCCGCTGGGTCATCCGCGCCAAGTCGCGCTAGCCTGAGTCACGCCCCGGTTACGGCCAGGGCGCCGGTCGGACAAGCGGCTACTACCTGGTCGGCGGTGTGGGTCAGCGCCTCGGACAGCTTGGCGTTAAAGGGAACCTGCACCCGCATCGCAAATCCCCGGTTCACGAAGCCCATGCCCAGCGCCTCGCCCTGCTGTTCGGTCAGGCGCACACATATCCCGCATTTGATGCATTTCCCGGGCTCGTAAATCACCTCGGGGTGCTGCCGCTGGAACGTGACCGCGCTCCGTTCCCCATCCGCAAAATGCCGCGCCTGCGCCCCCAGCGTTTCGACTACGTCCCGCAACCGGCAGGTATTGACCTTCCGGCAGTCGCAGTGCAGGCACCGGCGGGCTTCTTCCGCCGCTTCTTTCGACCCGAACCCGGAGCCCACTCCGCCGCGCGATTCGACACGAGAACGGGAATCCGCCTGTTGCAGGAACTCGCTCATTTCGGAATCCGTGACCTTGCCGATCACACTGTTAAATCGTTTCCGCTCGCCTGTGACCTTGCGCCCGCTCAGGAACTGGTCGCACGCCAACGCGGCTTCCTTGCCGTCGGCACAGGCCCGCACCGCCATGCGCAGCGGCCTGACCGCCGCGCCGATGGCAAACACACCCGGCTCATTCGTGAGATAGGTCCCCGGCTCCACCTGAATCCCACGCTCGCCCAACTGCACGCCATAGGCCTGAGCCTCGTCGACCTTCACGGCACCCACCGCCAGCATCACCGCATCGTGCCGGCTTCGCAACGACTCCAGCGTAACCGATTCCCCTACCCTGACACCTGTCTTGAATACCACCCCCATACTCCGGATCACGGCAATTTCCGCATCCAGGACCGACCGCGGCAGCACAGTCTCAGGAATGCTGCGGCGCAATGAGCCCCCCGCCTCAGTCTGATCGTCATACACCGTGCAGGCATGCCCGCGCGCCTGAAGATAGAAGGCCGCCGACAAGCCCGCCGGCCCCGCCCCGACAATCGCCACCGTCTTCCCGGTCGCCGGCACCGGCGGGGGAACCCAGGGCGACACTTTGTCCAGATCGGTGTCGCCGGCAAAACGTTTCGCCAGGCAGATGGCGACCGGTTGATCCGCCTTGCCGCGCCGGCAGACCCGCTCGCAGGGTGCGGGACAGATCCGCCCCAGCACCGCGGGCAACGCAATATCCCGTTTCACCGTCGCCAGGGCCAGGTCGAGTTCGCCGGCGGCAATCTGCCGGAGCATCAGGGGAATCTCCATGTTGGCCGGACAGGCCCGCTGACACGGTCCTTCGCAATCTCCGACATGCTCGCTCAAGAGCAGCTCCACGGCCGTTCGCCGTGCCTCCGCCACCTCAGGCGTGGCGCTGTGAACCACCATCCCCTCCCGCGCAGGAAAGGCGCAAGCGGGCACCAATCGCTTCAGCCCCTCCACCCGCACCACGCACACCATGCAGGAGGTTCCCGCCCGGCAGCCGTCTAAATGACAAAGCGTGGGAATCGGGATCCCCAATTGCCTGGCGGCCTCCAACACGGTGGCCCCATGCGGCACACCGGTTTCACGCCCATCTATGATCACTCGAAGCATACAGACTACCTCACTTCGATCGCTCCCGTCGGGCACGCCTTCCGGCACACATCGCACCGCGTACATTTCTCCGCGTCAATCTCCTGCTTCCGGTACGGCCTCGCCTCGATGGCCTCCACCGGACAGACCTGTGCACACCGCGTACACCCGATGCAACGGTCTGTCACGGTATACCGGATCAACGCCTTGCAGACTCCGGCCGGACACCGTCCTTCCAGGTGAGCCTGGTATTCTTCCTCAAAATGACGGAGCGTGCTGAGGACCGGATTCGGAGCCGTCTGCCCCAGCGCGCAGAGACTCCCCCGCGACACTTCCTTCGCCAGCAGTTTGAGCTTTTCAAGATCGCCGGGCACGGCGGTTCCCTCGCATAGCCGGTCAAGAATGCTCAGCATGCGGCGCGTGCCGATCCGGCAGAACGTGCATTGTCCGCAGGACTGCTCCTGCGTGAACTTGAGAAAGTAGCGCGCCATGTCCACCATGCAGTCACGGTCGTCCAGGACCACCAGCCCCCCTGATCCCATGATGCCGCCGGCGTGGCTCAAAGCCTCATAGTCCACGCCAAGATCGCCAAGGCTCGCAGGAATGCAGCCGCCCGACGGACCGCCGATCTGGACCGCCTTGAACTGGCGCCCCTCCTCGACCCCGCCGCCGATCTCCTCCACAATCTCCCGGATGGTGATCCCCATCGGCACTTCGATCAAGCCGCCGCGCCGGACCTTCCCGGTGAGCGCAAACACCTTGGTCCCCTTGCTATGCGCCGTTCCCAACGCCGCATGCGCCTCTGCGCCATGGCGGATGATCCAAGGCACCACCGACAGGGTTTCGACGTTGTTAACGCTGGTCGGGCATCCCCAAAGTCCGTGTTCGGCGGGATAGGGCGGGCGAAGTCGTGGCATACCGCGACGCCCCTCGATGGAGGCGATCAGCGCCGTTTCCTCGCCGCAGACAAACGCCCCGGCGCCTTCCTTGATGCCCAGTTTGAGCGACCACCCGGTTCCCATCACGTTCGCGCCCAGCAGGCCTTTCGCCTCCATGCGGGCGATCGCCTCGCGAACCCGTGTGACGGCCAGGGGATACTCCGCCCGGATATACAGGAATCCCTCATGGGCCCCCACACAGTAAGCCGCGATGGCCAATCCCTCCAGCACGCGGTACGGATAGGACTCCAGAATCATCCGATCCATGAACGCGCCAGGATCGCCTTCGTCCCCATTGCAGATCACATACTTGGTGGGTCCGGGACTGCCCCTGGTCACGGCCCACTTCTCGCCCACCGGGAACCCCGCCCCGCCCCGCCCCCGCAACCCCGCCGCTTTCATCATCGTGATCGTGGCTTCCGCTCCCAGCGAGGCCAGCACCTGCTGCAAGGCCTTGAACCCGCCATGCTCGGCGTAGGTCTCCATATCCAACGGGTCGAGATGCCCGCAGTACTCGGTCGCCAGCCGGACCTGTTTCCCAAGAAAGGCGCACACCTGCCCATCCCGCGCGTCCAGCGCGGCCTTCTCCAGGCCATCCGGGGCCGGCAGCGTGAGCATGCGGTCCAGCGCCGAACTGACCGAGGCCCTGATCCGCTTCGCCATTCCGCCCGGCCGGAAATGTTCCCGTACGATGCGTTCCGCATCCGCCGGAGTCACCTTCCGGTACAAGGTTGAAGCCGGTCGGTCAGCCGCCCCGCCGCCCGCCAGTGCCGAGGCGGTCACCCTCGTCTGCCGCCCTTCCCTGGGCCAGACAATTTCCACCAGGGGCGTTTCGTGGCACATTCCCACGCAACCCACGGGCCGCACGCGCGCCTGGATCCCCCACTCGTTCAGGGCCGCCTCGAACGCCTCGCGCACCTTCAGGCTTCCCTTCGCGATGCAGCAGGATCCGATGCCAACGCGGATTTCGGGGATCATAGCCGCTTCTTCAAATGAAGTCGCCGGGACCGCGCTCTGTGCCTCGCTCGCCGAACGGAAGTCGTTGAACATGCCTTCGACCGTGTTGGGCGTCAGGTAGCCATAAGTGGTCGACCCCATCACCACCACGGGGGCGAGGGTGCAACACCCCACGCAGGCCACGCGCTTGACCGTGAACTCGCCCTCGGCATCGGTGTCCTGGCCCGGCGCCAGCTTCAAATGGCGTTCTACCGCCTCCTGGACATGCCCGGCGCCCTTCACATGACAGGCAGTACCGTGACAGACGCAGAGTTGATGCCGCCCGGCAGGCGTCAGCCGGAAGTAGTCGTAGAAGGTCGCCACCCCCATCACGGCCGCCGGCCGGATCTCCGTCGTTTCCGAAATACGACGCAGGGCGGCCTCAGGCAGATAACGGTATTTCTCCTGAATCGCCTGAAGGATCGGCATGAGGCTGCCTTGATCGCGCCCGATGGCCGCAATCAACTCATCAACCTCCTGGACGTTAACCATCATATTCCATCCCCATCAAAACCCAGTACGGCGGGCACTACGCTGCCCGCCGATGCCGGGCGACGTAGCGCCCGGCCTACCCTGGCTGGCTCCCCTGCCATCCCTACTCCCCGATGCCATACAGGTTCTTGAACCCCCTGATATAGATCCGCCCGTCGGCAAATGCCGGCGTCGCCCCCGCGTTCTCGCCCAGCGGACAGGTGGCCACGGCCCGGTATTCGCCCGCCGCCTCGACAATGTGTGTGACCCCGTCCATGTCCAGCGCATAGACACGGCCGCCCGCCAGGATCGGCGACGCATAGCACTGGCTGGTGTACTCCTGCTGCCAGAGCAATTTGCCGTCCTTCGCCCCCAGGCACACCAGTTCGCGTCCCCGCGTGGCCATGAACACGTGCTCCGGTGTCGCCAGAAGACTGGCGGTATCCGGCAGGGTTTCCTCCCACTGCCACGCCACCTCGACCCCCGCGTCGGTGAGTCGCAAACCGCTCGCCCGCGCGTAATCACTCGCCACAAACACCATGCCGCCGGCATAGGCCGCCGACGGAGCCGCTTCCCCGCCCAGACAGTCCTCCCGCCACCATGTCACGCCGTTCGTCGGGTCGTACGACTCCACGCCCGTGCTGTCGCACAGGATCAATTCCTTGCGGCGGCCCGTCCCGACACAGATGGGCGACGCCCAGGAGACCGCGGGACGATCCTTCTCCCACACCGTCTTCCCCGATCGGGTATCCAACGCCAGCACCCGTGCCCGGCTGACCTGATCAAGCTGCACGATCAACAGCCCGTCGACGACGAGCAATGAGGACGAATGCCCATAATGGTTGTCGGCCTTGCCCAGAAACCGGCTCCACACCGGTCGGCCATCGAGATCCGTGCAGAAGAGTTCACCCGTTCCAAAAATCGCGTAGACCCGTTCCCCGTCCGTGGCAGGGGTGGACGCCGCCAACCCGGTGTTCTCTGCCACGTCCGGAACTTCATCCGTGGCCCCGGGCACGTCCTTGACCACCGTCGTCCACAGCAACGCACCGCTGTCGGCGTCGACACCGTAAATCTCCCGGGCGTCCTTATCGCCCGCCGTCAGAAAGATCCGTTTTCCCCAAATGATCGGCGAACTGAACCCGGCGCGCGGGATCGGCAGTTTCCATTTGATCCCTTCGCCCGTTTTGCCGTTCCAATTGGTCGGACACCGCTCCGCGAAGGATACACCGTTCCCATCGGGGCCACGAAAGTTGGGCCAGTTCTTGAGCAGCACCTCCCGCGACGGCACCCCGCGAGCGGGGAGAACTGCGCCCGAACCCGCGGCCGGCTTTTCGGCCACGGGGACCTTGGCAACTCCGGCCGGAGCCACCTCGTAGCGTCCGAGGTTTCGATCCGCCCCGATCCACGCCGCCAGGGCCGCCGCCAACAGCACCCCGCCGGCGATTCCGATGCCCCGCCGGAATCCGGCCCGGCGGAGCCAGACCGCGTCCAGGGGTGGAAGCTGTTTAGGATCGGGCTGGATCGGGCGCAGCAAGCCGGCAACCATCGTCAGGCCAACACAGACCACGGCACCGCCCAGCAGCAGAAAGCCGCCGACCCGCAGTTGCTGAGTGGTCGTAAAGAAGGCCTTGCGCGCCATCAAGTCCAACGTCCGGATCTGGGCCTTCAGCGTCTCGTTCGACTGCTGTTGGGCAAACTGAGTTCGTAACGCAACCAGCGCCGGGGAATTCAGCGGGTCGTTGAGTCTGAGCTGGAGGTAGTTGGCCAGCAGCAGCAGGCTCACCACCAGACAGAATACACCCGCCACGGCGGCCCCGGCCAAAGCCGCCGACCGAACCGCCTTCCTATTTCCGAGTTCGTCTTCCCTCTGCATGATTACCACTTCTGTTCGCGCCTTTTCAGTCCTTCAACCCGCCCTCTTTGGTGGACCGCGCTGTCCCTAGCGCGGTCAGACGCCGGTAGGGACACCGGCGTCCACCCGGAGAAGGCGACTCAACGCTGCGCCTGCCGCCCCACCGGGCAATACTCGAAACAACGTCCACAACTGAGGCACTTCCCGCGGTCGATCTCATACTCCTTGCGCCTGGACCACAACGCCAGTCCCGCCAGTTGACCGCCGACTACAAACCCCAGAAATCCGCCCACCATCGCCGATCCGACCCGGAAGCGCCCCACAATAGCGCGGGCCTCCTCGTAAAGCTGCGCCGTCGGCTGGCCGGTCCCCCGGAAGGCCTCGCTCTCCACGGTGTAGGTCTTGCTCCGCCCACGCTCCTCCAGGGAAATCCGCCCGGCGAGCCTGACCACGGGATGGCTCTCCGCCAACACCGAATGCAGGGACCACCCGGCCAGGGTACCTAGCAGGATCGAAACAGGAAGCAGCGCCACCGCGCGGCCCAGTCGCCGCCGGGCCGCCGGCCGCGATTCCGGCGGACGTTCGGGCGTCGTCGGCAGGATGCAGTCAAAAGGACAGGCCTCCTCGCAAAGCCGGCAGTCGACACACTTGTCCGGCGTGATCGTCACATGCCGCGCCGCAAACCGAGACATCCAGTTCAATAGAACGCTGTACGGACACAGGAAACGGCAATAGGGGCGCGCCACGAAGATCCCGATCAGCAGGAAGACCGCTCCCGACACCAGCATCGTCACCGGGGCTCCCAGCCGGTAGAAGCCGACAAACGGGTCATGGCGGCAGATGACAAAACCGGCCCCGGTCACCGCATAAAGCACGGCCAGCCCCAACGCCAGGTAAGGCCCCAGCCCCAGCGCCCCGGCCACCGCGCGCGGCAGTTTCACCGGCCGGCGGATCACGATATCCTGGATCGCCCCCAGCGGACAGACCGCCGCGCAGAACACCCGGCCGAAGAACAAGGCAAAGACGAGGGGAAGTAGAAACAGAAGGACGACTGTCCAAGGCAGGACAGATGACCTCGATGCCAACGCCACCGCCACATTCTGGATCGACCCAACGGGACAAATGCATCCCTGGCGAAAGAATCCGAAGTACAGAATACTGAACAGCGATACGGCCAGCACCCCGCGACGCGACCGCTTCCTGAGGGCCAGCCACGCCGTGAGCGCCAACGCACCTGTCAGAACCGCCACATCGAGCCATTCCATCCCCACGGTCCGGGGCGCGGGGCACTGCGTCGTCGGCTGAACATAACCGGTCTCAAATTCCGGCTTGGGGAACCGTGACTGGGGTTCCGCCCCCAGGACGCCCCCTCCAAGCAAGGCCACCAGACAGATTCCTGTCGCCATCAGTCGCTTCATCAGGGTCCGGGCGTTCGCGAGGGTGGACCGTGCTGTCCCCAGCGCGGTCAGACGCCGGTAGGGACACCGGCGTCCACCTAATACATGTGCCAGCCATTTCACGTCAGACGGTCTCTCCCCGCAGCCGGTACGGCCGCGAAACCGGAACGCGCACAAAAGCCTCTGCCGGGCATTGCCGGGCAATCGCACATTCATTGCAGTTCGCGCACCGGTCATGGCGCACCTGCAGGAACAGCGAGCCATTCCCGAACGAACCGCAGCCCTTGACGCACTTCCCGCACCCGATGCAGAGGGCTTCGATAATGTCATACTGATAGTAGGGATCCTCGACAAACCGGCGCCGGATCGCCGCCGTGGGACAGAGCTGGTTCTCTGCCGCCGTATCCGGCGTCTTGGTGTTCGGCTGGTGGTAACCGCCGCACAGATTGCAATAGCCGCACACGGAATAGGAATGCACGCACTTCACCGCGGACGGAGTCAAGACGCAGGCCGTGGCGCACCGCCCGCACTGCATGCACTTTTCGGGATCGATCTGCCAGACATACTCCTGCCCTTTCGTCGGCCGGGCACGGCGGCCCAGCGCCAGGCCCAACAGTCCCAGCACTCCCAGCAGGGCATAGCGTCCGGCCCCCTGAAGGAAGTGTCGCCTGCTCACACCTCTCGAGAGCGCACCACCGGCTTGCGCCGTTTCAACCTTCGCCTCGGGGTCCTTCATTCTGACTCCTGCGTTCTGGATTCTGAATTCCAACTTCTCTCCGTCCCCTTCACCTCAAACACTCTCACCTGTCCGCGAGCCGGGTCCAGCACCATGATCCGCCCTGCACGGTCGACCGCCAGATCCAACCCGCGCACGTCTTCATCAAACTGTTCGGGACCGGCCAGGACCCCCAAAAGCTCGCCGGCCGGCGTGTAAAGCTTCACCCGGACCAGTCCCTTTTCGCTGGTCACAAACGATCCATCGCTCCGGATCGCGATATCGGTGGGATTGCAGCATCCGCTGAAGCCCGCCGCCGCCATCCCCGCTTGTCCCCAGACCGAGCGACGTCGACCATCGCTGCCGAAAGCCGTCAGAGTATGCCGCCCGGGATCCACCACCCAAAGCTCGCCCACCGACCCGATAGCCAGGTCGAAATGCGGACTTGGAATGACGAAGCCATCGTACCCCTCGCTCTTATCTCCGATCCGGCCAAGCACCTTGCCCGTTTTGTCCATCCGCCAGATCACCCGATTGCCCGCATCCGCAACAAACACAGTCTCACCCGCCGTCGCGATCGATGTCAAAACCGCATTGGAACCTAAGGAGGGCCACTGAGTCGGCGCCTGTCCGCCCTGGTGGTAGACGCCGACATGGTCCGTATGCCCGACGTACAGGGCGCCATCTTCTTCAATAGTCACGCACCTCACGGCAAACGGCACCGGGATCCGGGATCTCACCACGCCATTCGTTTCGATCACGGCGATTTCGTCTTTCCCTCCCACGATCAGACGATCCGCCTCATCGACGGCCAGGGCGTGCGGGCTTTCCACCAACGCTGGAACAGGGGCTCGCTCCCGCCCCATCAGCAAACTCGGATCAAGCCGTTTGAGGTCGCTCACATCAAAGCGGAAGTTGCGGCCCAGTTCGCCGGTCCCGGGATCGGTCGTGACCACCGTCTCGCGCCGGGCCCTGATCAGCAGACCTGCCCCCACGGCCACCACAGCCACGGTCAACCACGTCAGCCACCATCGCATCTGTTCTTTCCGAGTCATTTCCAATCCCTATCCGAAACCCCACCCACCCCCAACTCCACGCAGGCCATGCGCCGTGAATCCCGCAACAACAGCCTGGTCCCCACCAGGGCAAACGGTCCCCAGGCGTCGTGACCGTCGAGGATAGCCGCTTTGGCCATCGGCTGAAATCCCTCAACCGTGGCACGGGCCATGGTCAACACCGCCTGATCGTCGAGAACTAGAAAGCGATCGCCGGCCACCATGAGCGGCCCCATCCCAAACCGGGTTTCCTTGCCGCTCGTCCAGAGCAGGTTCCCCTCTGGATCGGCGCAGACGAACTGGTTGCGATTCGGCCCCGCGTCCTTCGGCAATACCGCGAACAAACGTCCCTGGTAGAACACCGGGGTCTGCTGCTCGGAGGCGAGTCCCTCCCGTGGCCCGAACTGCTTCACCACCTGCACGTCAAAGCGTTCATCCTTGCGACTCACCTGCAACACCAGGCTGCCGGCGCCATACCCTGCCGTCAGGAAGATCCGGCCATCCGGCATCACCACCGGTGAAGGCACGATCACCGCCGGCTTCCAGGCCTCCGTCTGCCACAGCAGGGCACCCCGATCCTCCGGCTCCGCCGAGACTCCCGCCAGGCCGTTGATCGCCGCATAGACGTACATCCTCTTCCCGCCGATCGTGGCCGGAACCACGGAGGCATGCGACATCAGCCACTTCCCCGGCGCCGGAGTGCTCCACACCGTCTTCCCATCGGCGCAGTTGATGCCCAACATGAAGATATTGGTCCCACAGGGCGCCAGCACCGCCACGCCGTCGTCAATCAGCGGACATTGACCGGTGTACCAGTCGGGGACCTTGGTCCCGAACTCCCGCTCCAGATCCCGGCCCCAGAGAAAATCACCCGAGTCCGCGGTCACACACATCACATGGCAACGGGGCCCCATGCTCACCACGTAGCCGCCGGAAACCGCCGGCACCGTGCGCGACATGCCATGGTTGCGTTTGACGGGCACCGTGTAGCCGCGCCACCAGATCTCGCGGCCGTCATCCAGTGAAAAACACCGCAGCCGATCCGCGCGCCGTGTTTCGTCATAATCCATGACATACACGCGCCCGTTCGCCACAGCGGCTCCGGCGTGCCCTTCTCCAAGATCGACCGTCCAGAGGACCTGCGGCCCCTTCACACCCCAGGACTCGGCCAGGGGAACCGGCGTCGGCGCGATGTTCGAGGCGTCCGAACCACGGAACCGCGGCCAGGCACCGGGCAGGGAGGAAGGTCGGCCCTCCCCCTTTTCAAACAAAGCACCCAGGCGAATAGAGGCTTCAACCTTTTGAGTCTGGCCGGTCCGCCCATCCAGACCCGGAAGGCTTTCAGTGAGGGCCACGTCAGGAGGGCGCGTCCACCCGACCCACAGGGCCCCGGCGCCTACCAGCCCCATCAGGCCGGCACTCAACCACACCGCCAGGATATATCGCTGTCCCTGCTCCACTTTCCCTCCTGAACCCATTGAGAGAGTATAGGAAAAGGCTGGACGGCCATCCATTACTATCGGTAGACAGTGCCGCGTTTGAACGCCGCTTGACGCCCCTGCCCCGTCTTGGCAACCTCCTCCCCCATGAACACTCCACGTCACGCGGGTCTTGTCCGAAGCATCGCCCTCTGCGCCCTCCTCACGCTCGCCGCGTACGCCTCCGCCCAGGAAACCAGCCTGTGGCGCACCGCCTACGTGAAACGCGCTTTCATGGGCGAGTTGAATACGCCCGCCGACCGCACGCTGCGCCTGCCCACGCCGCTGGCCTTCAGCGGAACCCAGGTCAGACTTCGCTTTCAGGGCAGCCGCAACGGCACGATCGACGTACAGCACTTCAGCCTCGTCCAGGCGGCGTCAACCGCCGTGGATGGCGCGATCAAGCCGCCCGTCTACCCCATCACCGTCCGGAGCAACGCGTCATTCACCATCGGCCCCATGAGTGAGAAACCGCCGACGGCCTCGGACAAGATGACCATTCCCATCACCGCCGGGCTCTGGTACCTGCAGGAAGCCTACAAGCCCGGTGCCAAGGCCCCCTATTTCTACGATGTCGATGGCGGCTTCCTCGCGGCGTCACCCGAGGGCCCGGTCAGCAGCAAGATCGGGTACCGCGGCAGCATGGTGTGGCGCATCGATGTTCTCACCACCGACACACGACCGCTCATCCTGTGCTACGGCGATTCGATCACACAGGGCTATGGCGCAACGCCCGACAGCGGAAACCGTTACCCCGATCTGCTTGGCCAGGAACTCCAGCTCCCCGTCCTCAATGCCGGCGTCAACGGTGATCAACTCATCCAGAGCGGCGGCCTCCACCGGTACGTCAAAAACGAGGTCGCGGGGGTTGATCTGGTGACCGTTTTACTGGGCATCAACGATCTTTGCCGGAAGAGCATCACAAATCTGCCCAACTACACAAAGGTCGCGACCACCATCGTCAAGGAACTCCGCCAGCAGTCTCCCGGCGTGAAGGTCGTGTGGTGCACGTTGCCGCCGGCCGGCGGCTACAAAGCCTTCTCCGACGATCCGGCCAAGGAAACCCTGCGCGTCGCGATCAACGAGTGGATCCTCGCCAACAAGATGAAGGCCGACGGCATCATCGATTTCGCCAAAGCCCTGGCCGATCCCTCCGACCCGACCCGGATGGACCCCGCCCTCCACAAGGACTTCATTCATCCCAACGACGCCGGCAACCGCGTCATGGCCCGTACGGCGGCTCCCATCCTCCGGCAAGTCCTCGCCCCCTCCGCTCTGGGTGAGGCACCACTGATGGGGAAATGAAGAAATCCACGCGGGAGAAGTCCAATGTTGCGGCATTTTCCTGGCGTGGAATACACCCCAGGGAAAATGCCGCAACCGTTCCCTGGGAATCATGGAAAAGAAAACAGGGCCTATCACCCCGTTTTCCCGGATTCCAAAAGCCTCATTGGGCGATGTGTTCGTCTGGTGTCCGCCAGACGAACACATCGCCCAACATCGTCTCTTCCTGCCTGGATTTCTTCATTTCCCTATAAGTGGTGAAGAAGTCTTCTGTCTGGGGATGATCTGAAAACCGGGGAATCTCCTGCTCTGTCGGCTGTTGGCATGGCAAGGCGGATCTGGTAACATCCGCGCGCATTTGTTGAACTGACCGCAATTTGCCCATTAAAGGAGAAGACAACGTTATGGCCCGAAAGCCCGTCATTGCCGCCCAGCTCTATACGCTTCGTGATTTCCTGAAGACGCCCGAGGACATGGTGAAGACCATGCGCCGCGTGCGCAAGATCGGATACGAGGCCGCCCAGATTTCAGGCGTGGGCCAGATTGATCCCTCCGAGCTTCGCAAGATCATGCTCGATGCCGGCGTGGCGCCGATCGGCGCGCATATCGGGGTCGAGGAGTTCCGCAACGACCTGAGCGGCGTGATCGCCACCTGCCAGAAGTGGGGCATCAGCTACGTGGCCATCCCCTGGCTTGATTGCGCCAAGCTGTCCACGCTGGCGGACTGGAAAGCCCTGGCGAAGGAGTTCAACGCCTTCGGCAAGGCGCTCGTCCGCGAGGGTCTGGTCCTTCAGTATCACAACCATATGTTCGAGTTCGAGAAGTTCGGCGTCCGTAATGGCGCCGGCGGCAAAACGTTCCTGGAAATGCTTTTTGAATATACCAAACCGGAGTACCTGCAGGCCGAGCTCGATCTCGGCTGGGTCGCCCGCGGCAATCAGAGCCCGGTGGCCTGGGTGAACAAGATGAAGGGCCGCCTGGATCAGGTGCACCTGAAAGACTGGGGCGTCAAGGGCAACGAGCCGGTGTGGCGCGCGATCGGAGAAGGAGGCATCGACTGGCCGGCCGTGCTGAAAGCCTGTAAGGCCGCCGGCACCCAACACTACATTGTCGAGCAGGACTCCTGTCCCATCACAAACGACCCGTTCCTGAGCCTTTCCGTCAGCCGCGCCAACCTCAAGGCGATGGGCCTCGGCTGACCATCTCCCGTCTGGAAGGGAGCCCGGGGAAAAGTTCCCGGGCTCCAGACAAGTCAGGATCACATCGCAACATCTGATTCGAGTTAGAGCCCATCCGAAAAGGTGCGCTGACACGACAAGCAAGGAAACAGCGGCTCTGCGGCCTTTGTCGCGAGCTTTGTCGAAAAAGGGCGCAGAAAGAGAAAAGAATCGACAAAGCTCCCGACAAAGCTCCCGACAAAGCTTAAGGAATGCGGATTTCTGCGTGCCCGACCCCTTTTCGAACAGGGTCGAGTTAGCCCATTCCGCCACCATGCCCTGCTGAGTACGATGCGAAAAGCGCTGTTGAACGACAGCGCTTTTTCATGGATAGTACAACCCCTATGGTGAGCAACGCGAACAGAACGGCGTGCGCATGAAAGAAGCCGAGACCAGGCGACAGATCATCGATAAACGGCTGCAGCTTGCCGGCTGGAACCTCACCGACCCGTCACAGGTGATTACCGAACTCGATTTGTTCCTTGCCACCCGAGGAGGGCGCTCGGGGGAGTACCGTCCCGGCTACGATGCGCACCAAATAGCCGACTACGGTTTGCTGATAAGGTCCAAACCCGGCCTTGTATTTGAATCCAAACGCACGTCCAAGGACGCCGAGGCTGGCCAGGAACAGGGCCTTCAGTACGCTCAAGTGGCACAGGAAGTCTACGGTGGCCCGCTGCCGTTCGTGATGTACAGCAACGGCCACGATACGTTCTTCTGGGAGTCCGACTTTTACCCGCCAGTCAAGGTCTACGGTTTACCCGCCCGCGATGACCTCGAATGGATGGCGCAGCGACGCGATTCGCGCAAGCCGCTATCGGTTGAGATGATCACCCCCAAGATCGCTGGACGAGACTACCAGGTAGCCGCCATACGCACGATTCTGGAGGCTATCGAAGCCAAACGGCGCCGTTTGTTGCTGGTCATGGCGACCGGGACCGGCAAGACCCGGGCAGCCGCTGCCATCATGGATGTCCTGCTCCGGGCTCGCTGGGCCAAGCGTGTCCTGTTTCTGGTGGACCGTATTCCCCTGTTGGAGCAAGCGCGCGATGCTTTCAAGGAACACCTGCCCTCAGAACCCATCTGGCCCGCGCCCCGCGAAAAGCGCTTCGTGCGCGAAGGTCGGCGGTTGTACGTCTGCACCTACCCGACGATGCTCAACCTGATCCAGGGCGGGACCACCCCGGCCACGTACCTGTCCCCCTTCTTCTTCGACCTCGTGATCGCCGATGAAAGCCACCGCAGCATCTATGACACGTACCGGAACGTCCTGGAGTACTTTTGCGCGATTAACATCGGGCTCACCGCTACCCCACGCGATCACATTGACCATGATACGTTCAAACTGTTCGACTGCGACCAGCATGACCCGACCTTTGCCTACAGCTATGAAGAAGCGGTACGCCATGTGCCCCCGTATCTTTGCGACTTCGAAGTGTTGAAGGTCCGGTCGAAATTCCAGTTGGAAGGTATCAAGGGCGGGACGTTGTCCCCGGCCATCCAGAGGAAACTGGTGGCCGAGGGAAAGGATGTCGAGGACATCGATTTCGAGGGGACCGACCTGGAGCGCAAGGTCACCAACGCAGGCACCAACTCGCTCATCGTGCGGGAGTTCATGGAGGAGTGTATCAAGGACCCGTCCGGCACGCTGCCGGGTAAAACGATCATCTTTGCCATCTCCAAAGCCCATGCACGCCGACTCCAAGCCCTGTTCGATGCGATGTACCCGGAACACACCGGAAAGCTGGCCCGCGTGCTCGTATCCGAGGATTCCCGCGTCCATGGCAAGGGTGGCTTGCTGGACCAGTTCCGGACAAAGGACCTGCCGCGGGTCGCGATCTCGGTGGACCTGATGGATACGGGCGTAGACGTGCGGGAGGTGGTCAACCTGGTCTTCGCAAAGCCTGTATACTCCTACGTCAAGTTCTGGCAGATGATCGGCCGGGGCACCCGCATACTCGACCCCGACATGATCCGACCCTGGTGCCCCGAAAAGGATAAGTTCCTGATCATTGACTGCTGGGGCAACTTCGAGTTCTTCAAGATGAAACCCAAGGGACGGGAGCCGGGCACGCAGGTACCGCTTCCCGTACGCCTTTTTTTCGCCCGTCTGGATCAACTGGCCGTTTCCCTGGCCGGGAAACGCATGGACATTTCGGACCGGAACAAGGCGGACCTGCAGCGTGATATTGCCGCACTCCCGACGAACAACGTCGTTGTGGCCGACCATCGCGCAGCATTGGAGGTCGTGGGTCCGGCATCATGGTGGTCGTCTTTGACGCCCGAGGGCCTTGAATACCTGCGCTCCTCCATCGCACCCGTCATGCGTGTACGGTCGGATGCCGAGTTCAAAGCCATGCGCTTCGAATGTGAGATGGTGGAGCTTGGCACGGCGCTTCTTCTCGGAAGCCGGCTAACGTATCGATTGCTACGGCGCAGTATTCGAGCGCAGGTGGCACAACTCCCGCTGACGGTCAACACCGTGGCAAAAGAGCGCGACCTGGTTGAAGCCGTGAGGGATCACGATTGGTGGTTAAGGCCAACGCATGCGAAGTTCTGGCTTGCCATCGACCGGCTGGGACCACTGATGAAATACCGCCAGAAGGATCTTCCGGCGATCATGAAACTCGATATCGAGGACATGGTCAGGGTGAAAGAGACCATCGAATTCGGAACCGACCACGAGCGCATGACCAGTTCTGTTTACCGCGAGCGCGTCGAGGCGCGGGTGCGTGCGCTGGTGGCCGGGAACCCGGTACTACAGAAGATCCAGGCCGGCAAACCGATCACCGATGCGGAACTCGGAAGACTTGCCGCTGTCCTCGCCAAGGAGAATCCTGAGATTACCGAAGAGCACCTGCGCAGGGCCTACGATCACCGCACGGCCCACTTCATCCAGTTCATACGGCATATTCTGGGCTTGGAGCGGTTGGAGTCCTGGCCGGTGACGATAAGCCGGGCGTTCACGGACTTCATCGCCACGCATACCACGCTCACGGCGATCCAGATTCAGTTCCTGCGCACACTGGAGACCTACATCCTCCAGACAGGCAAAGTGGAGAAGAAGGCACTGGTTGAAGATCCGTTTACCCGCGTGCATCCGAACGGCATCCGGGGCGTGTTCACGTCGGCGGAAATCGACGAAGTGCTGCGGTTCGCACAGCAGTTGGTGGCGTGAGTGTGCGGCAGAAGGCGGACCGTCGAGGGAGTCTTGGAATGGGATCAGCGGGTGATAGATCGGATACGGGTAAAAACATCTTGGAACCAGGTAATATGCACGCCATATTACCCCCATTGTCTGAGTTCGTTACCGCATTCTATTGGGGAGACTGAGTGAAATCGTTGTCTGCAGCTTACTTGTCGGCGCTTCAGTTCTCTTCTGAGCAAGTCTCGACGCTCCGCGCCATCGGGGAATGCCGGGGCAGGCAGGACCTGTTTACCCGTCAGACCCCGGAAACCCTGGAAGCGCTCCGACAGGCCGCCATTATCGAATCCAGCGAGTGCTCGAACCGGCTGGAGGGCATCACCGCGCCACACCACCGCATCGAGGCGCTCGTGCTGGAGTCGTCATCGCCCCGTAACCGCTCCGAGCAGGAGATCGCGGGGTACCGTGACGCCCTCGCCCTGATCCACGAATCCGCGCGGCACATGGATTTCACGGTCAACGTCATTCTCCAGTTACACGCCATGATCCACCGTTACCTCCCGCAGCAGGGAGGCCGATGGAAGATGACCGACAACGAGATTGTCGAAAGGGACGCCAGTGGTCAGATCCAGCGCGTTCGCTTCCGTGCCGTCCCGGCGGTGTCCACGCCGCAGGCCATGAACGATCTTATCACCTTTTACGCCGCTGCCGAGCAGATGGGGTCGCACGACGCGCTGGTGCTCATTCCGCTGGGCGTGCTCGATTTCCTGTGCATCCATCCTTTCTCAGACGGCAATGGTCGCCTGGCTCGACTCCTCACTCTCTTACTGCTCTATCGCGCCGGTTACGAAGTCGGCCGGTACGTGAGCTTGGAGCGCATCACGGAAGACAGCAAAACCACTTACTACGAGGCCCTGGAGGCGTCTTCGCGGAGTTGGCACGACGGCAAACACAACGTCTCTCCGTGGCTCAATTACCTGTGGGGAACGCTCCTCCGTGCTTACCGGGAGTTCGAGGACCGCGTTGGAACCCTGGCGTCCGGAAAGGGCAGCAAGACCGTGCAAGTCCGGAGGGCCGCGCAAAAACGCATCGCCCCCTTCGCCATCTCGGATATCGAAGCCGACTGCCCGGGCGTGAGTCGCGACATGGTTCGCCTGGTTCTGCGCCAACTCCGGAACGAGGGACTCATCGCAGTCCAAGGAGGGGGGCGGGCCGCCAAGTGGACGAATCTCAAACACGAGGGAAAGCCCCCATGCTGACTTCCACCCTTCGCTCCAAAGTCGATTCCCTCTGGGACAAGTTCTGGTCCGGAGGTATCGCCAACCCGCTGACCGCCATCGAGCAGATCAGCTACCTGCTTTTCATGCGGCGACTGGACGCCAATGACCAGAAGGCCAAGGAAGATGCCGAATGGCTGAAGCGTCCGAACACGTCGCTGTTCGACGGCAAGTACAAGCGCGCCGACGGCAAAAACTACCCCCGCGAGGAACTGCGCTGGAGTCATTTCCGGCACCTACCCGGCGAAGAGATGCTGGCCCACGTGCGCGACCAGGTCTTCCCGTTCATCAAGGGCCTGGGCGGCGAGGATAACCCGTTCGCCCGCTACATGAGCGATGCCGTCTTCATGATCCCCAAACCGTCCCTGTTGGTGGAGGCCGTCGGCATCATCGACGATATCTACACCGAGATCGACCGGGAACGCTCCGAAAATGGCCAGGTGTTCCACGATACCCAGGGCGACCTCTACGAGTACCTGTTGTCTGAGATCAGTGCCGCCGGCAAGAACGGCCAGTTCCGTACCCCGCGGCATATCATCCAGATGATCGTCACGCTCGTGGACCCAAAACTCGGCGAGGAGATCTGCGATCCCGCCGAGGGCACCGCCGGGTTCCTGCTTGGCGCCTTTGTCCATATCCTCACCCAGCACACGAGCAAGCGGCAGCGCCACGTGGACGAGAACGGCATCGAGCGCGGGCTCGTGGCGGACAAACTCACCGACGAACGGCAATGGCAGGTCCTACGGGAACGCACGTTCCACGGTTACGACTTTGATTCCACCATGGTGCGCCTGAGCCTGATGAACCTCATGCTCCACGGCATCACCTGCCCACAGATTGAATGCCGTGACACTCTGTCCAAGAAGTTCACCGAACACGACCGCTACGACGTGGTGCTGGCCAATCCGCCCTTCAAGGGCAGCATCGACAAGGGCGACATCAATGAGGATTTGTCGCTCAAGACCACCAAGACCGAACTGCTGTTCGTAAACCGCATCATCAACCTGTTGCGCGTGGGCGGCCGGGCCGGCGTGATCGTGCCCGACGGCGTTCTGTTCGGGTCCAGCACCGCGCACCAGGACCTGCGAAAGATGCTGATCGACCAGTGCGAGTTACAGGGCATCATCTCCATGCCCTCCGGCGTATTCCGGCCGTATGCCGGCGTCAGTACCGCCGCGCTGGTGTTCGTCAAGGGCGGCACGACCGAGCGCGTCTGGTTCTACGACATGGAGGCGGACGGGTACTCGCTCGACGACAAGCGGACAAAGATCGAGGCGAACGATATCCCGGATGTGATCACGAAATGGGAAAGGCGAACCACGGATCACGCGGAACCCAAGGACAGGAAAGCCAAGGCATTCGTGGTACCGGTGGAGGAGATCCGGGCCAACGGCTACGATCTCAGCATCAACCGCTACAAGGAAATCGCCTACACCGCGCCGCAATACGACCCGCCCAAGGCGATTCTCAAGCGCATGC
>CAYOIT010000057.1:0-26044 GCA_964404035.1 uncultured Verrucomicrobiota bacterium | reverse complement strand
CGAGATAGATATAACGAGAATAAGGCGTCTCGCCTTATTGGCCGGTAAAGGAGCATTACGTCCAGCATAATTCTATCAGTCAACGGGATACAGGGTGAGCGCGCCTATGTGGAAACGAGCATTCCCGATAGCTCAGGTGGGGGAGGCGACACGTTCTATCTAGCCCGGAAGCGTGGCATGTGGACAGTCGTCTGGGCGCAGGGTTGGATCAGATGAACTGGTGCTATTTCCCGACAGTCTCACTTGACCGGCGGCCACCGTACTCCTTTGCGACCCCGAAAACGCATGGCCCCGGCTTGCAGGTGCAAGAACGTGGCTCAAGATTTCACTCCCCAGGGATGGGACGGTGGGCGAGTCGGGATCCGGGGGCACAGATCGTCGCACCTTGTGGTTCAACGTGGCGGGGCGAATGACTGCGATTGTCTCCAGGCCGGAAGGAGAGTAGACTGGATTTCAGAAAGCGACGAGGTATGCCATGAACACCAGGATTGAAATACGACGCGATGTCTGTCACGGAGAACCATGCGTGAGAGGCACTCGGATCATGGTGGCCAATATTCTCAGTCTGCTGGCAGGAGGCTACGACGTGGCACGGGTTCTCAGGAATTACTCCGAGTTGACTGAGGACGATGTTCGCGCCGCTCTGGAGTATGCGGGCGAAGTCGTGCGCGACGAGGAGATTCTGATTCCTGCCTGAGCTCAGCATGCGCTTCTTCTGCGATCAGAACATCACGTTGGAGACCGCGTCGACTTTCTCCGCAGCGAGGGGCACGATGTCGTCGGCACTCGCGATGTCGGACTTGCCGAGGCTCTTGACGATGAGGTGCTCGCGTGCAGTGCCTCCCTGATCCTCAACAATGGTTGGCTCAATGTGCCGGGGCAGTCTGTTTTTTGGGGAACCGGCGGTACCCTGTCCTTCAATGACGGGTACTCCACCTCGGGACGATTCTATCGGATTCAAGCGCAACGACCGCAGTGATCATGGCTCAAGCCCAGGCTACATGCCGTAGCGTTTGGCCAGTTGCTCCGCGGTCGGTAACGTCTCATAGGGTTCCCCTTGGGGCCCCACGAATTTTCCCTTTACCCTTAGGATGGGGATATCCGTGCGAATGCCATTGGAGTTCAGGATGGAGACCTTGATCAGGTCGACGCCGGGATGCGGATCCCCCGGGGTCACGGGGGCTGGGGTCGCCTTCTTCTCGCGCTTCTCAACGCAGATGACTTCCGTTCTCGTTTCAGGATAGCGGTCATAGCCGTAGCCGCGACGATAGCCGGGCCGGTAATAATCCCCGTGGCGGGTCCGGTCATAACGGTCATCGTAGCGCCGGTCATAACGCCCGTCATCGCGCTCGCCCTGGTAACGACGATAGTCTTCGTATCGGGAGCCGAGATAGCCGCCCAGCAAGGCGCCCACGGGAGCGGCCACCCAGGGATTCACTCCGTGAACGTTATTGGCGATGATCAAGCCCGCCGCCGCGCCCGCCACGGCCCCGACGGCCTTTCCGTTCGGGAGAGCCATGGCCGTTCCCACGGGCAGGTAACAGCCGATCAAACCGATAAGCAGAAATCGTTTCATAAATCTCCCTCCCTTTCGTCATACCCAGTATAGCACAAACGGGCTGGAAAGCTCAATTAGGGTGGGAGTTGGTCTTGGCGCTGGCGTAGTGGAGCATGATCTGGTCGGTCTTATTGAGACGACGGCAGGCTTCACGGGCAATATTCAGGATCAGCAGACCGAACAGCGGGGGATCCTCATGATACAGGCTATGCAGGGCGCGTGCGGACAACACGAGCACGGCGGTATCCTCGATGACGTGGGCGGTGGCGGAATGCGGCAGAATACCGATGGCCGAAGTCTCCCCGAAACACTGGCCCTTCCGGTATTCAACCAGCTCCATGGGCGTATCGTCCACTCTGGCCACGATCTTGACCCGCCCCGACAAGACCACATAGATGCCGCTCGCCGTTTGTCCCTGCTCAAAAATGGTCTCGCCGGCTCCAAAGGAGGTGCCTTCGAGCTGCGCAAACAAGGTGGCTAGTTGCTTGTCGGACAGGCCGCCGAAAATGGTGATGCCGTGAAGAATCGGCAGGATGGCACCGATATCGGGAGAGGATGTCTTTGGCCTGTCCTTCGCCATGGTGTCTTCCTTCAACAAGAGCCCGAGAGAGCCAACCCGTCACAATCCTCCTGCACGCGGCATGATATCGAACGGCCGGAGCGCGTCCAACTCCAAAACGGCGAGGCGCTGAGGACTGACCCGCCGCCGGGATCACCCGGCGGGAACAATTTTATAGCCGTCTGCGTCTAACCTGTTATTACCGAGCCGTTGCGCCCTCTTCCAGTGGCGGCGGTTGTCCCGGCGGCGTCTGGCCGGGGCCGGCCCGGTCCGCCGAGGGAGACGCCAGGGCAAGGATTGGGAGGCACTATGAAAAGACTTATTTCACGGGTGGCGGTGTCCGTCGGGTTGCTGCTGTCGGCAACGGCGTTTGGGGCGGGCTTGCTCATCCCGAAGGATGTGTCGGTTCCTCCCTTGGCCGTCAAGAGCCAGCGGGTCGCTATCCGGATCAAGGACGGCGTGGCCGGCGTCAGCGTGGGGCAAACTTTCAAGAACAGCACCGACCGCGACCTTGAGGCCGTCTATGTGTTTCCCCTGCCGCCGCAGGCGGTGGTTACGGACTTCGCCTTGTATGTCAACGGCAAGCGGATGGGCGGCGAACTTGTGGAGAAGGAGAAGGCCCGCGGCCTCTATGAGGATATTGTCCGGCACCTTAAGGATCCCGGCCTTCTGGAAAACATGGGCGGCAACCTGTTCCGGGTCAGCGTCTTTCCCGTGCCTCGCCATGGGGAGCAGAAGATTGAACTGACGTATTCCCAGACCTTGGACTTCGAGTCGGGACTTTACCGCCTGGTCTATCCCTTGCGCACTGCCGAGACCGCATCGCGCACCCTGGAAGATTTCACGGTGACGGCAACGGTGATCTCCTCCGAACCGATCAAAACGGTCTATTCACCGTCGCACCGGGTTGGGATCACGCGGAAAGGGGAGCGCGAGGCCGTCCTTGGGTTCGAGGAGGATCGAACGACGCTGGATCGCGACTTCGTGCTTTTCTACGGGGTATCGAAGAAAGCGTTTGGCCTGAATCTGCTGACGCATGCCGACAAAGACGGCGAAAGGTATTTTATGATGGCGATTGCGCCGACAGTGGAACCCCCCGACGGAGTGGAGTTGCCCAAGGATATTGTGTTTGTTTTTGATTCGTCCGGGAGCATGGCGGGCAAGAAGATCGAGCAGGCCCGGCAGGCGTTGGAATACTGCATCCGCAAGCTCAACCCCGGTGATCGGTTCAATGTGGTGCGTTTCAGTACCGATGTGGAGCCGTATGCGCGGGAACTGGTTGCGGTAGACGAGAAGAGCCGCGAGAGCGCGCTGGGGTTTGTGCGGGGGATCGAGGCGAGGGGCGGGACAGCGATCCAAGAGGCGCTGCGGATGGCCCTTGCCATGAAATCGGACAAGGCTCGCCCGGCCCTTGTGGTGTTCCTTACCGATGGCAAGCCGACGGTGGGCGAAACCGATGTCGAGGCCCTTCTAAAAGAGGTCAGGAGTCTCAATGGTCAGGCGGCGGGTGCCAGGCGGTTGTTCGTGTTTGGCGTCGGGGAAGAGGTCAATACGCATCTGCTCGACAAACTGGCCGGTGAGAACGGCGGATCGTCCTGCTATGTCAAACCGGAGGAGGATATTGAGATCCGGGTGTCGGCGCTGGCCGATCGTATCAGCCGGCCGGTGCTTAGCCGACCCGTGGTGACCGTCGACAAGGTGACGATCAAACAGGTACATCCCCATCCCTTGCCGGATCTCTTCTGCGGCGATCAACTCACCGTGTTCGGGCGCTACGAGGGCGCTGGGCACGTGGCGATCCGTCTGACGGGTGAGGTCAACGGGAAGAGGCGGGAGTATGTGTATGAGGACACCTTCCCCGAGGCCAACGCCGACAACGAGTTTGTGCCGCGGCTGTGGGCGACCCGCCGCGTCGGGTATCTACTGGATGAGATCCGGTTGCGCGGCGAGGACCCTGAACTCAAACAGGAAGTGCTCCGGCTGGGCAAGGAATTCGGCATCATGACACCGTATACCTCCTTCCTGGTGACCGAGCCAACCGCCGACCACCCCCGGGTTGACCCCCTGCCGGGACCGATGCGTCCGGCGCCGGGCGCGACACCAATGTTTGAGGAGGATGCCAGGACGCTGCTCAAGGCGGCGGGGGGGGCGGGAAGCAGCGACTCACTCCGCCGTTACAGCGTGGCGGCGCCCAAGGCGGATCAATCGACCGATTCCTTCAAGCGCTCCTCCGGACGCGGCGCTGTGGAACTGAGCGAGGCGATTCAGGACTACAAGCGCCAGGAGGCGGTTACGGATCCGGCGCAAGCGGTTCGGCATGTTGCCGGGCGGGTGTTCTACCAGATCGAAGGGGTATGGCTGGATAGCCGCTACCGGGAGCCGATGAAACGTATCGTCGTGTCCTTTGCCGGCGAAGAGTACTTCAAATTATTGAAGGACCGGCCGGACCTGAAGCCCTGCCTGGCGCTGGGCGTGAAAGTCATTGTCTGCCTCGATGACCAGACGGCAGTGGTGGTGGAGTAAGGAGCTGTCACGGCGTTTCGACATGGCCTTGAGCAGAGGGCATGGTATGATCCGGCACGTATCGATACGGATTCGAAACGTGAGGTTGTTTATCCATGACTGTCCTTCTGATGCTGTTGCTGGCCGCCGTCCCCCTGTACGCGGCGCCGCCCGAGGCGCCGCTCGTTTTTCCTCCGCATCCGCGATTGGCGCATACCGCCAGGGAACTGGCGGACTGGAAAGCTGATCCCTCCCGCCAGGGCGAGATCACTCAGATCGTGAGCCGGGCCAATGCCATCCTCGCGAAAGGGCTGACGGTTCCTGAGAAAGATGGCGATTGGATCTTCTACTACGCCTGCCCCAAGGACAATGCGCGGCTGATTGCCGAATCGCTCGAACGGCATGTCTGTTCGGCCTGCAAGCAGGTCTATACCGATGAGCGTACCCAAGCCTCCTATCGCACCCTCCTCAATAACGATCTGAACCGCGACTGCCAGACCCTGGCGCTGGCGTATGCGCTCACGGGAGAGGAGCGGTATGCCGTGCCCGTCAAGGACACGCTGCTGAAACTCGGCCGGCTGTACCCCACCTGGACGCGCCATGACCGCTGGAAACGCCGGGGAGTGCTGGCCGTGGTCGGAGGGCGGCGCTTTGCGCAGTTGCTCGATGAGGCCGTTTCGGCCATTGAGCTATCGAAGGCGTACGACCTCATTGCCCAGGCTGTGCCGCCGGCCGAACAGAAGGACATCGAGACCCACTGCCTGGGCGATCCTGTTCGCGAGATCATGAAATTCCAGATCTTTGCAGGGTCCCGCAATAATCATCAAACCTGGTTCAATGCCGCGTATGTGGCGACCGGTCTCGCCATCGGTGATGAGAGTCTGATGCGCGAAGGGACCCACGGCTCGCATGGCCTGCTGTGGCAAATGGAGGCATCGGTCACCACTGACGGGCTGTGGTACGAAGGCACCCTGGCATACCAGCGGTACACCCTGATGGCCATCGTTGAGACGCTCGAGGCGGCTGCTCGTGTCGGGTGGGACTTCTCCAACAACGCACGCCTGAAAAGCCTCTGGTTTGGCCCGCTCAACCTGGCCTACCCCAATGGGCAGTTGCCGGCATTTCATGATAGCGACCCCGCCAATCTTGACGGACTGAAGGACACGTGCCGGTGGGGCTACCGCTACTTCAAAGACCCGATCTTGGGGCTCTATGCCGGGTTGCCGGTCGCGGAAGCCACGAAGCCGGTGCTGAAAAGCACCGACCTTTCCGGCATCGGGATCGCCATTCTTCGCGGCGGGACGGCCGAGAATCCAGTTTGTGCGATGATGGACTACGGGATTCACGGTGACCACCACGGGCATCCCGACAAGCTGAATATTGTTCTCTATGCCTTGGGACGGGAACTCGTGTTCGATCCCGGACGTCTCTCGTACAGCGTCCCTGAGTACGAGAGCTGGACCCGAACCACGGTGGCGCATAACACCGTGACGATCAACGGCCGGAACCAGCAGCCGGACACAGGTAAACTGCTTTATTTCAAGGATGGGCCGGATTTCTCCGCGGCGCTGGCCGTGAGTACCGGCGCGGTGCCGGGAGTGGTGCTGAAACGTTTTCTGGTTCTTTCCGGCGATCTTCTGGTGGATGTCTTCACGACGGCTGGCCGGAGGTCAGACCTGACAGACTGGCTGCTGCACGGGCGCGGTGACCCGATGGCCTCCCTTCCCATGGTCGAACGAAAAGCTCCGATCGGGAAGGACAATGGGTATCAGCATCTGTCAGCGTTGCGCGAAGGCGGCGGGACCAATGCCGTGTTCACCTTTCTCCCGAAGGGTGATAAGCCTCATCGGGTCTATTGCATCGAGAGCCGGCCTTCGACCCTCTTCACGGGGGAGGGGATTGGCTATACGTTGAGAGAACGGGCCCCGTTCCTGATGCGCCGACAGTCCGCGAGGAACACGGTGTTTCTGACGGTTCATGACCTTTCGGGTCTTGACCGTGAACTCAAGATCGAGGCGGAGTTCAAGGGGGGCACGGACCGATCACCCTGTGAATCGGTGCAATTGACGGTGACGATGGCCCCGGCGGAGACGAAGCGCTTTGTTCTCGATCTGCGCGACGAAGCCACGGCGGCCGATCGATGCCGGATCATCGCCCACTAAGGCCATGGCCCTCAACCCAAGAGGACTTCGCTGTTCTGGAAAGAAGGTCTGAATGTCGGCATTGCTGCTCACTTTATTGTCGTTCGCAATCATCTTGATGCTCGGCCGCTTCAAGCTGCCACTGTGGCTGGCCATTCTGGGAGGGGCACTGGCGTTGGGCCTTTTCTTCAGGCTGGACGTCCTCGACCTTCTCCGTGTTTCCCTGACGGCCGCGACGCGGGGGATGTCGATCGGTTTGCTCCTGACCCTGGCCCTGCTGCTGGTCCTGTCGGAGGCGATGTGCCAGACCGGACGGCTGGATCGGATGGTCCTCCTGGTGCATGCGTTCTTCCGGCGTCCGGCGATCACCCTGGCCGTTCTTCCAGCGCTCATCGGCCTTTTGCCCATGCCGGGTGGCGCGATGTTTTCGGCTCCCATGGTCCGACAGGCGGCGGGTGATGACGGCCGGATCAAAGGCGATCTGCTGTCGGCGGTGAACTATTGGTGGCGACATATCTGGGAGCACTGGTGGCCGTTGTACCCCGGGGTGATTCTGGCCATGAGCCTGACCCAGAGCGACCTGCTGACGTTTGCGATGTTCCAGATTCCCCTGGGACTATTCATGGTGCTGGGGGGCGTGCCGATCCTCAGGCGCCTGCACCCGGACTTTCATCAGACTGCCCCGCCGCCTCCGCCGGGGACAACGCGCGAAATCCTCCGCGCCATGGCTCCGATCGGGCTGATCCTGCTGGTTTGGTTTATCGGCGATCTGGGGTTCAAGACCGTTGTCGGGCACCGGGCGGGAGGCTTGAGTGAAACGCTGAAACTGGTGGGGCAGTTCGCTCCGCTCATTCTCGGGCTGGTGGTCAGCCTGGTTTTTACCCTGGCGTCGAAACCGCTGCCGGCCGGGCAGATGCGGCGGCTGATCAGGGGTAAGACCCTGATGCCCCTGCTTGGGCTGGCCCTGAGTGTGATGATCTATCAGCAGATGCTGATGGAGGTAAAGGCGGCCGAGCTGATCAGTCGCGAACTGGTGGAACTGCACGTTCCGGTGCTTTCGGTGGTCATCGTGCTGCCGTTCATTGCAGGCATGCTGACCGGGGTGGCCTTTGGATTTGTGGGCGTCAGCTTTCCGCTGGTGTTGAGCCTGGTGGCGGCGATGCCGGGGACGCCGGCCGTGCGCCCGTATGCCGTGCTCGCCTATGCGTGCGGTCATTTGGGGATGATGATCAGCCCGATCCACCTCTGCTACGTGGTCAGCAACCGCTACTTCTCCACGACCTACGGTGCGACCATGCGGCTTATGATCGGGCCCTGCCTGCTGGTCGCGGGACTTGCGGCCGTGTATTTCCTGTTCCTGAGATGGCTCCTGTAACCCGGGCGAGGCTCAAACCGCCGGGGCCCTGAGTCGGGCGGCAAGGTGGATTACCCATACCGCAGGCGGCGCAGATCGGCGATGGCGCGGTCGGCGGTGGCCCGCAGACTCTCCAGCATGGGCATCTGTCCGGCGTCGACCAATTGCTCAACCCAGGCCTCGAACTGCGACTCACATTCAGGGGCGTTGGGGGAGAGCTGCCAGGACAGGGATTCCCAATCGTAGTATAGCCGGTCCAGTCGATAGGAATAGGGCTTGATCAAACCGGCCAACAGGTGCCGCAGCAGGTTTTCCTCGCAGCCGCCCACGACCAGACCTCCCAGGAAGCGCAGTTCGGCTTCCTGGGAAGGATTTAGCGCAAGCACCGTGGCGGGGTCAAAACTCAACCAGCCATTTTCGAAAAGGCGCACCGCCGACATCCAGTTCAGGTCGATACCGGCGCAGAGTGCCCTCGGTGAAACAGGGCGATGGGAGAAGTCGGACATCGGGAAGAGCGTTGTCTGCGCTTCCTGGCTGTCACGTTGCACCTTGGCGCTCTCAACACGGCTGTCCATGGCAAGGACAAGTTACACGGAACCCCGTTGTGCTGCCACGTTTTCTTTTTTTACGATATGTTGAAATATCGGAGGCTGAGGCCGCCGCAGCCCGGGTGCGCCAGTCACTCCGGTGACGGCTTCTGCGCCGCGAGACGGGCCTTGCCGACTTCA
Organism: uncultured Verrucomicrobiota bacterium; assembly: GCA_964404035.1. Lineage (GTDB taxonomy): Bacteria > Verrucomicrobiota > Kiritimatiellia > CAIKKV01 > CAITUY01 > CAMBRF01. The sequence goes on along the minus strand of CAYOIT010000057.1, from coordinate 17,202 downwards.
TCGCGAATGGCCGCCAGGCGGTCCCGGATGGGGAGTTTCTGCGTACAGGCTTTGTCGCAGAGACCACACCGGGTGCACCGGTCGAGATAATCGTCCTCCAGCTTGATCCCCCAGTGCCAACGGAGACGATTAATCATGTCCTGAGGGCCGTTGCCCAGCACCATGTGATTATAGGCGTCGAGATAGCGGGGGACCGGGATGCCCTGCGGGCATTCGTCGCAATACTGGCATCCCGTGCACAACTCGTTGAAGGCGCCACGGATGCCCGTGCGGATTTTGGCCACCTGGGTATCGGACAACGGACGGAACCCCTCGATGGCCCGAAGGGCCTCATCCACCTCCGCGGTGGTGCTGAAGCCCGCCAGGGCGATGGAGATGCGCGGATCGTTGATGATGAACCGCAAGGCGGCTTCAACGACCGTTTCATCGTCACGGGTACGCACGAAATCGAACCGCTTCGGTTCGCGCGGGATCATTCCTCCTCCGAGCGGGTTCATGGCCACCACGCCGCGCCCGGCGGCGGCCGCGGCTTCGACCCCGGCGTCCCGGTAGGCGAAGTTCATGGCGGAATAGCCGAGCAGGACGCCTTCGAAAGGGTAGTCGGCCAGCAGGGCGCCGATATCGCCGCCGGTCATGTGGGAGGAAACGCAGATGTGACGGATCAATCCCTCGGCCTTAAGGCGCTCGAACTCTTTCAGGGTGTTGTTGAGCTTGCGTTCGGCATAGGCTTCAGGCGAGAGGATGCACCACATGTGATAGAAATCAACATAGTCCAGGCCCATGCGGGTGAGCGAGGTTTCCAGATCGCGGCGGACGCTGTCAGGATCGGCGCCGAAGGTCTTGCTCGCCACGTAGAAGGGCCGCCCGGCGCGCTCCTTGAGCATGGTCTTGAAGGCGACGCCCAGCAGTTCCTCGGACTTGCCGTAACCCGGGGCGGTGTCAAAGTAGTTGATGCCGCGGTCATAGGCGTATTTCACGAGCGCGGCGCACTGGTCGGTATCGTCCTGATTCGGAAAGCGCATGCCGCCGAACCCGATGACCGACATGTCGATTCCCGTTGTCCCGTATTGCTTATAGAGCATGAACTGGTTCCCCCTCCTGAACTGACGCGCCATTTCGGCAGGTGAAGGGAGGTGTAATACAGCACCCGTGACCGAACGTAAACCGGCAATTTTGTCTCATCGGCAGCAGGTGGCTCTGCCGGCGTCAGACCGCGCTGGGGACAGCGCGGTCCACCTTTAAGAGTAATCCTATCCGGCTGATGAAACCGCTTGAATCGGGAACGGGGTTCATGCCAGCATCCCCCACTCAAGAAAAGGGACGCAAACCATGATCAACGTCATTGCCTCGATTCAAGTGAAGCCGGAGTTCCTGGCCCCGTATCTGAAGATCCTCAGGGAGAATGTTCCGGCCGTGCGGGCGGAAGCCGGTTGCATCGAGTACCAGCCGACGGTAGATGTCGCGTCCGGCTTGCCTCCGCAGCGGTTTGAGCCTGACACGGTGACCCTGATCGAGAAGTGGAGCACGCTCGAGGCGCTCAAGACGCATCTTGTCGCCCCGCACATGGCGACCTATCGCGAGAAAGTCAAAACGATGGTGGTCGGGGTGACGCTCAAGGTGCTGCAGGAGGCTTGAGCCCTCTCCGCCGGCTTTTCTTCAACAGGGCGTCCAGGGCCTGGCGGGGCGTCTCGATGGTGGCGGTGTTGACCTCGAAGGCCTTGATGCTGGTCGACGGAAGCTCAAACTTGAAGTTCCGCAACACCCTCTCCATGACGGTCATCAGCCCGCGTGCGCCGGTATTCTCATGGTGGGCCTGCCGTGCTATTTCCGTGATGGCCTCGCGGGTGACCGCCATTTCGATGCCGTCATAACCCACGAAATCGTCCTTGTACTGCCTCAGAATGCTGCCTTCGGAACTGAGCAGAATCTGCTCAAGATCGGCCGGGGACAGGAGGTCGCAGACCACCCTGATGGGAAGACGGCCGATGAACTCCGGCTCAAACCCGAACTTGATGAAGTCCTCGGTCTGGACCTGCTTGAGGAAATCGCTATCCGGCGCCTCCCCGCTTTCCGCCTGAAACCCGATCCGGCTGGCACGAACCCGCTGACGGATCTGCTCGCCCAGCTTGTCAAACGCGCCGCTGACAATGAAAAGAATATGGCGCGTGCTCATGGTTCGTTTGAGGGGCTTTCTGCCCCGTTGCATTTCCAGCATCGCCTGCATCTGGCCGATGAGATCGGTCTGGCTGTGGAGGTTGACCTCGGTTTCCTCCATTAGCTTCAGGAGATTGACCTGAACCCCGCGCCCGGAGACATCGCGGCCCATCATCGTCTGTGAGGCAATCTTGTCGATTTCATCAATGTAGATGATCCCGTATTGGGCCAGGTCGGTGTTGCCATTGGCGATGCGGACGAGATCACGCACCATGTCCTCAACATCTGACCCGACATACCCGGTCTCGGAGAACTTGGTGGCGTCGGCCTTGGCAAAAGGCACCCCGATCAGCTTGGCGATGCAGCGAATGAGGTAAGTCTTTCCGACCCCGGTGGGACCGAGGAGGATGATGTTCTGCTTGGCGTATTCCTGTTCCCGGCGGGACGGATCATTCAGGCAGCGGCGAACGTGGTTGTAGTGATCGCAAATCGCCACGGACAAGACCTTCTTGGCCTCGTCCTGCTTGATGACGAAGCGATCCAGATAGTCACGGGCTTCACGGGGTTTGAGGTTGAACTCCTGAATACGGCGAAGAACTTCCTCGGCTCTTTCCTCGCTGTTGCGGCCGGTCTCCTCACGACCGGACGCCCCCTCGGGCCGGGCAAATGAATCAAAGGCAGTGCTCATGGGCAAAATATACCCCCGGAACCATGCCGACATCAAGCGGCGTCCCCTTAAGGATCGGGCTTGCCCTTCCCGTCTGATTCAGTACGCTCTTTGCCATAAAAGAGGAGGCCGACCATGGACCGAAGCATTCTCCCTGCAGCTTTTCTGGCAACCGCTCTGATCGGGGCATTCACCTGCGGCCGGGCCGCCGTCGCGGCCGAGAACGAGATCGGCTACAACGAACGCTTTGCGCTTGCGGCGGATCGTGAAAAGGCCCTGTCCGAGCTGATCCCCGGCACCGAGGATTACTATTTCTACAACTGTCTGCAGGCGCAGAACGCCGGCCAACTGGACAAAGTCGGCCCCTTGATGAAACAGTGGTCGAAGCAGCTTGGGGAAGGCCAACGTTACCAGACGATTGAACGCCGCCAGGCCTTGCTGAACTACACGCGGGATCCCCAGGGGGTGCTGGAATTCCTGCGCAGCCGCCTGGGCCTGGTTTTCAACCATCAGCGCGAGATTGCCGATCCGGTCACCACCTATCCCGCCGTGCTCGATCCCGCGACCATTGCTTTTGACCGCTTCAAACAACGTGCGCTGACGACCCGCAACGACCTGGGTGGATTCGAGGATGAGGGCCTGGAACGCATGGTCAGTCAGCCGCTGGAGAAGGAAGAGCGGCGCGATATGCTTGAGCGATTGCCGCGTCCCGACGTGCCCGGCCTTGAGGCGCTGGTGCTGGCTGAGCTCAAGGATCCCGAGACCCGGGGGTTTGGACGCTTTGCCATCCACAAAAAACTGACGCTTGCCCAACTCGAGGCCTTGCGTGCCGGCCTGCCCGATCTGGTCGGCAACGCCACCTTCGTCGATGCCCATGCGCGCCGGCTCGTTCCTTCTCCAGACACCGACTGGCGTGCTGATGTGGCCGTGCGCGCGGCGTATCTGAATCGCCTGTGGAGCTTCGCCGGGGATTTGCCCGCCTCGCAGAACTCGTTCAAAGCCAGTGTGCTCTACCGGTTGCTCGAGCACGAGCGCACCCAGGGTGTGTACGATCAGGGGCGCTTTGCCACCTATTTGCAGTTTCCGCGCGCCATGCCCTATGTGCGATCGCAATGGCTTGAACGCGCCACCGGCCGCGGTGACGTCACGGCCAACCTGAGCCAGGACTTCCGGCCCGCCACGGGTCTGGCGCCCGTGGGCAACGATGAAGCGCTGGTTCGCGACTATCTGGAGCATCTCCTGGTCGGAGCGGTGGACTACAGCGCCTTCAAAGAGTGGCTCGATGAGGACTACCTGAAGAGAGTCTTCGCTGAAACGAAGATTCTTTTCGGTGTCGGCGATCCCGTTCCCTGGAGTGCCAAGCTCGACCCGGGCCAACTGCAGTCCCTCAAGGACCGTGTGGAGATCGCCTTCGGCCCACGCAATCCCGAGTTCGTCCCCGCGGCTGGCGAGGTCGTCCTGGAAGCGGCGCTGAAGAATGTGCCGCGGCTGACCGTCAAGGTGTTCGACCTGGACGCGGCCGCCTACTATCGCGAACACGGCCAGGAGATCGATGCCGGCATCGATCTGGACGGCCTGGTAGCCAACCAGGAACGCACCGTCGAATATAAGGATTTGCCCCCCTTGCGCCGGCATGTGGAACAGTTCACCTTTCCGGAGCTGAAGCGGCCCGGCGTGTATGTCGTGGAACTGGTGGGCAACGGCGTCAGCAGCCGCGCATTGGTGCGCAAGGGGCGTCTGCGCTTCGTGCAGCGGCCGGGGGCCGCCGGGCATGTGTTCACGGTTTTCGACGGCGATGGCGGGAAAGTCGATGGCGCGACACTGTGGATGGGCGGCCAGAACTTCAAGGCTGACGCAGACGGCACGATTACGATTCCCTTCAGCACCAAGGAAGCGGGCCAACAACCCGTCATTGTGCAGCAAGGGCGCCTGGCCTGCCTGGCCGGCTTCCCTCACGAAGCCGAGCGGTATGAGCTGCGGCTGGGAGCCCTGCTCGACCGTGAAAGCCTGCTGGCCGGGGAGAAAGCCGGCGTGGTGGTGCGTCCCCTCCTGCTGGCCAACGGCCGCCCGGCCGATTCCGCGCTGCTGCAGCAGGCCTCCCTGGAAGTGCGGACAGCGGATGTCGAGGGGATCGGGTCCTCCCAGCGGAGGGAAGGATTGGCCTTCAAGGATGGAGAGGATTTCGTGCATACGTTCAAGGTGCCGGCGCGGACCGTTTCCGTGCAATTGCACCTGACTGGGAAGGTCCGGAACATCAGCCAGAACCGGGACGACGACGTGAGCGCGGACGTCGTCCTGGACGTGAACAGCATTCTTGCGGGAGACCGGGTGGTTGACCTCTTTCTGCGCCGCGTGGCCGGCATCTACAGTGTCGAGGCTCGCGGGCGCAACGGGGAACCCCTCGCCGGCCGGCCGGTGAACTTCAGTTTCAAACACCGTCTGTTTCGCGAGCAACTCCATACGACGTTGCAGACGGATACCGCCGGCCACATCGCGCTTGGCGGATTGCCCGACATTAGTGTGGTCTGGGTGAACGGGGCAGGGGCGGCTCACACCTGGCGGCTCGGCCCGCAGGAGGGCGTGGTCCTGCCACCGGCGTTGCACGTGCGGGCCGGGGACAAGGTGGTCCTGCCGGCGACGGGCCTCGATCCCGCCCGGTTGCGTGAGGAGGTGTCGTTGCTGGCGATGACGCCCAGCGGAGGGACGGAATTCACGGCAGATCTTCTGGATAAATGCTCGGTGAACGAAGGCCGGCTGGAGGTCGCCGGGCTCGAACCGGGTGATTACAGGCTGACCTTCAAGCGTACCGGCGAGGCCGTGGCGCTGCGGGTGGCGCGCGCCGTGTTGGTGGATACAACCCTGGTGGGGGACGTGCGACTGCTTGAAGCCACCGCCAGCCGGCCATTGCAGGTGGCCGAGGTGAAGACCGAGGGAGATGTCCTTGCCGTGCGCCTGGCGCAAGCCACGCCGCAAACGCGGGTCCATGTCGTGGCCCGGCGTATGGCCGCCGGCGGTGACCTCTGGGAGACGTATGCTCCCGGGGTTCCGTCGCGTGATCCCGCCCGCCTGGCCTGGCTGCCGCTGGCGGCCTCCTATGTCTCCGGCCGCAGCATCGGTGATGAGGCGCGCTACGTGCTTGAGCGCCGCTATGCCGAGCGCTTTCCCGGCACGTTGCTTGAACGCCCCAGCCTGATCCTGAACCCATGGAGCCGCACGACCACCGAGACGACCGTACAGGCCGCGGAGGCCGGTGAACGGTGGGACGCCCCGGCGGCCCCGAAGGCCATGCTGGGCGCCCATGGCGGTCGCGCGAGCGCCCGCAAGGCTTACGGGTTCGCCGATATCGGGGAGCAGGTTTCTCCCTCGCTCGACTTCCTGCCGGCGGCAGCGCGGGTATGGTCGAATCTCAAGCCCGATGCGGCCGGTCTGATCCGGATTCCCCTGGCGGATCTCGGAGGGCGTGGCGAGATCCTGGTTGTGGCGGCAGACTCCCTCAGCCTGGCCTGGCGGGGAGTGTCGATCGAGGAGTCCGCCTGGCAACCGCGCGATCTGAGGCTTGCCCGGCCACTCGACCCCACAAAGCCGGTTGCCGAGCGTAAGAAGGCGACGGGGGTTGCCGCCGATACGCCCTTCGTGGTGGAGGATCTGCCCAGCGCCAGGCTTGAGACGTTCGATACCCTGGCGAAGGTGTTCCGGTTTTTCCAGACGCTGCAACCCGATGACACCTTCGATAAGTTCAGTTTTCTGCTGGAATGGCCGGACCTCAAGCCGGCGAGGCAGCGGGAACTCTACAGCGAGTATGCCTGCCATGAACTCAATTTCTTCCTCTATCAGAAGGACCGGGTGTTCTTCGATAAAGTGGTGAAGCCCTACCTTGCCAACAAACGCGACAAGACCTTCATGGATCATTGGCTGCTGGAGGCGAACTTGAGCGGTTACCTGGAGGCCGGCGAATTCGCGCGCCTCAATACGATGGAGCGCATTCTGCTGGGCCAGCGGGTGGCCGCCCAGCGGGCGCTGGTCGCGCGTGCCGTGACCGACCAGTGGAACCTGATCCCGGCGGATCCCGAGGCCTTCGACCGCCGCTTTCGCACCGCTGTGCAGAGTGGCGAACTGGAAGGGGCCAACCGTGCTGATGCAATCCGGGCCACGATGGCGGTGGCTTCGGGGAAGGCTCTTGACAAATCCGGGCTGGCCTATGACCTGCCGGCATCCGCCGCCGTTGCCGCGCCCATGGTGAACGGTCTGGCGCTCGGACTCAAGCCGGCCGACGAGAATCGCAAGCGGGAGGCCGCTAAAATGCCAGCAGAAAAAGAGCAGAGCCGGCGCCTGGAAGCTCCCGCTGAGGAACTGAAGGATGCACAGGTGCTGAACGAGGTCGCAGCGGGTTACGCGAAAAGCGACCTGAGACGTCGTGGCCAGATGCGGCAGCTCTACCGGGCACCGGAGCAAACCCGCGAATGGGCCGAAACCCATTATTACCATCTGCCGCTGGAGGAGATGGGCGCCAGTCTCATCCCCGTGAACGGGTTCTGGCGGGATTATGCGGTGTTTGACGGGAAAGCGCCCTTCCTGTCCGTGCACCTCGATGAGGCCGCCGGCACGCTGGCGGAGCGGATCTGCGCCCTGGCCGTTCTGAGTCTGCCCTTCAAGGCCGCGGAACCGGGGGAGGCGGTGGAGGGGACGCGCTGGACGTATACGCCCGCATCGCCGGCCGTCATCTATCATCAGCAGATCGGTCCGGCGGATCCCGGCCGGGGTGACGCGCCTCTGATGGTGGTCGAGAATCTGTTCGACAACGCCGACCGGTGGCGGCAGGTGGGCTCCGAACGGGTCGAGAAATATGTGCGCGATGAATTTGTGGCCGGGCGCGTTTACGGGGCGCAGGTGGTGTTGACCAACCCGACCGGTGCCCGCCGGAAGGTGTCGGTCCTGCTGCAGATTCCGGCCGGGGCGTTGCCGGTTGCCAAGGGTTTGGCCACGCGGAGCCTGCCGTTGCGGTTGGAGCCGTATTCGACCCAGACGCTGGAGTACTTCTTCTACTTCCCTGCCGCCGGTGACTTCGCGCATTTCCCGGCCACGGTGGCCGAAGAGGGGCGCGCCGTGGGCCGCGCGGAGCCGCTGGCCTGTCACGTGGTGCCGAAGCCGACCCTGGTGGACAAGACGAGTTGGGCGCATGTCTCCCAAAACGGCACGGCGGAGGAAATGCTCGCCTATATTCAGGAACAGAATGTCCACAGTCCCGAGGTGCAACTCAGCCGCATTGCCTGGCGCATGAACGACAAGGCGCTGTTCGGGCAGACGCTGGCGGCACTCGATGCCCGCCACGCCTTTGACGCCACCCTGTGGAGTTATGCGGTCCGGCACAATGACGTGCCGCGCCTTCGTGAATACCTGACCAGGGCTCAGCCCGATTTTGTGAGGGGGTGCGGTCTCTGGCTGCGCAGCCCGCTACTCGAAGTGGATGCCGAGGTGCTTCGGGTTCTGGAACACAAGGAGTATTGGCCGCTGGTCAATGCCCGCGCTCATCCACTGGGCCGGCAGCGCACGATCCCCAATACGACGTTCTACCTTCAGTACTGCCGGTGGATGGACTACCTCGCTTACCGGCCCGAACTGGGGGCGAGGGAACGTCTGGCGGTGGTGACGGCCCTGCTGCTCCAGGATCGGGTCAGTGACGCCATGGCCTGGTTTGGCACGGTGAAGCCCGACGATCGCGAGACAAAGCTCCAATCCGATTATTTCCGAGCCTACCTGGCTTTCGCGCAGGGCAAGCCGGAGGACGCCCGAAAGATCGCGGCGGCGTACTCCGACTACCCGGTGGACCGCTGGCGTGATCGTTTCCGCAATGTGGTTGCCCAGGTTGACGAAGGGCGCGGTGGTGGCGCCAAGGTTCTGGATGCCGACAAGCGCGAACAGGTGCAGGATCAGATGGCGGCGGAAGCGCCGAGTCTGACGTTGCGCACCGAGGGGGCCAGGATCGAGATTCGTTCGAGGAACGTGACCTCGTGCGAGGTGAGTTATTTCCCGCTGGATATCGAATTGCTCTTCTCGCGGCAGCCTTTTCTGGGTGACGAGGGGGCACGGCTCGGGTATGTGCGGCCGGCCCACAGCGAGGCGCTGAAACTGGGTGCGGGCGATGTGGTTAAGATGGTCGAGATCCCTGCCGAGTTCCGTCAGCGCAACGTTCTGATCGAAGTCGCAGCCGAGGGGCTGGTGGAGCGCATCTCCTACACGCCTCACGCCCTGGATGCCCAGGTGGTGGCCAACTACGGGCAGGTGCGGGTGCGGGCCACAGAAGGGGGGCGGCCTGTGGCCGGAGCCTACGTCAAAGTGTATGCCCGTTTCGGGGCGGGAGACATCCGGTTCTACAAGGACGGCTATACGGATCTGCGCGGGGCGTTCGACTATGCGTCGCTCTCAACCGCGGATCTGGACAACGTGGAACGTTTTGCGCTGCTCCTGCTCGATGACAAGCTTGGCGCCCTGATTCTGGAGGCAGCGCCGCCGAAGCGTTAGCCCCGTGCTTGAATCACTCCACTGCCAGCGGGCAGTTGATCACACACGGTTCGGCTACGACTGGCCGGTACTTCTTGATGGGGTCGTGTTGCCGGAGGCCGGCCGCGAGGGCTTCGGGCGTGACGACTTGCGGCACCGGCAGGTCGACTGGCGAGCCCAGGTACTTGAACCCGCTGTTACCGTCCAGGGCGTAACGTTTACACCAGTCACACCGGCGTCGGTCGATGTGCGGGAAGGCAAACTCCCGGCCTTCGCACCTCAGGGGTATCCGCTGCGAAGCAATGGCCTGGGAGGGGCAGTTGGCAATGCAAGGCTTGGTCGTGCAGCTCCGGCAGCGGTCCTGTGCCACGTCGGGAGACCGTAGGGGTGAGGGCGTCAGCGGTGCATCGGTGATGATGGCAACACAACGCTGGCGAATACCGAACTGCGGTGTGACCAGATGGCCGCTATCGGTCAGCCAACCGAGTCCGGCGGCCAGTCCGGCAAAGCGGTTGGCAAAGAGATCGGGCTGCGGGCCGCGCGGGTTGGCCGTGACCGAGTCGGTTCCGGTCAGGTCCATGGTCAGGGTGGCGGCATAGCCGAGTTCCGCGAGCCGTTTAACCAGGCGGTACCCGATGACTGAACCCAGCCAGTTCGTAACGTAGGTCTGAAAGGCGTAGGGTCCGACCGCCTCGGCCGGCGGGCGGGTGGCATGACGCAAGACTTCCTGGTGGTAGCGCAGCCCGAATACCAGCACCGACTTCGCGCCCGGCAACCCATCGGACGGTGTCCTGACCTTGATCGTGCGTGTGGAAATCTCGGGTTCCCAAGGTGTGAACCGGATGGACTTGTCCCGCGCGTCGAGCACCGTCTCGGTCTCAAACAGGGGCCTGAGTTGTTGGGCGAGTTCGTCCAACCGGCTGGCGGGCGCCACGCCGACGAGGTCGGCGCCGAGATCGCGCGCCAGGGTCGCGAGGTGCGTGGCGAGATCGGCCGTGGCGTCGCTGCGATCGATTTGAGCCGTCGTGTCGGAGGGGAGGCGCTGTTGTGGCGGGATGGCCAACCGTGTGACGACCGTATTGCCAAGCGTACGGTCGGCGTCAGCGCCGGGGATGGTCGCCAGAATCCGATCGGCCAGGTGACGGCTGGTCATGTCGTCCGGGTGCGAGCCGCTGCGATTGATGGTCATGAGGGATCGGAAGCCCAGGGTCTCAAGGCCGCGGGTGAGGTCATAGCAAAGCGAATCGACCTGGTACTGGGCGCCAAAATGGAATTCCCCGGCAGATGCGGCGGGCGGGCAGGTTACGCCAAGCGTGATGGCACTCCTGGCGCCGGGCAGGATGGTCTCAAGGTCGATTCCCGCGGCGCGTAATGACTCCGCATCGTTCACGATCACCGACTCCGCGCCTTGCGTTTCTGCCGTCGTCAAGAGACGGTCGATCACTCCCCGTGGGAGGAGCGACGCCTCGACGGTTGCCCAGTGCCGGCGCATGGGGGTTTTGGAATAGGACCGGTCGAAGGTGCGGACGGCTTTCGGCACGCAGAACTTCAGGCATTGACCCATCTCGCCTGACCGGATGCCGTGGGTTTTGATGTTGTCGAGGATGACCTGCTCGGTGACTTTTTCAGGGATCGTCAGGTCCAGGTCGAGATCAAAGTGCTCACCCCACGCGCAACGCCACAGGTTCTTGTTCGCAAAACGGTATTCGTAAGGATCGATTCTCACCACTTTTTCACCATCGATTTCGAGGGACAGGGCGCCGCTGGGACAATGTTTCCTGCAGAGCATGCAGCCGTCGCACACCGTGCCCGGTGGAATCAGGGGATCGGGGTCGAGCACGGCATCGGTGATGACGGTGATGAACCGATTCCGGGCGCCGTATTCAGGGGTCAGCGCCAGTCCGTTGTAACCCAGATCGGCCAGTCCTGCGATGACGGCCATATAGATGTGGCTTACATCCGGCGCAAACACGGCCTTCAGATCCTTGTACTGGTTGTAGCGCCAGATGTTGCTTGAGACGATCGGCATAGCGCCATGGCCTTGTTTCTCGATGAATGTCCCCATGCGGTAGGACATTTCGTCCAGGCGCGAGTTCATCAGGTACTGCACCGAGTAAGGGCCGATCTCCTGGGAGTGCTGCTCGCCTCCCAGTTCGATGCAGGCATCCGGGTGATGGATGGCCATGACGACGATGGACTTCGCACCGGGGAACAGGCCCTGTGGGCTCATCATGGGCGGGGCGTGTCGGCAGCGGTCGATGGATCCGATGCCGACCAGGTCGGCTCCGAGTTCATAGGCGTACTGTTTGATGGCGGATTTCAGGGACATGTGAGGGCTCCTTGGTTTGAACCGGAGGCATTCATACGTCGAAAGGTCACTACGGGTCAACCTTCCAGGCCGGTGAGCAGCCAGTAGACGGAGGTGTTCAAGGCTTCGGCAAGAGAGAGCAGTTCCAGATGGCGAGGCCCGAGAGTCCCATTTTCGATGCCGGTCAGCCTCAAGAGGGAGACCTCCGCCCCGATTGACTGAAGCCGTTTGATCAGGTCCTGTTGGGATATGGGGGGGCTCAAGGCGGCTCTTGCTTCTGCCACGCGTTTGCCAACTCTGTTCTTGAACCTCATCTGATGGTCGTCCTCGCTGAAAGGGGCCAAGAAGGTAGAGAAACAAGGCCGGCCAGTCAAAGTTTTTTTACAATCTGCAAAACAAGCTGCAAAGACAGGCGGAGACAGCCCCGGGCCTCATCTGCCGGCGGGGAGGGGTGGCGCGGCAGGGGCCGATTCTGTGGCGGCTTCGTCCAGGGGAGAGGGAGGGCCGGCCGGCATGCGGCTCCGGTGCAGTACCCATTCAGGCTTGCCGCCTGACTGTGTCCCCCAGACCGACAGCAGACCCACGATATCACCGGCATCGGGGTCCACGTAGGCGCGAAGGCACTTGATACCATGGCCTTCGACGGCCGCGCGCGTGATCTCAGGTTGCCGGCCGTACGGTTTCCAGACCAGGCCGTCAGTCGAACAGAAGTGCCAGATGGCCTGGGGCACCCAGGTATCAGTGATCCACAGGTGCCAGTTCGTGTCGCTGACACGCAAGACGGTGGGGAAACAGCCGCCACGGTTCGGGGCCTTCGGGAAGTCGGGCAGCAGTTCGCAAAGGCCGCCGTCGGTATTGCGGCGGAATTGCCACGGTCCCTCCAGCGACTCGGCTTCGAGGAGCGACAGCACCTGGCCGAAACCGTTCAGGTACATCCGCCAGTGGCCGTCGGGCAACTGGACGAGCGAGCCGCCGTCGCTCCAGATCGTGCGCCTGGCGGCTTCAACCTCGACATCACCCCTGGTCTTTCCAAGATAGACGAATGAGCCTGGGGCGCCTGTTTTTGAGGTCAACAAGGCTGGCAGCAGGGGCACCGAGCCGGGAAGGTAGTCGGGGCAGACACAGGTCATCAGCACGTACCCGTGTTCCCTGGTCCAGGTCATGGCCGGTCGTGTGTAGCCAGGATGGGCGGCGGGCTTTGTCGCGTCCTTTGGGTCGCGCACATCGGTAATGAGTTTGCCGTCGAACGCTGTTTCCTGCGGACCGAGTTTGTCGAGTGCCGGGCCGCGGCGGACGACGATGCGCCGGTCATCGGGCTCGTCGCCCCAGGCGTTTTGCCACACTTCGTACTGGTGTTCTCCCACGGCGCCGGTGACGCGCACGGATACGTAACAGCCCGAGGCGGGCAGGGGTTGCCACGGGGTCTGCCAGTAGCGCGTTCCGGAAGCAGGCGGTGAGCCGGGGATCACCTGGGCCGCAGGAAACTGCTCCAGTTCCTCAGCGGACGGAGGCGCCGCCCACAGCGGCAGGCCGGAGGTCAGGATCGCCATCAGGATCCAGCCACCCGCTTTTCCCGGGTTTCCACGGATGGCTTGGGGCTCAGGGACTTGCGGAGGCGTCAGGATTGCTGAATAGTGCATGACGCCCTTATACTACAGAGCAGCCCCGCTGCCACGCAACCTCCGTGTTATCCTGGTGGACGCGAAGGGAGCGGTTCCGTGTCGATGCCGCAAGCTCCGGCAAAAGAACGATTCCTTGACGCACATCAAGGTGAGTGTCGGCGAACCATGGCAGGATGATCGCCATCAGAAGGAGAACCATTGATATGAAACGGAAGATCATCAAGATAACGGAAGACAAGTGCACGGGATGTGGCGACTGCATACCCAATTGCCCCGAGGGCGCGATTCAGTTGATCGACGGCAAAGCGAGATTGATCAGTGACCTTTTCTGTGACGGGCTTGGGGCCTGCCTGGGGCATTGCCCTGAAGGCGCCATTGTCATCGAGGAGCGTGAGGCGGCCCCGTATGACGAAGCCCGGGTGATGGTGAACATCGTCAACGCCGGTGCCAATACGATCAAAGCCCACCTCGAGCATTTGCGGGATCACAACCAGCAGCAGTATCTTCAGCAGGCGGTGCAGTATCTCAATGCGCATGGGATCAAGAATCCCCTGCTGAACGAGAGTGCGGACCCGGCCAAGGCGGCCCCTTCCGGATGCCCCGGTTCACGGGCGATGGCCTTCGGTCCCAAGACGACTGAGCCAGGCGATGCGGCCACAGGGAGCCGGCCTTCACAGCTCACGCACTGGCCCGTTCAGCTGCACCTGATCTCTGCGCAGGCCCCCCATTTTAAGGGGTGCGACCTGCTGCTTGCCGCTGACTGCACGGCGTATGCGCTGGGTGATTTTCACAAGGATTACCTGAAGGGGAAGGCCTTGGCCATCGCCTGCCCGAAGTTGGACTCCGAGCAGGAGGTCTATGCGGAGAAGATCACCGCGTTGATTGATGAGGCCAAGATCAACACGTTGACTGTGATGATTATGCAAGTGCCCTGCTGCGGCGGCTTACTCCATGTGGCCAAGCAGGCGGCGGCGGCTGCCAAACGGAAAGTCCCGATCAAGTGCGTGGTGGTCGGCATCCAGGGTGGCATTCTCAAGGAAGAGTGGGTGTAGGAGAGGCAAGAGGGAACCCGAAATAGGAAGGCATCCCGGTTCGGGGTGTGCAGGAATCGGAATTAACCAGAGAAAAGGCAGACAAACATGAGCGATCAGGACGAATACAAGGGCAAGGTGATCGAACTGGCGGCGGGCGTTGACTATGCGGCCGGCTCGGTGGTCAGCAAGACCATCATGGATAAGAAAACCGGGACGCTGACGCTGTTTGCCTTCGACAAGGGGCAGGGGCTGAGCGAGCACACTTCACCATATGATGCCACGGTTCAGGTCGTGGATGGCACGGCGGAGCTGGTGGTCGCGGGAAGCCCCAACACGGTCACCGCCGGCCAGTTGTTCATAATGCCGGCCAATATCCCGCATTCGGTCAGGGCGGTGGAGCGGTTCAAGATGCTGCTGATCATGATCCGGTGAGGGTTTGTGCAAGTCTTCGGGTGACGACGGAGCTTGTATTGACGGAAAGGAAAGCGTATCTTTGATCTCTTATGGTACGTAGATTACTCGAAAAAATAAGTCATCACATCAAGCGTCTTGGTCGCCGGTCCACGGTTTCCCCGGCCAAAGATAGTCCTCACGCAAGTCCATCACCCGCACCTGTTGCCGCACGTCACCCGCAGGTTAAGCCTGCGGCCCCGCGTCCTGCGGCGGCTCCCCGTTTGGCGCCGCCCCGTTCGGTTGTGGCGGGCAAACCGGCGGCCATGCAGAAACCCGTTGTTCGGGCCCCGGTTGAAGCTAAGCCAGTACCGAAATGGACCATCGATCAGTATGTTGTGCCGCCGGTTGAAGGTAAGACACGGTTTCACGATTTGAATCTGGCGGAGCCGATCCTCCATGCGATCGCCGACCTGGAATTTCAGTATTGTACCACGGTTCAGGCGCGCGCGATTCCCCCCTCGTTGGAAGGCAAGGATGTCACCGGGCGTGCCCAGACAGGGACGGGGAAAACGGCGGCGTTTCTCGTTGCGGTTTTTACCCATTTTTTACGTAAGCCCCGTGTCAGTCCGGGGAAAATGGGTGCGCCCCGCGCCCTGATCCTGGCCCCGACACGCGAGCTTGTGATCCAGATCGAACACGATGCCAGGCTGTTGGGAAAGTACTGCGGCTGCAAGGTTCTGGGAATCTACGGTGGGATGGATTACGAGAAGCAGCAGACCCAGTTAAAGACCATCAGTCCCGATGTCATCGTGGCCACGCCCGGCCGGCTCCTGGATTTCAGGCGGGGAGGGATCCTCGATCTTCGCAGCGTCGAGATCCTGGTGATCGACGAAGCTGATCGGATGCTGGACATGGGATTCATTCCTGATGTGCGCACCATTGTCCATTCGATGCCAAACCGTGAGGTGCGCCAGACCCTGCTTTTCAGCGCCACCTTGACCGAGGATATCATGCGTCTGGCCTCGCGCTGGATGAATGAGCCGGTCACGGTCGAAGTGGAACCGGAGAAGGTGACTGTGGATTCCATCAAACAAGTGGTCTACACGGTTTCCTCCAAGGATCGTTTTTCGCTGTTCTATAACCTGTTGCAGCGCGATAACCCGGACCGGGTTCTGATGTTCTGCAACCGGCGCGACGAAACCGAGCACGTTATGCAAATGATGGAACGGTGCGGAATCAGTGCGGCCATGTTGTCCGGCGCGGTGCCGCAGACGAAGCGGCTGAAGGTTCTCGAAGGCTTTCGGGAGGGGAAGATCCGGGTCCTGGTGGCGACCGATGTTGCAGGCCGGGGGTTGCACGTGGATGGGATCTCCCATGTGATCAACTATGACATTCCGTTCGACGCCGAGGACTACGTCCACCGGATCGGCCGCACCGGTCGGGCTGGCGCCACCGGCGTGGCCTATACTTTTGCCTGCGAAAACGAGGCCTTTTCGATGCCCGAGATCGAGAAATATATCGGGCGCACCCTGGACTACGAGAATCCCGAACCCGCCCTCCTGGTGAGGCCGCCGGCTCTGGGACAATACGTGCATCAGCGCCGGCCCATGCCGTCGCGCTATGCAGGCTCCGGACCCCGCCGGTTCGGCGGCGCAGGGCGTTCCTCCCGAAGGTAGCGGGCCGTCGTCTTCGACGGTTTCCGCGCCTGAAGGTTTCCATTGACACCGCCTCCTCCTGCCTTTAATAGTGATGTTGTTAATTCACTATTAAAGGTAATTAATGAAACGCATAATGGCCGTCTGGGTCGTGGTGTACAGCGTACTGTCCGGTACCGTCGTGGGGCAACTGGGAGCAGGGAACATAGCTGTCGTGGCTTTCAACACGGATAGCAACGATGAGTTTGCCTGGGTCGCGCTTCGTGACCTTCCTGCCAATACGAGGGTGTGTTTCACCGATTCCTCAGTCAGCAACGGTTGTTTCCGTTGGAGTGAGCATCTGGGCGATGCGGTGCTTCCGGGGCCTCTGACCTGGACTCATACGAATGCCGTGCCGGCGGGAACGGTGGTCACCTGGGGCTTGGGCGGCCTCTTCGAATGGAGCCTGGGTCGGCATTCGGGCGGGCGACCAGCCCTCTCCTCAGAGGGGGATCAGTTGGTGGTTTACTGTGGCACCATTGTGCAGCGTGAGGGAGACCTTACCGCCTGGCGGGGGATAGTGGATGAAGTGACCTTGATCTTTGCCTTGAATTTCGCCAATGGAGGGTGGGACAACGTCACCGGCGGAAGCACCACGATGAGCTTTGTGCCCGCGGGACTTTCGACCAATGCCGGTACCGCTGTTCATGTGGATCATCGCGACAACGGTCACTATTCCGGTATCCGGACAGGGACTGCGGTACGGCTCCTGCAATCGATTTCTATCTCCACGAACTGGGCGACCAGCGATGAACCGTATACCGGCGATCAATGGCCGGGCGCCTTCCAGGTACTATCCGACTTCGAAGGAACCACCTTTTCGATGCACTAG
>CAYOIT010000056.1:0-26123 GCA_964404035.1 uncultured Verrucomicrobiota bacterium | reverse complement strand
CCTACCGGCGTCAGACCGCGCTGGGGACAGCTCGGTCCACCTTGAAGAATACGTTGCCGGATTTGCGAAACGACCTGCTAAGCCCGTCTTGGGACTATGCTTAGAGAATCCAAAGACCACCGGTTGAGGTTCCGCCGTGCGACGCTACTCACGGTCCTGGCGCTATCGTGGTGGCTGGGCGCGCCGCCGGCTACTGCCTGGAACTATGTCACGTTCACCTCCCCCAGCTACGGTCAGACAAACTTCGTCAGACCCGCGGGCATTGTCCTGGAAGGCATGGCCATCGACTATTCGGACGTGTTCAGCGCCTACACCCTGATCACCAACGTAGCGATCTGGGCCGACACCAGCCTGCTCGGAACCGCCGACCTGCAGTCCGGTTCCAACCAGACGGCCTGGAGTTTTGCCTGGACGAATCCCCCTGCCCCGCCGGCGACAGTGAGGTTGACCGTGGTGGCCTGTGCCGAGAGCGGAAACTGCTCCACGAGCCGCACGGCCATTGCGATTACCTCGAACAACACTCCGCCCCTGGCATTTGCCGTGGCGGCACGGACCGTGGAGGCGACGCCGGTCTTCTTCTCCCCCTACTACCAGCACAGTGACGCGGCGCAGACCTGTACGCTGGTGGTCGTGACGCAGCCCACCAACGGTCTTGTCACCATCGAGACTCGCGGCAGGGGAGGCAGTACGGGCGGCGGCGGGCTCGGAAACGAGCCGTCGCAGAAGGACCAGGAGGGTTTCCTCTATACCCCGGAGCCAGGCTTCGTCGGGACCAACACCTTCACCTTCCGAGTCAACGACGGTTACGACAACTCCAACCTCTCGACGGCGACCGTGACGGTCGTAACGAACACGCCGCCGATCGCCCGCAACGTCACCAATGCCACCGTGGCCGGCTCATCCCCCACCCTTCTGATCTACCCGTCCTACTCCGACCCCGACAGCAGTGTGCAGACGATCCAGCCGATCCTCGTGGATCAAGCCGCCCATGGCTGGGTGGACGCGACCAACACAAGCTACGGGACCGCTTGCTTCCTCTACTCCGTCCCCACAGGGTACGTGGGCCGCGATGTCTTCACCTACCGCGTGAATGACGGGTTCCTCGACTCCAACGTCGCTACGGGCCTGGTCAACATCATCACCAACACCCCGCCCGTCGCGCTGCCCATGCGGGCCTGCACGGCACCGACCACCACTGTGACGCTGACCGTCACCTACACTGACGCCGATCTGGTCTACGGCGTTCCCCAGTCCTTTTCCGTCCGGCCCACGAGCCTGCCCGGCCATGGCGCCCTCACCACCAACGGGCTGTCGTTCCGCTACACCCCGGAGCCGGGCTTTGAGTCCGGAATCGACACGTTCCGGTTTGTGGTCAGTGACGGCACGGCGGAGTCCGGCGAAGCGGAGTGCCGCGTGAAGGTGCGCCCGCACCGCGATCGCGCCGGGAGCGTGGTGGCGGTCGTGGTCACGTCGAACCTTTACGTGAACGTCTCCAATGAAGTGAACCGCCTGACGGCGGATCTGTCGCGTGAAGGCTATAAGGCACGTCTGCGGCTCTGGCCCTCCTCGGGGTCGAGCGTCTCCAACCTGTGGGCGTACCTGAAACAGGAATACGACAACACGGACCAATGGCTGGTCGGCAGCGTCCTGATCGGGAGCCTGCCCAAGGCCAGGGTCACGATCAGCGGAGTGTCGCACTACACGGATCAGGTCTATTGGAATATGCGCGCCTACCAGGCGGACGTCACGCCCACCCGGCGGGACATCTGGGTGAGCCGGATCATCAGCGAGTCGGCGACCTACGGCAACGAGGCGACGCTGATCCGCCGGGCGCTCGAGGCCAACCACGCCTACCGTACGGGTGCCTCGCGGCTTCCCTTCACCGCCTGTTACTATATCAATCCCGAGTGGTGGGCCAGTTACGCCGGCGGCGTGGAGGCGCTGGGGGATGTCTGGCCGGTGACCGAGTTCCGCGGCGCGAACAAGGCGGCGATGCGATTCGCCCCGGAGCGCAGCGACCTCAGCGCGTACGCCGGCGCCGATGCCTTCGCGCACGGGGGCGAGGTGCTCGATGAGACGTCCCATGGAAACGCTGATGGCTACATGGCCTACGGCGGCTGGTTCACACGCGCCGACCTTTTCCGCACGATCGCGCAGCAGCGCGTCGCCCTCATCACCTCGTGCACCTCCGGCGCTTACGACGGCATCGTCAACCAGACGATCTTCACGCGCGGCGGCGGCTGCGTGCTGGCCGTCGGCGGATCGGAGATCAACTACGTGGGTGACTTCACGCTCGTGGGGACCTCCCGGGCGCCCTTCCGCACCGCGCTGGCCAACGGCGAGAGTTGGGGAGAGGCCATGCTCGCGGCCTACCCGTTCGGCGCCTCGCAGCGAACCCTCATGTTCGGCGATCTCTCGCTGGGCACCCTGGCCTCCGGCACCTCAAACGCCCTGCCCCACATCCGGTCATGGTCCTGGACCGAAAAGGCGGGCCGGAGCGTGACCTTCACCGTCGATGCCAGCGACGCGGACGGCTGCATCAGCAATATCGAGTGGTTCTGCGAGGGGTATGACGCCGGCCGGCGTGCCCCCTCGGGCACGGGGACGCAGGCCTCGTTCACCTACACGTACCCGGCCCCGGGAACCTATCCCGTCCGGGTGGAGATCATGGATGACCGCCAGGCGCGCGATTGGCGCGAGTTCACCGTCACCGTGCAGGGGCCCCCGAACGGCCCGATGGTGCTGCTCAGCGCGGATAACCGGATCACCAATCTCTATATCAATGGCGCGGCGGTCTCCCTGGGCCCCAACGCCGCCGATTGGACCAAGAGCGACACCTACGGCACCGACACCGTGACGTGTCTCGCGCTGAAGGCCTTGAACGATCAGCCCCCCTCAAATTCCGCGGCGGTCCTGGCCCTGGTCCTCTTTCCGGACGGGCATACCGAGGGCTCCGATGGGACGTGGAAGGCTTACGATGGATCGGGAGGCCCGCCGCCCGACGATGCCTCAGGCCATCCCTGGCAGGCCACGGATTACGATGACAGCGCCTGGCCGGCCGCCACGGTCGCCGGAGCGTTCGGCATGGCCCCCTGGGGTCGGCCCGCAGGCCTGGCGATGCTCGACAAAGCCTCCTGGATCTGGGCTGGCGATCCGTTGCACGGGGTCAGCCCCGTTTACCTGCGGCGGCGATTCGTTCCGTGGACACTCCTCGACTCCGACTCGGACGGCGTGAGCGACGCAGAGGAATCCATCGCCGGAACCGACCGGACCAACAGCGCTTCACGTCTCGTGCTGGTGGCCCATCCACAAGCGTCCGGCGACGCCGGACGCTTGTGGTTCAACGCGGTGTCCGGGCGGAGCTACACCGTCTGGTACCGTGCCAGCCTGCTCACGGGGGAATGGCAGGTGTTGCCCGACTACTCCAACCAGTGGCTCACCGGCGCCGGGCCGGTGAGCATCGACACGTCCAACACCGCCACCCAGGTGTTCTTCAGGCTCGGGGTCCTCCGGTAAGGAAGCTGTGAGGATCCCGTGCTACGGCACGGCCACGCTGCGGCCGGCATTCGCTCCCTCCGGGAGTTGTACTCTGGAGGTCTTGCCGTGGCACGTGACGTTCACGTCCTTCAGTTTCTGGGTCGGATCGGCCACGGTCACTTTGAGCCCCTGCGGCGTTTCCTTGACCATCACCAGGCACGGCTGGTCGACCGCCAGGTCCTGGCCGGGCGCGTAACTGAACCGGCCGGGCGCGTGGAACACGGCGACCGCCGCCGTGCCGCAGGTAACCGCCTGCAACCTGACGGTATTGCCCGCGATTTCCGCGCCCGGGGTTTTCGCATACGCCTGGACCTGCGCTTCCGAGGCGCCGGGCAGGACCACGTACGCATAGGAGGCGTCATGCGGCTTGCTGCCGTGATCGATCCAGATCGAAAAGACGTCCTTCGCCACGGGGGCAGGCGAACCGGCGGCATAGACGTTCGTCCAGGCTCCTTCCTGCGCCCCCCCACCCACCGTGACGTCCGACGGCTGCAGGAAGACATAACCGGCCCCGTCATGCCAGGCCCACTGCAAGGCCGCATAGGTCTTGCGCCCCAGGGGGACCGGCTCGACCTCGTTATCATGGCCGGCCATCACAGCGCCGTTCAGGCAGCATTGATTAAGGCTGCTCACGACGTCGCCCTCCCCCTCCGCCGTGATCCCCGCGCCCAGGCAGACGATCTGTCCCTCGAAGAAGAACCAGCTTTTCTTCGCCGCAAGGCCGTCACGGCTGTAGTCCAGCACGGCCGCCCCGTCGTGGCCATCCGTCACGCCCCCGACAAACTCGCCGGTGTTCCCGGATTTCATGGGAAGCACGTCTGCCGTTTGCCTGCACGTCACGCCCGGCAACCTGCGCCAGTCCCAGACCGGAAACAGATCCTCATATTCCCTGCCCGTCCTGTAGACAAAGAGCGCCCCATCTCCCAGGAATGCCCCTGACAGATTCTCCTGATTGACGCATTCCGTGCCGATGACCCGCCGCGAACTCATCTTCACCGAGGCGTAGTAGCCGTAACGGCGGTCCACCATGAAATCGGAGCGCCAGAACAGTTTGTTGCCGATGAGCTTGTCCTCGTCCACCGTCCTGCCGGCGCGCGCCAGGGCGGCCACGATTCTGGCCACGCCGCCGGCTTTGGCGGACTGCGCACCGGGGAACAGTTGCCGGCCGCACGAGCTGATATCCATCATCCCGTTCCAGGCCGCCCACCTCGGTCCCTGGAGCACATAGGTACTCAGGAGTTCCACCTTGTCGTCACTCAACGCCATCCCGGTGCCCAGCAGTGATTCCATCCAGGCCACGCTGTCGGTGGCGAAGGCAAGCCCGTAGTTGCCTATCTGAAGCTGGCGGCCGTGCTGGTGAAAGCTGTTGTCCGCCTGCACCCCTTCCCCGGTGGTGATCACAATCTCCTCGCTGATGGCGTCACGTCCTTGCTGCACGAGCACGGCGTTGCCTTCAAGCACGCCCCTCATGAGCACGTTGCCCGCCAGCCAGACTCGATTCTGGCCCGTCATGCCGATCTTGGCGCGGGCCACAATGGCAAGCCCTCTTTCGAGTTCTTCCTTAGAAATATCCTGATCCATCAGAATCAGGATGGATGCCACGTATTGCGGCACGCCGATTTCGTTGTGCCACCAGTTGGAACAGCGGTAGTCCTTCCTGAGCCAGTAGTCCAGTGCCAGATGGATGGCTGCCCGGAGTGCCGGATCGCCCTGAAGCTCGTGGGAGGGCATAGCGTAGGATTTTGCCATTTCCAGGGTTCTCACAAGGTGGCGGGAGGGCTCCCAGGCCCCCGCCGTCTTATCGTCATACTGAATATCAGGCCACGCCCCCTCCGGGGTCAAAGCCTGCATCCAGCCCCCGACGCCCTGCCGCTTCGATGCCACTCCAATGAAACGCCGATCCTTCACGGCCGGTGCTGCGGCCAATCGCTCAGCGATCTGCCGCCTGATGCGCGGCAGATCCGCCTCGCCAGCCGCGAAGGATCTCGACCAGTCGGGGGCTTGGTTGGGCATGGGGTTCCTCTTCGGCCGGCTTGGCGCTACATCCACACGGGATTGACGCCGGCAGGTTCATACCAATCATACCGCACACAATCATTGCCGATCTTCCAGCTTGAGGGACAGGTGCTGCCCATCCAATCGAGCGGCTCGGCTGCGGGTTGCGGGGCGGCCGCGGCCACAAAGGCGGCCTTGACAGCGTCGCGCTGTTCCCGCCCCATCGCCTTGGGATCCGCCGAGACGAACAACGGCGTCCCGCTGCGGGCCAGCAGGTCCAGCCACTGACGGTTCAGGTTCCAGGGAACGTCGAGCGTCAGGCCGACACAGTCGGCGTCGGCGGCGTAGAAGGCCTCGTGCTGGGACATGCGGAACGCGAGGGTGTTGATCCCCATCTTGCGCGTGCGTTCCCAGACCCGGCCGCTCGTGTCGTCACCGGTGCGCTGGACTTCGAAGAATCCCGCGGCCAGATGGCTGAACGTGTTGCAGCCGATCACCACGGAATCGGCCGCGCCCTCACGGAGGGCGGCAAAAAGGGCCAGGGTGATTTCGGCGGTGGTGCGGGTGCGGTCATGGAAATGCCATCCGTCATTGGTCAGGGCGGCGCCAAACTGGAACCCCCATCGGCCGAGAATGTCGCAGGAACTCCAGTCGTGCTTGATCAGGGCATAACCCCAGTCATGAGCGCAGCGGAAGTCGTCCCGTATCCGGGCCAGGTTTTCGGGCTGGCTGGGATCGAGAACCTTGATCTTGGCACTGCTGTCGGTGGCACGCTCCACCGGCAGGAGCAGGTTCTCGGGCGTTTCGGGATCCGCCGCCAACGGCCGCAGCCAGAGGCCGGGACGGGTTCCCGCGCTTTTCATCGCCGCGGCCAGGCCGGGCATGTCCGGGAACTTCGCGTTGCCGCGATCCCAGGGGGCCCCACAGCAGGCATCGTAACAATCGTTGCCGGAGCGCGCCTGCCAGCCGGCGTCGATGACCAGGTAGGGACGGTTGGCGGTGGCCGGGGCGAGGTCGGCCAGGATGCGGGCATCCTCCAGAATCTGGCCATGACTGCTGACGCCATAGGCATAGTACCAGTTGTTGCTTCCGTAGACCGGGTGGTCGGCCAGCCGCGGCGTGGCACAGAGCTGACGGCAAAGGGCACCGGCTGCCTGGAACGGCGGCTCGGCCGGCTGGGCCGCGCGGAAGACCACCTCGGCCGCGTTCAGCGTGCGGCCCCGCAGTTCGACCCCCGTACCGCCGTTGCGCAGATCAAGCCAGAGACTGAAGCCGGCCTCGTCCACGGTCCAGGAACAGAAGGCGGCGGGCTGGACGCGAACCCCGAACCCGCTGGTTCCGCCGGCGCCGGTTGCCAGAAAATACCACGGCATGACGCGCTCCGGCACCAGCGCCCGCCACTCCAAGTCTCCATAGCCGCGTTCCCAGTGATCCCCCAGAAAACGGGTGTTCGCGGGAAACGGTTCCCGCCAGCGCAACACCAGCCGTTCGATCGGGGTGACGGCGGCGGTAACGGAAAGTCTCAACGCACCGTTCGTCGGCACACACTGGACGCTCAGGTCCTGGCTGCTCCAGGCCTCCGGCGTACCGGTCAACGGGGTACTGCGCCCCCCGGCGACATGGGCGACGAGGTCGGGCGGACGCGGGGACGGCAGCAATGAACGACGATTTGAAATCATGTGGTGATCCTTTCCGGCGGATGAAAATACAGCATAGGGAGGCAAACGTTGACCACAAAATACAGACATCCCGCAATCACTCGTTCGGCGCCGTGTCCCTATCTGGCAGATAGCGACGCCTTATGCATGGCGCGGAAACCCTTTTTCACTTTGCCGTCGGATAGTACTGGGACTTCTTCATGAGTCGGATCACACCGGCAGCAACCTCCGAATCTGGGACTCAGGAACTCACGGATTCGATAGTCCATTCCTGACTTCCTTGCCTATAACTTGACCCGTCGGGACAGGGACAAATCTGGAACTCAGGAAGTCAGGAAGGGGAGGGCAAAGGACTCTTCGTGAGTTCCTGAGTTCCAGATTGCTTTCGTACGCAAGTACTTGTGGAGGAACCGCGCATGCAAGTTACCCGAGGGTTTGTTCGCGGCGCAGCCGCGCGGCCGGCTGAGTTCCACATGATCCAGGCCTTCCGGTTCCCGGTCCATCAATCAGCCCATGACAACGTTCACCTTTTGGGGCGGCGAACTTGCGGGCCATGCGGAACAAGGTGTGGCTCGGCGTGTGTCTTGGATTCATATAGGACGATGGGCAGGCACTTTGCGAACAGGCGGAAGTCGCCATCGGTTGTGAAGATGGTAAAGCCATGTCTCACGGCAACCGCGCAGATCAGGAAGTCGGTATTTGAACCTTGGATGCCTTTTGCCCGACACAGGTTGAACATCTTGGCCGCCGTAACGTAGTCCTCGGCATGAAGAGGGAGATCTGGGAAAAAAGCCAAACGGGATTCCAGCAGATCAAACTGTGACTGATCCCGAATGCCGGAGAGCAACTCCTGCCGTATGGGGCCAATAATTTCAGTCAAATGACTGGTAATCAGGCGCTTCAACTCCTTCGCGTCAGGATTCTGCACGTGAGTTTCCCGACGCAACGCGAGCGACCAGACGCTGGTGTCCACGAGCACTCTCATGCTTTTGCCCGCTGCCGCTTGTAGTCGTATCCCGAGGTGAACTCGACCTTCCCGAACAGGTCCAGAATCTTCTCCTGTTGCAGATTGCGGATGTAGTCGGAGAGCGCCTGGGTCACCGCCGCCCTCTTTGTAGGGTGCCCCCCAAGCGCAACAGCCTGCTTAATCAACTTATCATCGAGCTGTAGATTGGTTGCCATACGACTTCCTCCACACAAATGGTCACACATTCGGATGTGTTCCATCAACCATTATCTACGAAGCCGCACACAGCTCACCTGGTGCCCGCCGCAAAGTGAGGCCGGCGCAGCCAGTCCGCCTTTCCCAGCGCCACTCTCACCCCGGCAGCAACCTCTGAATCTGGGCCTCAGGAACTGCGGAATGATGGCAGGGTGTTTTCTCAGTTGAATGCCAGGAACGAATCCAGCCGGGCAGGTCGGGACCCGGCATCGGCTTCGAGATCAGAAAGCCCTGGGCAATATTGCACTCTGTTTTTCGTATGAATTCCCAATCAGCCTGGTCTTCAACCCCTATACCATGCCATCTTGAGGATGAAACCAGCGCGCCAGCGTTTCCACACCAACCACTTCGCGGGTGGTGACATCGACCTTGGACTGATAGTAGTTGACCAGTTTGCCAATGGTGATGGCCTCGCGCACCTCCGCTGCACCGTAACTCTTCGCCACACGGGACGCGTTTTGCTTCGATGCTGTTTTCATGTGCCAACCCTTTCTGTGCGGAAGAGGTCCGGCGGCCAAGCGTCATCCGTCAGATAAAATGTTACGCCCCCCCGTGGACACGCGTCAACATCGACAGTGCCTCTTCACCCCGGCGGCAACCTCTGAATCCGGAACTCAGGAACTCACGACTCCAACAGTCCATTCCTGATTTCCTGAGGTCCAGATGGTCCGGGTCTTCCGGTTCCCGATCCATCACTCATCCTGGCCCAACCTCACCGGCCAGGCATGGGCTTACGCAAGCGGCGATGCCGATTCGATCCTTGAAAGTCGGTCGTGGGCGTACACTATGGCCTTCACTGCCGCGAGGTCGGCATTCACTCCAAACGCCTTGATGAACTCACAGGCCCGAAACTTCGCTTCTGCACCGGCGTAACGCTTTTCCCATTCGCGGTAGGTGCGTTCGGCATCCGCGCTTTCCCAAGGATACGAGTTGGGTGGCCGCGGGCACCCGCATCGCCATGGTTTGGCCGTGAGCCGGGCACGGAAACACTCGTATTTCTGGGTCAGTTTGACATACATGGGATCAGATTTCAGCCCGCGAAGAATCGCTAGCGTTTCCTCGGAAGCCGGATTATAGAGCTTGTCGGTGAAAAGAAGCCGCAAACCCTGTTGAGTGCGATACATGCGGAAACTGTGAGCGGGATGGCTGTGGGCCCATTGCGCGACCCCTTGTGCCGTCTGCAAGGCCACTGCCTTGCGCTTCTCCTTACGCTTCTTTGGCATCATCATGAAGAGCAACCCCTCAACAATCCCCTTGGGAGCGGCTGACGGGAAATCGACATCGGCGAAGAGGACATTGGCACTGTTCAGAACGAGCGCCCCGTAGCGATTGCGGGTGAGCAGCGCGATCTGCACATTCCCGTCCGACAGGTCCTCGATGATCTCCTCCTTGACCGGCCGGTCTGAATAGTCGTAGGTGTCAGGCTTCTGCCCCTTGGTCACCAAATCAAAGACCCGTTTTGCCCGGGAGGCTGCCTGTTTTTTCGCATCGTCCAGTGACGAGAACGACCAGCCACAGGCAACAACGCCATCCGCGCGTCCCTTCGGACTGTCACTTGGATGCCTCGCCTTGCTCCAATAGGGGGGTATCTTCATCTTGCTTCCTTATGGTGAGCGTTCATCAGGCGCGTTGTCAAGCGTCGCAGGCTCCTGTTGGTTCAACTCCGGCTTGATTCCACTCATGGATTCTGCGGGCGAGCAGGTTCGTCCGTTCCGCCACCAAGACGCCCGAGTACTTCGCAGTCTCAATCTCCGAGGCAACCAGATAGGCGTCCACGTGGGGGAGGAAACCTGCAACATTTTCCGGGCTCACGCCGCTGGCCAATGCTAACGGATGTCTGCCAGCTCCGGAACGCAGAGCTTTCGCTTTCTCGACAGAGGCGGCGTAGCCCGTCCCCGGGCCGCTCGACGTGATAACGTCCATCCATGGAATAGCATGTTCGGCCGCAGCGGGCAGCCGCGCAGCGGGAACTTCGCGCTGGTACTTGAAGGCGACGCCTCCGAAGTAGAGCCCCGGCCAACCTGTCTTCCGCCGGGCTCGCTCAAATCGTGCTCCGGCCGGTTGCACATCCGACTGCTCGTCAATATCGGCACTGTCGGACCAAATACCGCCGACCGGGAGATCGGCAATGAGGCCGATGACATCCTCGGGTTCTGATCCGAGAAGATTCACGCCCATCCATAGATTCTGATACAGCCGATGCACTTCAGGAACGAATTCAAGCACTTGGGTGGAGGTCATTCCCTGGTTGATCAGGAAAATTCCATCTGCTCCGGACTCAACCGCTGTCTGGATGCTCTCCAAGGCGGTTGTTCTGGAAACCGGATGGATGACCGGCAGGAAAACCCGCGAGCGTCGAAACACTCTCTGGAGCACGTTGTGATTCGGGTTCACGTCATCTTTCCTTCCTGCCGTTGTTGGCGATGAATCCCATTCTTCTCCCGCACCCCGCTCACCCATCCGAACATGAATTGGATTGTGAACTCAGGAACTCACGAAGCCGAACTCCCTTTCCTGAGTCTGCAACGACAGGCGCCGCCGTTCAGTAGGTCCCGACTCCGATCGGGACCTCCGGGCGGGTCTCGGGCTCCGAACAGCACCCTCCGACACACGGGTCCCTGTCGGAGCAGGGACCTACCTCTCGCGCCTCTACCTTCACCGTTATCCGAGTGTCTGTTCGCAGCTCAACGTCACTCCTCAGGCGCGGCCTTTAGGACGTCGCCTGCTGGAGGTGGTTGGGGCTTCTTGTCTTCTTGCTCTATGGCGACAGCCTGCCCAGCCCTATTGGATGCTGTCACCACTCCCGATGCGGAAATTGCGGCAATGGTCCACTCTCTTCCAAGGCTGTCACCAACGGTGACTCGCCAAACGGCGTTGCTCTGTGTCGAGACCACTTCCGCCCAATGACTCGTCTGGATGCCGCTCGCAACGGAGCGGATGGCTGTGGTCTTCCCATCCTTGGTCAGGACCACCTCCCCATGGATCTTGTCCACGCTGACCACAAGGAATCCATCCACGTTCTCGCCTTCCTGAATGTAGATTCTGCGGATAGGAGCGCGGGAAAGGGCCGTTGTGAGCTTTGGCTTCGTCTCGCCGCGCGTGAGCAAAACCGTCTCTTCGAGCGTGCTGCGGACGGCACGTACCCGAAATGTCGCGAGTGAATCAGTCATGTCGGAGGCACAGGCCACCGCCACGACCAGGACGCTCGCTGCCAGGTATGGCTTTCCGTTCATCTCTTAGTGCCCCAACATCTGCACTTGGGCAGTTCGTTTCTGTTGGCCGGGAACTCGCTGCCTGACCCCAAGTTCCGGTCAATGGACAGTTGGAACAGAGTCCCTTCATGCGGGAAAGTCTGGCTCAACAGTAGACAAAGGGAAAATGGACCAGCGTTGCACTGAAGACAAGGAAAATGTCCGCTGAGAGTGGACGCCGCGGGACAAGAACAGGATAGACCCCGACCTTGAGAGGGCGGCGGGATCGGGATGGGCGCAACCGGGCCGGCTATACGGGGTTTGGATATGGACGCGGCGCCAAGGGATTGGCGCCCTCCAGGGGAATGGACGGGCTATGGTCTTTGGTTATGGACTTGGCGCCACGGGATTGGCGGTCCTCGTAGTGCTGCACGGCTTGATCGAATTCACCGTCCGCCCGAGGGTGGAAGTAGAATCTCACTGAGCGTGCTTCCGTCGAATCCTGTCGAAGACCTCCTCGCCAGGGATAAGATCGACTTCACCCCGGTCGATTTCAGCAACGCGCCGCTCGGCCTCTTCCGCCCAAAGGCGGTCAATATCCGGCCGGGTGGGCAGGTTCAGACTCGCCAGTATCCGATCAACGAGGCTGATCCTCGCATCAGCGGGAAGCTCCAGCGCCTTGTCAACGACCTTATCGGCTGCAGTTGGCATAGCATGTCTCTTTATCCGGCCGTAATTGACCATATCGCCGGGGCTACAGCAAAGTGTTTTCCGGGAGCAGAACGGCGAAAGTCAGGTTCCGAGCGGAGCCTTTCACTCTTTCGCGCACCATGCTCACACCGCTGGACCAGATTTGAATCTGGAACTCAGGAACTCATGAATCCGTGTTTCCCTGTCCTGATTTCCTGAGTTCCAGATTGTCCGAGTTCCCGTTTTCCTCATCATTAATGATCCAGGCCAACGTCTGCACTTCGGCAGCTCATTTCTGTTGGCCGGGAAATGGACACGGCGCCAAGGGATTGGCGCCCTCCAGGGAATGGACGGGCTATAGTCTTTGGTTATGGACACGGCGTCATTGTCTGGTTCTCACTTGTCAGGAAAGGAAGGGAATGTGATCGGACCGTTGGGCCGCGTTGCCTCGCCTGCGGAATTCGTCACATTGCCATATCCCTTTGGGACATCCCATTGCCAACCGCTGGCCGCCTTCCACGTTTCCCATTGAAGAGGAATGACCGCATTCGTGCCGGGAGTTGTGGCAATCTCACCTGCGTAGTCCTGTCGCATCCGCGCGACGAATGGCGGCTTAATCTTGCCCGAATCATCAACGAGGTTCCACAGCGCCGCGTTCTTCTCGTTCTGCTCCTGGAAAGCGACTTCCTTTCCGTCTTTGTAGTAGGTGGCACCGTGGTGCACCCAAGACTTGCGATCCAGCAGGAAGATCGCCTGATCGTCATCCCAAGGCGCCGTCAGCGATGCATAGACGTTAGAGATGGTAGTCGGGAGCAGACATAGCAGATAGGCCCGACCCGTCTTCGGTTCGACCATGCCAGGAGCGTTGATCACGGGGCGATCGCCTTTGGTGCTCAACATCAACGTGCGCACGTGTTCGCCTTTCCGAACACCTTTGATAGGTTCCAGCACTTCCACTTCAACCTTGAGCCACTCGAATGTTACCCCTTTCCATGTAGGGTAACTCATGGCCGTGGTGATCCCAGATGGCTCGACCGAAAGCGCTTTGCCGACGAAAACGAGCTTCGATCCTCCGACAAGGTCTTTCATGTCGTACACTCGCACCGCCCGGCCGAGAGCGAGCAAAGGAAGAACGCCAGCCAGCGCCAGGATCAATATCTGTTTCCTCATCCTTTTCTCCCGCAGAACTCTCACACGCACCAATTGCGAGCCCACCAGGGTGAGCAATACGATGCCGCGACCTGTTCGACTCCGGTCTTCATCTTTCCAATCCCCTCAGTAATACAAAGACGGCGAAGGGAATGAACGGCAAGGCGTATAGCCCCGCAGTGATTCTGGCGGCAATCCACCTGCCGGGATACTTCTCCGACACTTGGATACCGAGCCGCTTTCGGGTCGTGAACAGAAACACGAGGACACCACACGGAATGAGTGCCATGAAGCCGAGTGGGCCAAACGCAAACACACCCGTGACCAGACATGAGGTCCACAACACCCAAGGCAAGAGCAGCGCGCCAACGGCGATCTGTTGAGCAGTCGGTTTCCTCCTTTGCTCTTGGGCTCCGTTCATTTCATTCATACGTCGACCGTGGGTCTTCCCGCGCGGCGCGTGTCGTGACATCGCGGGGGACCGTGGTGGGATTCCTATTTTGGCTCCGCCTTCACATGGAGTTCTTTCGGAGCACTCCGGTAGAACTTGAACAGGCCCGGACAAAGCCAGCACTCCGCCTTGAACTCCTCTGAATAGTACCAGTTGCCACTGTCATCGCCGCGTCGCCACGTGAGTTTGTGGGTGGGCCCTGGAAAAGGGGTGGCTGAGAAATAGAGGCGGAACCCTTGGTCCGCATTCGGAATGTTGACGACCATCTTATCGATCAGTTCCGGTGTTCCGGCAACAAAGGCTTCCCGAACCAGCCCCCTGCGATCGTCATCAAACACCCAGGTATTCGCGTAACGATAGGGAGCTATCAGGACAATCGAGTTGGATCTGGCCGATTGCCGCTGGCCACACCCCGCGCAGAGAAGAACCACCAGCAACCCCAATGTCATTCTTTTCATAATTGCCTCGATCGCAACGTCACAAATCTCGGGCTGAGAGCTTGCGAGCAGTACCGAGCATTTGTTGGTTGGCGGCAGTCTTCTACCGAAGTGGTTCGATTCTCTCGAGGGCCTCCTGCCCCTGTGCCCGGGACCAATCGGCGAGAAGTTCCTCCGAGTGAAGAGTTGCCCACTCGATGACGAGGCCGAGGGCTCTCGGAGAAAGGCGTCCGCCGAAGACCGAGAGAGTGGCGATGTCTATCAATGCCTGTTCACCGGCGTAGAAAGCATGGAAGTGCGGGGGATTGTGATCATCCCAGTACATCTTGATCACAATCCCAAAGAACCTGGAAATCTCAGGCATAGGCCAACTCGTGTCGCAGAACTGGAAACTCCTCTTCCGGCTTCTTGCCGGTGACTCTGAGATAGAGGGCATCAGGACAAAGATCGACCCCGCTCGGCCAGACCAGTTCGCCCGTTTCTCCCACCGTTACCTTCCGGAAGTCGGCGTAATCCGTCCAACCCACGAATACGCCACGTCCCGCCAGATCCGAGAGATCGACCTCACCTGCCGTGCCGTCGTCGAACGATAGGCTGATACGATAGTCTTCCAGCGCCTCAACGTGAGTTATCGTGTGCATGTCGTTGCTCCTTAATCCTCTCAACAGAGTAGCAGGAACGAGGACAGCGCGCAATCTGTCTTCCCCCGCCAACGTCTGTACTTCGGCAACTCATTTCTGTTGGCCGGGAAATGGACGCGGCGCCAAGGGATTGGCGCCCTCCAGGGAATGGACGGGCTATTGTCTTCGCATTTTGGAGGGCGCCAATCCTTTGGCGCCGTGTACCACGAAGAAGAAAGACCCGCCTACTGCCGGAACTGCAGATCGCCCCAGAACTGCGGCTCCATCATCAGCTCATACACCGCGTCATCCACAATGCCGGTGTGCTGGTTGGACCAGTAGGTGCGCAGACGGGTCCTTTGCCCGGCGGGATCGCTGTGGGTGACACCGAAGTCGCCGCGCAGTTTCAGGCCATCGACCGGAACCACACCCAGCGCCTTCAAGGGAATGGCCGCTTCCACCACATAGCCCTTGCCGGGATTCACGGTAACCTTGATCGTCGCGTCCGCCACGACATCGACAAAGTCCATCCGGTAATCCTTGGCGACACCTGAGGAGAAGGCCTTCGGCTTCCGGGCCCCACCCTCGGCCACCACCTTGCGATAGAGCACCGCCATCGGCATGCCTGTGCCGCTCTGGACATTCCCGATGGCCAGGCGCAGGTCGCCCGCCACCGCCTCCTTGCGATCCTTGGGCGCATTCGCCGCGGTGCCGAGCTGCAGGTCCACCGTATCGCCGGACAGATAGATCATGGCCGGGTCGCTCGCGCCGTTGAGCCAGGGCGTATTGTCCTGCACTTCCCAGGCCACGTACAGGGCCTGGTCGTCCCAGGCCGTCGCCACCCGCACGGCGGCATCAGCCATCTTCTGGAAGGTAACGATCTCCGCGCCCTTGAAATCGGCGTTCACGTTGCCGGAGAAGGTCGGAGTGAGACGCTTGATGCCGCTGCGGCGCACGCCGACACTCGCCTGCAGTTGCTGCTCATGGAACGTCAGGGCGGTCCGCACGTCGCCCGCCGTCATCGCCAGCTTCCCGCCCTTCAGTTTCCGGATCTTGTCCAGGCCGGTCAGCTCCGCATTCCACAGCGCCGTCTTGCCGGCCTCGATGTAGATTCTTCCATCTGCCGCCTGCACCATCGACCCGCCGAAATCCTCACCGCCCATGCCGCAGGGCACATGATCCAGAACCGCCCCGGGTTCGGCTTTGGGGAACTCCAGCTTGAGCGGATCCGGTTCGAACAGGCGCGACAGGTAGTAGCCGTCCTGGGTCAGCAGGTGCCATTCGCCGACGTTGCTGTTGAGCGCCCACACGTAGCCCGCCACGGGGACCTTCGCGCACCCCACGGAACCGAAGGTGCCGCGCAGCAGCCCCTGTTGCGGAGGCGGCGCATTGTGCGACCCGTGCACCCCGTGCCACTGGTCAGCGAGACTCCAGAGCAGCTTGCCGCTGGCCGCGTCGTAGCACTGATAGGCCGTGGTAAGCAGCAACTTGTTGTCCAGCGACGGCACGCCGGCCGGAAGGTTCGTCACCGACCGGAAGGTCGCCGGATCGTGGATCGGGGCACCGCATTTCGTGAAGCCGCTGACGGTCAGACTACCGCCGCCGCCGAAAAGCGTCATATCGGTGTTCATGTGGATGGACCAGTGGTAGTAGCCGCCCAGCGTGAGCCGTTGCGGATGGACCCCGGTGATCTCATTCGTCTGAATCTGCCCATCACCGTCGCGATCGGCCCAGAAGGTGGTTCGGTTGGCCTTGTACTCCGTCGTGATCGTCGAACGCAACGCGTACCGTCCCGGCGCCAGACGCTCGTAGATGGCCAGGTTGCTCGCATCCGCCCCGATCCCGGCATTCGCCGCGACGAGGTAGTCGCGCTTGTTCGCGGCATGGCAGAAGAGGGTGAAGCTGTGCCCGCCCAGGAACCCGCCCCCGTTGACATCGAACACGCCGACGCAGTCCGCATGCCCAGTCTTCGGATCGAGCCGCCATTCGCAGCCCTCGCCTACCATCACGTTCGGATCCTTGGGATGGATCGAGCCTCCCGAAGCGCCGTAGTGCGTGGGGCCGAACATCTCGCGGACGAAGGCACCGGTCTGGGCGTTCCACACGGAGATGCGCCGCGGAAAGAGCGTGGATTCGGTCACCCAAAGCTGCCCCTTGTCATCGAGCGCGATCCCGGCGATGCTCCGCATTCCCGCGGCCTGCCAGGATCCCAGAACCGGGCGCCCCCCCTTCTGCCCGATGGCGCGGATGAAGTTCCCGTCGGCGCCGAAGACCTTGACCTGATGGTCCGGCTCACCGGTGCCGACATAGAACTGGCCGGCGGCATCCACATCCAGCCCGGTCGCGTTGCCCACCCCTTCGATCACCGTGCGCGTCACACCCGTCGCGGGATTCACCGCCAGCACGCGGCTGCCCTCGGACACCACGTAGACCAACTCGTCGCTGACCGCCTTGACGGTGGTCGGCGAGGGAACAGGGATGACCTTGACCGGCTTGCCGGTCTTGACATCGACAACCGCCACGAAGCCATTTGTCGACAGATTCGCGGACAGGTACAGTTTGCCGTGAAGCACGGCCATCCCCGCCGGCGCGGCGGGCGCGCCGCTGCCGGCTGGCCACAGGTTGGTCACCGGCACGCTCGCGCTCTGGCTGTCGGCCCACGGCACATACGTTCCGGTGGCCGTCTTCAGGCAGTAGATGGAATGGTCCTGGGTATCCATGACGTAGGCGATGCCGGCGTCGACCGCCACATACTGGGCGCCACCGAATCCACCGCGTTTATGCCGCCACTGAACGATGTCGTCCAAGTCGGTCACCACCAGCGCCTTGCCGGCTTCCGACCCACCCCATCCCAGGTACATCAACGCACCGTCCGTCACCACGGCACACGGGGGCCCCATGTCCCCGCCCCAGTTGTCGCCCCGATTCGGACCGTCCCAGGGAGCCTGGCCGCCATTGCAGGCCCAGCCGCGCAACTGGATGCCAATGCCTTTGTGCCAGATCGCCCGCCAGATATACGCCCCCTCCGGCGCCGGGTCGCCTGGCTTGCGGAAGCTGCCCGTCGTCAGGCCGTCCCAGAGAATCTGCTGCCTTCCCTGCTTAAAGGGCTCCGCGGCCAGAATATTGCGCACAATACGGCCCTTTCCATCCACGATCTGCATGGACACGAAACCGTCTTCGGGCATCTTGAACTCGATGGGTTTGAACCCGGCGCTCTCGCGAACCGCCTCCAGCGCGGACCAATCAACCACCGGCACGCCTGGTTCGTGAATCGTGGCACGGGCATCTTGCCCGTCGCCCGGCGGCGGGTGGGCCGATGGAGAGGCTACGGGCGGGACGCCCGTGCCACGCGAGAGCCCCGTAAGCGTCACGGGAAACTCGCGTCCATCCGACAGCCGCACCGGACGAGCCGGCACATTCCCCGCCGACTCCAGCGTGGCAATGCCCCAGATCCGTTTGTTCTGGAACGTGAAGACCCGGTCGAGCGTCACCCCCACCCGGAAAATATCCTTGATCGACATGCGCCCGTTCGTCGGGCCGGCCGTGAAATTCGGTTCGATGGTGATCACCAGCTTCTCGCCGGCCTTGCGCGGCTTGCCGTCGGCGGTGATCAGGGCCCAGGGAATGGCGATCTCCTGCACGTAGCCCTGGCGGTTGGAGTAGACCTGAAAGGCCTGCTGGGCGCCACTGGGCTTGACATCATCGCCTTTCGGGGAGTTCTTCGTCCGGCCCCTGGAATCGCGCTCCACCACATCGCGACCATCCACCCCCTGCCAGCAGTTGAACACACTGATCGTCTCGTTGGTGGCGCCGTAATCCGAGACTACCCGTACCTGGATACTATCACCGTCCCAGGCAAAGTTGCCGGCCGTGGAGCCCAGGTTATTCATGGGGGTGTCGTCGTTCCACCGCGCCAGCAGGTACAGATTCTGGTCGTCATGCATGGCCGAGAACCAGACGCCGAACTTGTTGCGATAATTCTCCACATCGCCGCAGGCAAACACGCTGCCCGACAAATCCCAGTCGGCAAAGGCACCGTCGACAGTCACCTTCCCAGCCTGCCCTGAGCCCGTCGAAGGGGGTGCAGGGAGAACCTGGAGTCCGAAGTTCTCCGTTTCGGTGGC
Organism: uncultured Verrucomicrobiota bacterium; assembly: GCA_964404035.1. Classification (GTDB taxonomy): domain Bacteria; phylum Verrucomicrobiota; class Kiritimatiellia; order CAIKKV01; family CAITUY01; genus CAMBRF01. Next base: position 7,049 of record CAYOIT010000056.1, on the reverse strand, counting down.
GGAGACAGTCCATGCCGTCGCCAGAACCAATGCCAGTTGTCCCAACGTCTTGAACTTCATCTTATCATCCTTTCGTCAGCACGGCGACGCCCATCGGCGGCCGTATGGATTCCCGTCTCCACGTCTTCCTATCCCCTACGTTCTGCCACAATGCCGCGGCACCGTCACTGAATTCCGGTCACGCCCTCCGCTGTGACGTTTTCCGCTGGAGCATAAACTCCAGATCGCCCATGTATTCGACGTCCGTGACATGCTTCGATGTTGCCATACAATCCACGCAGAACCTGTCCTTGAGCAACTCATGCACCGCTACGGCATGCCCGCCGACAATCGAATCCCCACAAGGAGCCGTGCGACGTCCCCGGCCCTGAGATGCCCGGCGAACACTTGGACATGGCGCTCCACAGTGTTTGACAGTTGCATATTTCATTCTGGATTCTGAATTCTGGCTCCTGACTCCCGAGTTGTTACTTTTTTTCTTCCCGGTGCCGTTCGGTTCAGCCATCCCAAGTTGAACGTTGAGCGTTCGTTCCATTTTCCACCCTCCGCCTTCGACGCGCGCCTGCACGCCTGTAGCCTCTTCAGTCTGGGTTAGGCATTCGCAGATTGCCTTGACTTTTCTTCTGTTGTGGCCCTTCATTGCCTTGACGTCCCCGTGGTTCTGTTGCCTTTTTGGGGTGAATTATGGTGACTACTCAGGTAGTCAATGAGAGATCCAGCGAAGACATTTGAGGATCTACCTCACTGTAGTCCCATAGGTAGGGCTTCGCATCGAACATCGTCCCCGTTGAAGTCAAGGCCGGCACGAAGGGGCAAATGCAGAGCATGTATTTGTTCATGGACGAGCGGAAGTTGAAGAAAGGCACCCGGGTGTCGCTGGAAAACTTCACGGAGTACGACCGCGTGCGGACCATTCCGATGTACGCCATACGCCGCCTGGTTCAACCAACGCATGGGAATTGAGCGGGCCGTTGGATGTGATTCCCGGCTGACTCCCCGTGAGCCATCGCCCTGGTCGGCAGCCTGCCTCCAGTTGATTCCTGAGCATCTATTGGAGGTGCACTATGGAATTTCAAGCAGGTGAATCAGGGAATCCGGGTGGGTGGCCCAAGGGTAGTTACGCGGGACGGATACAGGCGTAGGCTGACGCACTCCTCTTCACAGCGGCTTTGCCCACCGTTTTGCCGTTTTCTCACTGCAACGATAGATCGCGGTAACCTGCTCACTGGTGGCGGGTTACGGAGCTTTCGCGAGAAGCTCAAGAAGCATGGAAAGAGGCCGAAATCGCGTGGACACGTTACAACCACGTTACACGGGAACCACGTATACATCGCCTGGGCCGCCGTAACGAAGCCCACACGCCCGCATGCAATGCCCCGCGCGCCCTTCGGCCGCCGGTCCCTGCCCCCCAGTCCTCAGCAACCGCCGGTCGCCAATCGTGGGGCACACGAGGCGAGTCCGTGAGGGCCGTGCCATTCCCGCTGCCCGCTTGCCGCCGACCGGAATCCTCCGAGTCCAGGGTGTTGATGAGTTACTTGACCATACCCCTGAGCGCAGGACGGTAAGGCGGGGGAAACGTATCAGTAAGAGCGCATCTTCGTCACACCCGCGGAATTGGCGCCGCTGACCGCGATCGTCACCGTCCGCACTGGCTGTCTTGGGTTGCTCTGACCATGCTGTTGCATAGCTTCCGGTATTCATCCAGCATGATTCGATAGCTCTCCGGCGGCATTCCTTTGAAGATGCAGTTGGAGGTGGAGAAGATGTACCGTTTTCCGATTCCGCCGTAAGTCATACAGTACTGAACAGAATCCCTAATCTTGGCCTCGTCCGTGTCCTGCAACATATTGCAGGCCACGTTGCCCATTAGAATCCAGTCGGGATAGCGCCTCCGCACCTCCTGGATGTCCATGTGCCCCTGTGGATCCACCGACTGGTAACCGTCCAATCCGGTGGCGTGGAGTTGATCCAGGATCTGGGTCAGGCAACCATCAGAATGGAGAATGGCTTTCTTGCCCAGTGCATGCGCCTGTTGTACGACCTCTGCCAGGTAGGGGGCAATGAATTCTCGAAACTGATCCGGAGAAACGAATGGTGCGTTATTGAAGCCGAAATCGTAGCCCAATACGAAGAAGTCAATGCCGTTGTCCGCATACAACGTCAACCGTCGCTTGGCGGCCTCGCACTTCTTCCGCGCCTCGATATGCAATTCTCCCGGGGCATCGAAGAGTCGTTCAACGAAACCCATCAGGTTCTCACCCGTCGGCATCCAAAAGACCCCGTCCCAGTCGAATCCGACAACCAGCGCCTTGCTGCCGAACTCCTTCTTGTAGAGTTAGCCAATAACGTAAGTATGAAACGCCTCCACCGCGAATCCCGAAGAACCTGCTACGCCACGATGTCCCGTGGTCTGGTCCACCACGGGCGTGCCACGCTTCGCTTCCAATACCCGCTTCTTGTAGTTGAACAGGACCTGACGACGACCCGTTCGGCCTGCCCACAGGATGCCCGCGCCGTCCTGAAGCACTGTGCGAGTGTGCATCAGCGACAAAACGGCGCGGTAGTCGAGGTTTGCCTGCCGCACGATCGGACTGGCCAGGTGGTCGATTCGACCGCCCTTGCCATCGGGACCGTTCATCCACAAGCCAAGTGTCGTCGGGGCCTTGTTGGACAAGAGGTAGTAGTAAAGTTCCGGGCCTCGGGCCGATGTCTTGGTCCTGCCGGTATCGGATGAGGGAATCACCGAGTAACCGATTCCGACGGAACATTGGTAGGCCAGCGGTTCCGACCCGGGCGCATCGTAGCGCCCCTGAACACCGTGCTGGGCCTGCCCCCACGGCCCCAGTGACTCGATCAGCATGTGGAGACCCGCCTTCTGCCAAGCTGCCATGATCTCGCACAGCCGTCGCCACTGCGTATGCGGACTGAGTGACCCTTTATGCGGATTACCTGGATCCCTGGGGTCCGGGCTGTAGTAGTTCACCGGCATCCACCCAAAGTTGTAGAAGGAATCGTAAAGAAATCCCGACACACCGGTCGCCTTAACCGCTCTGATAATCGCGTCCTGAAACATCGAGCCGAACCCGGTCGTCAGATCCATACCGTAGATGGTGTCGTAGCCGGAGCCGTACCAGTGCCGCCCATCCATGCCCTTGATGACTTCGTTCCCATGCGCGTTCAAGTAAGGCGACAGCATGCTCTGATGTGACCCGACCCAACTGATCAACGAGACTCCGTCTTTCGCCGCGTCCGCCGCCAGCTTCCGATACGCCGACACCCCGCCCAGCACCTTCGCCACCTCATACTCGTGAGGGCAGCACATGTTGCCGTGAGTCCAGGTTGGAAGCTTTCCCTCGCGGGTCCGCGTCATGTCGTTTTCCCAGAAAGGGTCGATGAACACCTGTTGAAACCCCAGCGCGGCCGCCGCCGGCAGAAGGTCCTTGCGGTACGTGTCGGCATCAAAACTGTGCCAGTAGTTCGCGCTGAGCGTCGTGCGGGCGCTCGTCCGTTTCATGCCGAACTCGCCCAGCACGTTGTCCTGATCCGCATCGAACACCCGGGTCCAGGCGTTGATGTGGTCGGTATCGTCGCCCACGTTCCTCGCCACACCCACGAACTTCCGCACCGTGCTAACGTCCTTCGCCGCATCAACAATGTGCTTGTCGAAATGCCGGATCGACCCATCGCCCGGATCCCGGCATACGATAGTCCGAATAAGGCCGCACCGGTCGAATAACCCAATCAGGGCCTCGCCGTCTCGGTACTGATAGTCGAATCCTTGCTCCGACGCCCAACGCGGCACGTCGTGCGTCATAATCGGGTTTAGCGGAAACGGAATGCAGGCCGAGGTCGAGTAACGCGTCCTGGCCCTGATGGTCACCTTGGGATCCGCCCCCATCTGCTGCCGCAGAAGCGTGACGCCATCGGCGTGCCCACCCAGTTCCCATGTGGCCCTGTCCATGATGTAGTAGATGGGGTTCTTCGCCGAGCGAAACCGGAAGTGATATGAGAAGCCCTCGAACGTCATACCTCCGATCGCCCGCGTCTCGGCTTCGAGCACCCACTCCATCCGGTCTACGCTGAGCGTCCCATGATCCCAGCGCCGCGTGCTCCAGACGGGATCCAGCGAATGATCCAGCACGGCATGAATGTCGGCCGCCCTGCCGATGGCTCGTGTACGAATGACCAGGCGCCGGCCAGTGACCCGAACATCCTCGATCTCGTACTGGTCATACTCGATCCCCGCGTGCGTGGCCGTAAACGGCCGGATCGGCAGTTCGCCCGACCGGATCACGGTACCGCCCACCCGGATCTGTCCCAGCCCCAGAAATGTCCTGCCTGCAAGCTTGAGTTCAATACTGACGTTTTCAAGGTCTATCGTGTTCTTCATGACGTTCCTCACTTGATCATGATCAGGCTTCTTACCGGTGACGGCAGGTAACTGAAAGCGCCGACATCTCCGACGAGGACCGCCACAACATCCTCCACCGGAATGCCGAGCGAAGCCTGAAGCGCGATTGCCTTGGCTCCATTCGGCCTGCGGCGCAATCAGGTCGCGCCATACGTCAGCACCACTCTCATGTGACCGGGGTTCTCCCTGATGGTCTCGTAGGCGCACTGGGCTTCACGGAACGGTACGCGCAGCGAGATGAAACCGTCGAACCGAAGCTTCCGGCTCTCGATGAAATCCCGGCAGGTTTCCAGGGTGCGCCGGCGGTTCCAGCGGTCCGGCCATCGCGACGGACAGCCCCAGGCGCCCATCGAGGCCCGGATCGTCACCCGATTATGCAGGAATTCCTCCCCGAACGAGAAGTCCGGGGATCCGCCGGCGTAGAAACCAACGGCTGTAACCGCTCCGGCAACGCCCGCCGCCTGAACCGCCGCCTTGAGACCCTTGATATTCCCCGAACACTCGAGCACGGCATCGGGATAGCGGCCACCCAGAAGCCTCTGAACCGCCACGGCCGGAATCTCCGAGACGCCGTCGAGCGCCTCGACGGGACAGAGCGCCTGCGCCATCTTCCTGCGCTCGGGGTTCGGCTCCACAAGGAAGACCCGGGAGGCCCCACTTAGGAACGCCATCTGCGCCGTCAACTGACCGACAACGCCGCCGCCGAAGACCACCACGACGTCGCCTAGTTTGATCTCCGCATCATGGATGCCTGTCAACGCCACTGTGGCGAGCATGATCATCACAGCATCTTCTCCCGGCGTGTCGGACTTGAGTTTAAGAACCTCGCTGTCGGTTTCGTCGATCACATACTCGGTCTGGTGGGGACGTGGTACGTAGACCTTGTCGCCAACCCGGAATGTCTTCACCTCCCGCCCCGCTGCCGTGACCTCGGCATAGAGATCGTACCCGGCCCATTCGAAGGGATAGAACGATGACGCCCCCTCAGGTTTTGGCACAAAGATGCGCTCGGGAGTGATGGTGGAGGCGATGAATGGGCTCCGACCGAGGTACGAGGTCATCTCCGTGCCATGGCTGATACCTGAAAGAAGGGTGCGGAGCCGGACCTGTCCGGGCCCCGGTTCCGGAATGTCGACGTGGCGATAGGCGATCTTTCCTGGTGCGGCGATGATCAATTTCTCTGCCATGGTGCCCTCTTTCATTCCTTCCGTTGAGCGAGCCAAATGCGGACCGCAGCCCATGTTTCGGGCGGCACCGCGTGGAAATTCCAGAACACGACGCCCGGAATGTCCAGGTCATCGACGGTTCTGAGGTGGGCCTCGGTACTGCGCGCATCCGAAGCATAGAAGAGATGCGGCTGTTGCCGTTCATCGAGGTAACGGTAGACATGGACCTGTTCATAGTCGAGCCACAGACACTCGTTGCTGGTCCCAGCCGGCATGGGTGGCAGCGGGGCGTAAATCTGCGTGCCTTTCCCGCCGGGCATGGCTTCGTAGTCGTTTCCATAGGCTGGCAAGGCCATGCGCAGTTGCTTCCGCGGCACACGCCCCAGCCAGTGGGCCATGGCTTCGCGACCCCACGGCGCCGTGCTGGCCGGGCCGAATCCCACGTGTGAAGCGATCCCCGCCCATTCGCCGTGCAGGCCAAGCGAGATGTGGAGGTCGTAGCACATGACCCGGATCTCGTCGCAGTGACGGCCCAGGGCTGCGGGATCGTAGAACAATTCGGACGTACGGGTAGTCTGCGGCGGCACAAAGACCGTGGTGGCAAAGGCCCACCCCTCCCGGTGAAGCGCTTGCGACGCGGCCGCAAGAAAGCCATTGAACCGCTCGCGCCACTCGCTACCGAGTGCTTGGAAGTCCAGCTCAATGCCGTCAAACCCCACTTCGCGGCACAAGCGCACGTACTCTGCCACCGACGCATCGCGGTGCGCCGGCGTATCGAAACACCCCCCCGCCCCCGGCATGAGCCGATAGACCTTAATTCCAGCGGCATGGCACTGGTCAACGAAGGCCGCCGGCGGCACGTCACCATAGACGGAGATAGATGCCAGGATGTCGGCCATCGGCTTCAGTTCGGCGACCGAACCCCCTTGCCTATACTCGTACCAGACTGAAACCATCTTCCGCGCCTTGGGCGCCGCGGTCTGGCCACGGGCTGATGGCGACTGACAGCCAGCCAGGATGACGATGAGGCCAAGCGACAGGGCGACTACGAGCCACCGGACAGCAAGTAATCGACGGCAAGCGAGATTGTTCTGCCCGGCTGCGCGACGCACGCGCGTCGCATCTTCCGGGGAGGGACGGCGTGTCGCCGTCCGCGGCGCGCAACATGCGCGCCCTCCCAGTGCTGTCATGGAGGGGGCCGCTCCGTCGGCGCCCCGGCTTTCCAGTCTTGCGGGGCGCACGACACTGGAGGAACTGGTGGCGGCGTTGGGGCAGGCCGCGCTCTTTGTGGGCGGCGATTCGGGCCTGGCCCATCTTGCGGTGGCGGTAGGCACGCCGACCGTGGTGCTGTTCGGGCCCAGCGACAGCCGGAAATGGGGTGCACGCGGGTCCGGCCACGCAGTGGTGCGCCGCGAACTGGCCTGTGCGCCCTGTGCGATGTTCGGGTATCACAAGCTCTGCCGCTCCATCGC
>CAYOIT010000055.1:0-26485 GCA_964404035.1 uncultured Verrucomicrobiota bacterium | reverse complement strand
CTGAAGCAGGGAAGGCAGGCTGTCTTCTCCTCACCACCGCTTTGGATTCCAGATAGACCAACCCCGATCGAGGGGTGGTACTCGAGTGGTCGGGGCGGTGGGATTTGAACCCACGACTTTCAGCTCCCAAAGCTGGCGCGCTACCGGACTGCGCTACGCCCCGTAAAGATCGTTTCGTAGTGGCGGCAAACGGTACAGGCGACACCTCATGGCGTCAAGAAGAACTACGGGTCAGGCTCGTTTCAGGAGGGGCTGCAGGTCTTTCCATGAGCGCGTGTTGAGCACGTCGTCCGCGGTGAGCCAGCCCCGGCGCGCTTGCGCGATGCCGTGCCGCATGACCTCCAGTTCAACGGTGCTGTGCGCATCGGATGAGAGGGCCACCTTCACGCCCATGTCATGCGCCATCCGACAGGCCACATCGTCGAGATCAAGGCGGGTGGGTTGGGCATTCAACTCGACGGCGCACCCGCGCTCGGCCGCAGCCTTGAGGAGGCGCTCCAGGTCGAGTTCCATAGGGGGGCGCTCATTGATGAGTCTGCCGGTCGGATGAGCTAACAGCGAGACATACGGATTGTCCATGGCTCGGATCAATCGCTCCGTCTGTTTGTCCCGGGAGAGTGTCAGTCGGGAATGGACGGCGGCCACCACGAGATCGAGTCGGCGCAGGATGTCATCCGAGAGGTCCAGTGAACCGTCGTCAAGGATGTCGACTTCGATGGACTTGAGCAGCCGGAATCCGCTGAAGGCGGCATTGAGTTTGTCGATATCGGCTATCTGTCGGGCAAGCCGTGTGGCATTCAGTCCATGGACCATGGTCATCCGTTTGGAGTGATCCGTAACGGTCAGGTATTCGTAGCCTTTGGCCTGGGCGGCCCTGGCCATGGCCGGAAGATCGTTCCGGCCATCCGTGGCTGTCGTATGGCTTTGAAAGTCACCGCGCAGGTCCGCCAAGGTCACCAAACGGGGCAGCCGCCCCTTTTCACCCGCCTCGATCTCGCCGTGGTTCTCACGGAGTTCCGGCTCAATGAAGGGCAGGCCGACGGCGTTGAAGATGTCCATTTCGTCGCGTCCGCCCACCTGTTTGTCGCCTTTGAAGACGCCGTATTCGTTGATCTTCAGGCCTGCCTGCTGGCCGCGGGTGCGGATGGCAATGTTGTGCGCCTTGGACCCGGTGAAATAATGCAGGGCTGCGCCGTAGCTGGTTTCGGGGACGATCCGCAGGTCGATCTGAAGGCCGGAACGCAGCACCACGGACGACTTGGTCTTTCCCCGGGCGCGGACCTCGGCCACGTCCTCGCTCTCGACAAAGAGCCGGGTGACTTCGTCGCTGCCGGCACACGCCACCAGGATGTCGACATCGCCTAGTGTCTCCGCTTGACGACGGAAGCTGCCGGCGGCTGTGACCTGCCGGACTCCGGGCGCGCCGCCCAGTCGCTTGAGGATCGGCTCCATCAACTGTTCCGCCGTGGCACGCAGGACCCGCTGCGGCCCGGGGGTTCGATTCTGCAGGAACTGGCGGATGAGTGTCTCGGTTTTATCGCCGAACCCGGGCAGTTCGCGGAGTCGGCCGGCCTCGACGGCCCTGGCAAGATCGGCCACTGTGCGGATGTTGAGCTGCTCGTAGATGACATGCACCCGTTTGGGGCCCAGGCCCGGGACTTTCAGGAGATCGCTCAGGGTGGCCGGGACGTGGTGCTCCTCCTTCTCGAGCGCGGTCAGGTGCCCGGTGCTGACCATCTCCTTCAATCTTTCGGCCAGGGCTTCACCGATGCCGGGCAGTTCGGAAAGGTCTTCGCCGGCCTCAATCATCGCTGCCACGCTGCGGGGCAGGGTTTCAACGAGACGGGCGGCGTTACGATAGGCCCGGACGCGGAACGGATTCTCGCCTTCAATTTCCAGGAGATCGGCGAGTTGGGTGAGCATGACGGCGATCTCGATGTTCTGCATACTCATGGCGGAACTCCCTTGTGCCAGCCACTTTAGCAGAGACGGCCCGGCGATACAGGCAGAAATCGAATTGACCGGGACGGCGGGATACGGGCATGCTGGGAACCATGAATACGGAAATACCTGTCAGGCCGGACTGGGATAGTTATTTTATGGATATCGCCCTTGTGGTCGCCAAACGCGGGAACTGCCGTCGGCGTCAGGTGGCCGCCGTGATCGTCAAGGATCACCGAATCATCTCTACCGGCTACAACGGCACGCCACGCGGTGTTAAGAACTGCTGTGAGGGGGGCTGCCCGCGTTGCGCAGGGGATGCGCCGTCGGGAGTGGGCCTGAGTGAGTGCATCTGTTCCCATGCGGAAGAGAATTCCATCACGCAAGCGGCCTATCACGGCATTGCCCTGAGGGGCTCGTGTCTTTACTCCACGCTCAGTCCCTGCCTGACCTGCGCGAAGATGATCATCAACGCGGGGGTGCAGGAAGTGGTGTTCGAGAACGAATACGAGTTCAGCGAACAGACGCGCGCCTTACTGCATGAAGCGGGCGTGCGATACCGCCGCCTGGCACGGTAACCCCGCGCTAGACCGTAACCACCGTCCGGAAATAGTCGATGGTCTTGCTGATCCCGTCCTCCAGATTGACGGTCGGTTGCCAGTCGAGCACCTTGCGCGCCTGTTCGATGTCCGGTTTGCGTTGCTTGGGGTCGTCGGGGGGCAGGGGATTGAAGACGAGCTTGGATTTCGATCCGCACAACCGGATCACCAATTCCGCCAGTTCAATCATGGTGAACTCGCCTGGGTTGCCGATATTTACGGGGCCCGTGAAATCGTCAGGGGTATTCATCAAGCGGATCAGCCCTTCGATCAGGTCACTCACATAGCAGAAGGACCGGGTCTGGCGTCCATCCCCGTAGACGGTAATGGGCTGATTCTTGAGCGCCTGCACAATGAAGTTGGAAACCACCCGTCCATCATGGGGGTGCATACGGGGACCGTAGGTATTGAAGATCCTGGCAACCTTGATCTGCACCTTGTTCTGCCGGTAGTAGTCGAAGAACAATGTCTCGGCACAACGCTTGCCTTCGTCGTAGCAGGAGCGCAGTCCGATGGGGTTCACGTGCCCCCAATAGTCCTCTTTTTGCGGGTGAACCTGAGGGTCGCCGTAGACCTCGCTGGTGGAGGCTTGCAGAATCCTGGCCCGGACGCGTTTGGCCAGCCCCAGCATGTTAATGGCGCCGTGAACACTGGTTTTAGTGGTCTGGACAGGGTCATACTGGTAGTGGATGGGGGAGGCGGGGCAGGCCAGATTGTAGATTTCATCCACCTCCACGTAGAGCGGGAATGTCACGTCATGGCGCATCAGCTCAAAGTAGGGATTGGCGACAAGGTGGCGGATATTCGCCTTGGATCCCGTGAAGAAGTTGTCCGCGCAAATGACTTCATGACCCAGGTCGAGAAGCCGTTCGCTGAGATGAGACCCCAGGAATCCCGCGCCGCCGGTGATGAGAATCCGTTTCGTTTTGCTGTCTCTCATGTCGATTGCCTCCACTAGTAATAGCGGTATGGTGGCGCGTGATCACCCGTGAGTAAAGGGAAAACGGAAGGGACCGGTCAGGGAGCGAGGTCAGGGAGATTGATGGAACGAGGCGGATGGGTTAAGAGATAGGCATGAATGCCGCAAAGCCTGAACGGACGATCCTGCATGTGGATATGGACGCGTTTTATGCGGCGATCGAAGCGCACGATCATCCCGAATATCGCGGCAAGCCATTGGTGGTTGGGGCGCTGCCAGATCGGCGCGGCGTGGTCTCCACCTGTTCCTATGAGGCTCGCCGGTTTGGCATCCATTCCGCCATGCCGTCCCGGACGGCCGGAAAGCTTTGTCCCCACGCCATCTTTGTGCCGCCGCGAATGGCCCGTTACGAGGAGGTCTCTGCGCAGATCATGGGAATCTTCGAGGAATTCACCCCCCTGATTGAACCGCTGTCGCTCGATGAGGCCTTTCTCGATGTCCGGGGCGCCCTGCGGATCTGGACCGACGCCATTGCCCTGGCGAGAGACCTCAAGCAGCGGATACAGGTGCGTACCGGGCTTACCGCGTCGGTTGGAGTGGCTTCGAACAAGTACCTTGCCAAGGTGGCCAGCGACCTGCACAAGCCCGACGGTCTGACGGTGGTGCCGGTTGGCGAGGCTGAAATTGTGGCTTTTCTGGCGCCGCTCCCGGTTGGCCGCATCTGGGGGATCGGCAAGGTTTCCGAGGCGCGTCTCGCCAAGGCGGGTATCCACACCATTGGTCAACTTCACCAGCGTTCCCTGGTGGCGCTTGAGCGGCTGTTTGGGAGCAGGGCGGCTGCCGCCGATGTGTGGGATCTGGCGCGCGGGCACGACCAGAGACCGGTGGTCACGGCGTACGAAGAGAAAAGCATCTCCAATGAGACGACGTTCGATGAAGATTGCGAGGATATGGGCGTGGTGCGGCAGACGCTGCTCGAGCTGACGGAGCAGGTTGGCGCGCGGTTGAGAGTAACGGGCAGACTGGCCCGGACGGTTCAAATCAAGGTACGCCTGAGCGATTTCACCACGCTGACCCGTCAATGCCCGCTGACGCCCCCCGGTCACAGCGACCGGGATCTTCTGGAAGCGGCACTGGCTTTGTTCAAACGCGAAGGCCTGGATGAGCCTGTGCGCCTGGTGGGGTTCGGGGTCAGCAATCTTGTCTCACGGGACGGCGGCGGCGAACCGGTTCAGACAGTGCTTTTCGCGGAGATGGATCCGGCGCCGAATAACCGGCGGAACCGGCGCTTGGATAAGGCTGTGGATGCCCTTCGGAAGACGTTTGGCCACGATGCCATCAAACGGGGAGACTGGAAGGCCGATGTCTAGTCCGCCGTGGTGACCGGATGGATGACCCCGGCATTATCCCCGAATGATCCTGACGACATCCTCGGCCGTATAATCCGGATTCCCCGCCGTGCAGAATTGACCTACGTTGATCAGATCATCACCGAGGGTAACGAGCGGTAACTCCTTGGTGCCATCGGGAAGCGCCTGGGGCATGCCGACATTCGAGACGAGTGAGTTGCACAGGCACTTCCGGCCCACGGTCTCCTCGATCTTGCCGCCTTTTGCCACGTAGGCCGCCTCAGGTTCGGCGGCGCAACGATAGCCTATCGAGCCATCGTCCTTCTGGTAAGCCTGGCGCATGAACCCGAGATCGCACAGGCGCCGGCGTTGTTTGAAGATGGCAGGGTCCGAGAGGGTCCCTTCCAACTCGGCAACCTTGAACGGGAAACCCGTGGGCGAAGCCAGTGGATCGGTGAAGACTCTGGCCTTTCCCTCCAGTGCCTTTAGGATAAGCGCGCGGCGTATTTTGGGGGTTAGTCCCGATTCCACGCACAGGGCGAAGGCTGTTCCCACCTGAATGCCTGAAGCGCCTTCGGCCAGGGCGTTCTTGAGCCCTTCCGCTGATCCGTATGAACCGGCCAGCCAGAAGGGCAGGCCCAGTTCGCGCATGGCTTTCAGGTCCACTTTATCGCGCGCGCCGTAGATGGGTTCTCCGGACGGCGTGAGTGTCAACGCCCCACGGGGAGGGGCATTGTGGCCGCCAGCCAGAGGGCCCTCGATAACGAACCCGTCGATGGGGCCATTCGACTTTCGGTACAGAATGCCTGCCAAGGCATCCGAGGAAATGATCGGGAGGAACTGGGGACGCGGAAGCGGGCAGGTTGGCGTGGATCCCTCGTGAAAATCAGCCGGGTCGAATTGCAGGGTGAACTTGGTGCCCGGCTGTGCCCCGACGACGCGCAGGGAATAGGTGGCCGGTTCGTGGTTGGCCAGGGCGGCGATAACACCCGGAATCTCGATCGGAATACCTGCCCCGATGATCATCACCGCGACGCCCGCCAACATGGCGCCATAGATGGAGGGAAGATGCGGCATTTGGATCTTTTCCAGGTAGTTGATGCCGACCGGATTGCTGTGCCCCTGGCGCGCCAGGAAGACCTCGACGAAATTTCCGGCAATACAGAGTTCATGCAGGGAGCGTTTTCCCTCAAGGGTATGCAGACCGGCGAACTTGAACGGTGCCGATTCGGGCTTGCCGCCCGGTATGAAGTGGGAGTCGAGAATGCGCTGGGCCATCTTCGGGAAGGGGAAATGGCTCAGGGCATGACGGATATGGCCTCCCGGATCGCCGCACTGGAGACGGCGAGCGAGGATTTGATCCAAAGCGGTGCCGGACACCACACCCAACTGCCCAAGGCGGGATACGGCCTGGGCCAAGTGCCAATTGGATACGGCGGCGCCCATTCCACCCTGGATAATTTTCGGTATAGCGGTGCTCATATCGGGACAGTATGCACCTATTTCTCAAAAAAAGCCACAAACAATCACAGCCAATACGACCCTATCTGTTGACTCCCCTGGGTCAGGTAAGGCGAGAAAGCAGGGGCGGGGCTTCCATGCCCCGCAATTTGTTCTGGAACGGGAGCCTGGCCTGGCCTATACACTAGAGGCTTAACAAAAAAAGGAGTGCCTATGAGGATACTTGTCACCGGCGGAGCGGGGTTCATCGGCAGTAATTTTGTTCGTCTGATTCTCCGGGACCATCCCGAGGATGAGGTGGTCACTCTCGACGCGCTGACCTACGCGGGCAACCTCGAGAATCTGGCGGATCTGAAAGACAACCCCAGGCACACCTTTGTTCATGGCGACATTGCCTCCACCCGTGATGTCTCGCGCGTTTTTCGTGAGCAGGCCATCGAGGCGGTGGTGAATTTCGCCGCCGAGAGTCATGTCGACCGCAGTCTTCACATGGGGCCACGCGTGTTCATCCGCACCAATATTCTGGGCACCCAGATCCTGCTGGACGCGGCCCGGAAGTGCCGTGTGAAACGCTTCCTTCAGGTTTCCACCGATGAGGTCTACGGCAGTCTGGGCCCGACCGGCGCTTTTACGGAGCTGACCCCTCTCCAGCCCAATAATCCGTATTCAGCCACCAAGGCCGGTGCGGACTTCATGGTGCGGGCGGCACACCATTCGCATGGTTTGGATGCCGTCATCACTCGATGCTCGAACAACTTCGGGCCGTACCAGTTCCCGGAAAAACTCATTCCGCTGATGATCGCCAATGCCCTCGCCGACAAGCCGCTTCCCGTCTATGGCGATGGTCTGCATGTGCGCGACTGGATCTATGTGACGGATCATTGTTCCGGCATTGATGTGGTGCTGCGCAAGGGGGTCGCCGGCGAAGTGTACAATCTGGGCGGCAACTACGATGTGCCGAATATCCAGATCGTGAAAGGCATCCTCAAGCTTCTCGGGAAGCCCGACTCCCTCATCACGTACGTGAAGGACCGCCCGGGACATGACCGCCGTTACGCCATGGACAATACGCGCGCCCGGACCGAGTTGGGCTGGCAGCCGGCACATCCTTTTGATGAGGCTCTGCGCGAAACCGTGAATTGGTATGTTGACCATCAGACTTGGTGGGAGCGAATCCGCAGCGGTGAATACCGCAAAGCCTATGACCAGATGTACGGGTGGCGGGGCAAGGAATGAGACCCCTGTACGAACGCACGCTTTCCTCCGCACCCGGGTTCTCCGGCCGGCTCCTGAACGTTGAGGTTCTCGAGGTCGAACTCGAGCCCGGGGTTCGTGCCCGGCGCGAGATTGTCCGCCATCCCGGCGCCGCGGCCGTCGTGGCGCGAACGCCCGACGGACGGTTTCTGTTCGTGCGGCAGTTTCGGAAACCGTTGGAGCGCGAAACCCTGGAGATTGTGGCCGGCGGTCTGGAGAAGGGCGAATCCCCGGACGAGTGCGCCCGCCGCGAGGTCAAGGAGGAGTCCGGTCACGAAGTCCTGTCGCTTGAGCGTCTCGGGCAGATGTACCCCGCGCCGGGGTATACCGATGAGATCCTGCACCTCTTCTTTGCCGAGCTTGCGGCCGGGAGAGGAGACCAGGGCGGGGACCACGATGAGCGTATTGCGGTGGAATACCTGACGGCCGACGAGATCGAGTCGAAGCTGGCGACCGGCGCCCTTCAGGACGGCAAGACCATGGCGGCGTGGCTTTTGTTCACGCGCCGGTCCGCCCGTCCGAATTAAGCTCAATCGTCACGGGGCCGACGTTAAGAATCTCCACGGTCATATTGGCGCGGAAGACGCCCGTCGCCACCCTGTCCGGGCCAAGAATCCGGCGCAGGTGTCCCACATAGACTTCATAGAGGTTCTCCGCCTCGACCGGTCCCGCCGCCTGCACAAAGCTGGGGCGATTTCCTTTGCGGGTATCGGCATAGAGCGTGAACTGTGAGATCACCAGAAGGCTTCCGCCCGTGTCCATGACCGACAGGTTCATCTTGTCCTTGGCATCGGCGAACACGCGCAATCCGGCGGTCTTTTCCGCCAGATGCCTGGCCTCAAGGGGCGTGTCGCCGATCTTCACCCCGAGCAGGATCACCAATCCTGGGCCGATGGCGCCGGTTTCGACGCCTTCCACGGTGACCCGCCCCCTGCTGACGCGTTGGACGATCGCCTTCATGGATTATTGCGAGAAAGCGAATATTCCCAGCACGGTCAAGCCATAGAGGGCCAGATCGACCATGAGCGGTCCATCGGAGAGGAGAGTTTTCTCGGGGCGTCCGCCGCCTTCCTTGCGGTAGACGAGGTCGAGGTAGCGGAAAATGCCGAACATCACCAGGGGGATGGTCAGGGACAGCAACGAGGTGTGAAACTTGCGCACGGTATCCGGCCACAACGTGTAGATGGAGTAGGACGTTATGGTGGCCGCACTGACGATGGCGATGAGTTGATCCACCAGTTTCTGGTCATAGTCTCCCAGGCTTGGGCGATGAAGGGCCTCGCTCTCGTCCAGAAGCCGTTTTTCATGGCGGCGTTTGCACAGCGCCAGGAACAGGGCCAGAAGAAACGCGCACAACAGCAACCAGGGGGAAACGGCGACGTTCACCACCACGCCACCGCTCACTGCCCGGAGCACAAAGCCAATGGCGATGATGAAGACATCCACCAGGGCGACGTGTTTCAGCCACAGTGTGTAGGCGATCTGCAGGGCGATGTAGCCCCCCACGATAAGGGCGAAGGCGGGGGACAACGCATAGGATCCCAGCAGTCCGGACGCCAACAAGATGACGGCCCCAATGGCGGCCGGCACTACCTTAATTTTTCCCGAGGCAATGGGGCGAAGACGTTTGATGGGATGGAGCGCGTCGGCGCTTCGGTCACGGATGTCGTTGATCAGATAGATTCCACTCGAGGCGACGCAGAACAGTGCGCAGGCGATGACGACGCGGGCCAACCATACCAGGGAGACCGATTGCGTTTGATCGCCGAAGGCAAAGAAGAAGGCGGCCAGGACGACCAGGTTCTTGGTCCATTGATTGACGCGCAGGGCTCGCAGAATGTCTGCGACCGAAGGAGTGCCTGTCGCCTGGGGTGTCATGAAACAGGGGAGGGGACTTTGCCCCGGGGTGAGCGCCGGAGTCCATGCCGCAGGTAGAGGCGCCAGACCATCCCCAGTGCCTCGCGGAAGATGCGGGAGTTCATCTTGGAGTAACCTGCCCGCCGGTCTTCGAAAGTGATCGGGATTTCCGAAATGCGAAACCCTTTCATCCAGGCCGTGTGGGTCATTTCAATCTGGAAGGAGTACCCGTTGGAGCGGACCGAGTCCAGATCGACCGCCTCGAGCACGCGGCGGCGGAAGCACTTGAACCCGCCGGTGGGATCGGTGAACGGCATGCCGGTAATGACACGCACGTACAGGGCCCCGCCCATGCTCAGCAGCAGGCGATTCAGCGGCCAGTTGGTGATGCGAATCCCGTTGATGTACCGGGAACCGAGCACGAGATCGGCTTTTTCCGCTTCCCGCAGAAAATTCGGGATTTCGGAAGGCTGGTGGGAAAAATCCGCATCCATTTCGAAGATATGCTCATAACCGCGGGCGAGGGCCCACTTGAACCCGTCCACATAGGCTCGGCCGAGTCCCATCTTTCCGGCCTGATGAATGACGAACACGCGCGGATCGGCGGCGACCATGGTGTCCAGCACGGTCCCTGTTCCATCGGGAGAGTTGGCGTCCACGAAGAGGACGTTCACATCGGGTTTCACCGCGAAGATAGCCGCGGCAATGGGCCCCACGTTGTCCTTCTCGTCGTATGTAGGAATAATGACCACCACACTCATGTCGATGATCATGCTGGAAAAAGGTTCAGGGGAACAAGCAAAAAAGCCAAAAACGATTTGTGGGCGGTGTCTTGCGGGCTGGAGAGTGATGTTGCCAGATAAAGCTGACCCGTATATTATGCCCCTGATCGTGAGGAGAAACAGGAAGCCTTGAGCAACGCGGTTGCCATCAACAGGGAGAACACCATGTGCGCCTACTTTTCGGGAATAAAGCCGGTTTCATACGAAGGTCCCCAGTCCACCAACCCCTTGGCGTTCAAGTGGTATGACGCCAACCAGACGGTGGCCGGACGTCCGATGAAGGACTGGTTGCGGTTCTCCGTGGCCTACTGGCATACCTTCAAGGGAACCGGGTCGGACCCCTTTGGCGCGGCGACGTTGCTGCGCCCGTGGAATGCCGGGCGCGATCCCCAGGTGATCGCCCGGAACACCCTGACCGCGGCGTTTGAGTTCGCCGAACGGTTGGGGCTCCAGTACTACTGTTTCCATGACCGCGATATCGTGGCCGAGGGGGCCAATCTGCGGGACTCGAACAAGCGCATCGATCAGGTGGTGAAGCTTGCCAAGCGATTACAGAAGGAGACCGGCGTCAAGTTGTTGTGGAATACGGCCAACCTCTTCAGTCATCCCCGCTATGCGCACGGCGCGGCCACGAGTCCTGATGCCGATGTTTTTGCCTATGCGGGCGCGCAGGTCAAGAAGATGCTGGAAGTGGCCCTCGAACTGGGGGCGGAGAATTACGTGTTCTGGGGAGGGCGCGAAGGTTATGAGACGCTTCTCAACACGGACATGAAGCGGGAGCAGGATCACCTGGCGGCGTTTCTCAGCATGGCGGTGGATTATGCCAAGGAGATCGGGTTCACGGGGCAGTTCCTGATCGAGCCCAAGCCGAAAGAGCCGACCAAACACCAGTACGACTTCGATGCGGCGACCGTCATCGGGTTCCTGACCCGGTATGGTCTCAAGAAGCACTTCAAGCTGAATATCGAGGCGAACCACGCCACGCTGGCCACGCACACCTTCGAGCACGATCTGACGGTGGCCTCGCTGAACGGGATGCTGGGCAGTGTGGATGCCAACCGGGGTGACCTGCTTCTCGGATGGGATACCGATCAATTCCCCTCCGACCTCTATGGCAGCACGCTGGCCATGTATGTGATCTTGCGCCAGGGCGGGTTGGGCAGCGGCGGATTGAACTTCGATGCCAAAGTGCGGCGGGGCTCGACGGATCTGTCGGATCTCTTCATCGCTCATATCGGCGCCATGGATGCTTTTGCGCGCGGCCTCGTGGTGGCGGCAAACCTCCACAAGGACGGTGTGCTCGAAGCGTTCATCCGCAACCGGTACGCCTCATTCGACGAGGGACTGGGTGCCAGGATCGAGAAGGGCAAGGTGACCCTGCGTGACCTTGAAGCTCATACGCTCAAGCGCGGCGAGCCCAAGCCCGCCAGCGGAAAACAGGAAATGCTCGAGAACATTCTGAACCAGTATCTCCTGGCGTAGGAGGCCGTGTGATCATTCGATTCCGGGGGTACCCGCGGGCGGGGTTGGTTGGGAATCCGTCCGACGGGTATTTTGGCAAGACGATTGCGTTTGCGTTCAGTAACTTCCATGCGGAGGTCATCCTTTATCAGACCCCCGAACTGGAGATTCTGCCGCATACGCGCGATCATTCGCGATTCCTCAGCATCCACGATTTGCATCGGGATGTTCGCCGGCATGGATACTATGGGGGGATCCGGCTGCTCAAGGCGGCGATCAAGCGGTTCTGGGACTACTGCCACGACCACCAGATCGAACTCGATGCGCGGAATTTCACCATCCGGTACAGCACCAACATACCCACCCAGGTCGGATTGGCGGGATCGAGCGCGATCATCACGGCCTGCATGAGGGCCTTGATGGCCTTCTACCACGTGGACATTCCGAAGCCGATCCTGGCCAACCTGATCCTGTCAGTCGAGAAGCAGGAGCTCGGTATTCCGGCCGGCCTGCAGGACAGGGTGGCGCAGGTGTATGAGGGGCTGGTGTACATGGATTTCGACAAGGAGATCATGGACCGGCAGGGCTATGGTATCTACGAAGAGCTCGACATGGCTCTGCTTCCCCCCGTCTACATTGCCTATCGCGCCGAACTTGCGGAAGGGACGGAGGTCTTTCACAGCAACATCAGGACGCGTTGGGAGAATCGCGAACCCGCTGTCGTTCAGGCTATGAAGACCTGGGCGGATCTGGCGAGGCAGACCCGGGGGTTGCTCCTGGACGGAAAGAAGGACTCGATTGCCCCGCTGTTGAATGCCAATTTCGATTTGCGGAGAAGCCTCTACGATGTCGGTCCGAGCAACATTCAGATGGTCGAAACGGCCCGTCTGGCCGGCGCGAGCGCCAAGTTCAGCGGTTCGGGAGGGGCGATTGTGGGGACTTACGCCGATGAGGCCATGTACACCGATCTGGAGTCCCGCCTGACGGCCATCGGTGTTCGCGTTCTAAAGCCCAATCTTGTCAAATCTTCAGGAGAATCCTTGTGATGATTCGTAAAGCCGTGATTCCTGCCGCCGGTTTCGGAACGCGATTTCTCCCGGCCACCAAGTCCCAGCCGAAGGAGATGCTCCCGATCGTGGACACCCCGACGATCCAGTATGTCGTCGAGGAAGCCGTGGCCTCGGGGATTCGCGATATTCTGATGGTGATCGGCAAGGGAAAGCGTGCCATCGAGGAACACTTCGACCGGAATACCGATCTGGAAAATGAGCTCTTTTCCAAAGGGAAGACGGCTGAACTGGAGGCCATTCGCCGGATCTCCGACATGGCGAATATCCACTTTGTCTGGCAAAAAGAGTTGAAGGGATTGGGCGATGCGGTGCTCTGTGCCCGTGATCATGTTGGCAATGAACCGTTTGTGGTGCTGTTGGGCGATACGGTCATGGATGGCAAAGGGACGCCCGTGGCCCGCCAGTTGATGGATGTCTTCGATCGCTACCAGGAGTCGGTTGTCGCGGTGGAGGCTGTCGAGCGGTCCAAAGTGAGCCGTTACGGCGTGATCAGCGGGAAGCCGGTCAATGAGCGGTTATATCTGGTGGACGATTTCGTCGAGAAGCCCTCGGTGCAGGAGGCGCCCTCCAACCTTGTGATCGCGAGCCGGTATGTCTTGACACCGGATATTTTCGACCTGCTGGGCAAGACCAAGCGGGGCAAGAATAACGAAATACAGTTGACCGACGCCCTGCGCATGCAGGTGAAGAGCCGCGCCGCGTACGCCCTGAAATTCAACGGCACCCGTTACGATGTGGGCAACAAACTGGACTTCATCAAGACCAACCTTATTTTCGGCCTCAAGCACAAGGACATGCGCCAGGAGCTCAAGGCCTTCATCAGGGCCATGGCCCGCGCCCGGTGAGTCTTCGGCTCAGGCGAATCCCGCTTCCTTGATCTTGATCCGCCGCGTGCTGGTCGATGTGGCGATCGTATAGAGACGGTGGAAGACCCCGCCTTGTGCGAGCAGATCCTCAAACGTGCCGTCCTCCACCAGGCGTCCGTTATCCATCACCAGGATCCGGGAGGCGTGGCGGATGGTCGCCAGCCGATGCGCGATGATGAACACCGTTCGTCCCGAAAAGAGCGTCTCCATGGACTGCTGCACGGTCGATTCGGATTCGTTGTCCAGGGCGGACGTGGCTTCATCGAGAATCACGAAGCGGCTGGGCATGATCATCGAGCGGGCGATGGCCAGGCGTTGACGCTGGCCGCCGGAGAGCTGGGTGCCGCCTTCGCCGACCCGGTGATAAATCGTGTCCGGGAACTGCTTGACGAATTCCCAGGCCTTGGCCTGCTCCAGAACGGCGATGATCTCTGCTTCCGTGAGGTCCTTCCGGATATAACGCAGATTGGCGGCAATGCTGGTGTTGAAGAGGTAAGGATCCTGAAGTACCACACTGAACAGCGAGCGATAGGGCCGCAAGGGAAGGTCGCGAATGTCCGTGCCATCGAGCCGGATCGAGCCGTGGGCGGGGTCGTAAAAACGCATCAGCAGGCTGGTCAATGTCGTTTTTCCGCTGCCGCTCCTGCCGATCAACGCCACCACCTGTCCCGGGGGGATCGTGACGGAGAACTCGTTGATCACGGGCCTTCCGGGGTCATAGGCAAAGGAGACGTTCTGGAATTCCAGGTTTCCGTGGACGACGGCAGGGAGCGAGGCTCCGGCGATTTCGGGCACCGTGCTGTGGGTATCCAGTACCGTGTAGAGCTGATCAAAGGCGGACTTGGCCCCCATGAACTGCCCGTAGACGTTGGTCAGGGTCTGGATCATGCCGATCAGCGTGGCTTGGTATCCCATGAAGGCGACCAGCAGGCCGATCTTCTTTTCCGGTGAATCCATGATGAGCCAGGCACCGCCCACGACCACGGTGGTGTTGATAATGTAACTCAAGCCTTCGGTGACAAACCCGAGCCGCATCGATTCGCGGATGGCGTCCATCCATTTGACCATCACGGGCCAAAGCTGGAATTGAAACTCCTCCTCGACGATCTCCTCCATGGCAAAGGCCTGGATGGTCTTATGTCCCCGCAGCTTGTCCATGATGATCTCGACGACGCGCATGCCGGCCTCATTCGATTCCCGCGTCTTGGCATAGATGCCTCGGGACAGGGAACGCGCCGCCACCACGTAGCCGATGGCCCCCAGGATGATGATGAGGGTGAGCGGGGGGCTCAGATACAGGCAGAAGCCGAGACTGAAGATCAGTCCGGAGACGTACACGGCCAGCTGCTGGAAGACCATCTGCATGAAGTTTCCGAGCGAGTTGATCGAGTTGCCGAACACACGCTCATACAGAAAGCCGGTGGGATACTGGCTGTGAAATCGCTGGCAGAGATGCTGGAGGTGCATGAAACTGCGTGTGCGCAGTTCAAAAACGATTTGCTGCTGGACCAGGTAGACCTGTCGCATGCCGATGTACCAGAGCACCATGCGCAGGAACATCGCCGAGAGAAAAATTCCCGCGGCGACCAGCGCCAGCTTGAGGCTGTGCTGGGGAATGGCCTTATCGATGATGAATTTCGGGAACAGGGGGGTGACGGCGACCGCCAGGCCGACGCAGGAGACCAGAAACGCAGCGAACATCCAGCGCCAGCGATGGGGGCGGACCAAGGGCCAGAATCGCTCCCAGACTTCCATCCAGGAATAGTCCTTAACCGCAAAATCAGGGGTAAATGAGTCCATGGGTTACTCCACAAGCCGCGGGCGGCGAAAGGCGTTGACGGGGTTCAGTCCCGTGTCAGTCCTGCATGAAACGCGGCGAGGTTACGCTCGAGCGTCGCTTTGTTGTCTCTCCAGATCTCCCGCAGCGCGCGCTCGATCCGCGGGGGGGCGATGAGGGGTCGGTAGCTCAGCAGCACCCCGAGCAGGACCAGGTTGGCCACACGCTGATCGCCGAGTTCATCGGCTACCTGGGTGGCCGGTACGAAGACGCGGTTCCGGGCGGGGTCAGCCGCACAAAGCGAGCTGTTGATTACCGCCAGGCCGGGTTTCATCAGTTGCGGCAGGAAACGGGTAAGACTCTCCTGGTTCATGATAAGCATGGTTTCGAATCGATCGGCGACAGGCGAGGGGATCTCCTCGCCGCTCAGGATCACCTGGCAGTGCGATGATCCGCCGCGGACTTCCGCTCCGTAAGAGGGGAAGAAGGTCACGTGGGGCACGGTCTCAAGGGCGGAATTGGCCATCAGTTTTCCCAGGAAAACGATGCCTTGTCCGCCCGCTCCGGCGATCAAAATGCGCTCACAGCTCATGTCATCGACTGTCCATTCTGCCTGAGGATGCCGAGGGGAAAGTACGGAATCATCCGCTCTTTCACCAGTCGGATGGCTTCAACCGGTGAACAGCGCATGTGAATGGGGCAGGGCGAGAGAATCTCGATAAAGCTGTATCCCTTGTCGTCCACCTGCGCCTGAAACGCGGTGAGCAGCGCCTTGCGGGTACGGCGGACGCCGGAAGGCCCATCCAGGGCCACCCTCTCGATATGCCAGGGTGCCTTGAGCGTGTTGAGCAATTCGCAGATTTTGATGGGGGCCCCGGTCGTCACCTGGTCGCGCCCGCAGGGGCACGTTGCCGTTTTTTGGCCGATCAGCGTGGTGGGGGCCATCTGTCCCCCGGTCATCCCGTAAACCGTATTATTGACGAAGATGATGGCAATGTGCTCGCCCCGATTGGCGGCATGGATGGTCTCCCCCATACCGATGGCGGCAAGATCCCCGTCGCCTTGATAGGCGAATACGATTCGATCGGGAAGGCATCGTTTGATGCCGGTCGCGACGGCGGCGGCACGGCCGTGAGCGGCCTCCGAGATGTCGCAGTCAAGGTAGTTATAGGCCAGCACGGCACAGCCCACCGGCGCGACGCCAACCGTCTTCCCCCGGATCCCAAGCCCATCCAGGGTCTCGGCGATCAACTTGTGGACGGTTCCGTGGCCGCACCCGGGGCAGAAGTGGGTCGGCGTGGGTTTGAGCGACGCCGGACGATGGTACAGGGGGTAGCGCGTGGCGGTGTGTTTGAGGTCCTGGTGCGAACGGGTGACAGTCATGGAGCGGTCCTTCCCCGGCGCCGCCGGACGATGCCCTGCAGGGCGGCCAGGACGGCGGCCTCCGCGGGAACAGCACCGCCCATGCGGCCTTCGAAGACCACGGGCGTCCGGTCGCCCACGGCCAGGCGCACATCCTCCACCATTTGCCCGCTGCTCATTTCGACCACCAGAACGGCCTTCACTCTTGCGGCCAGTTGCCGGATACGGGCAGAAGGATAGGGCCACAAGGTAATGGGCCTCAGCAGGCCGACCTTGAGGCCCTTGTCGCGAGCCTTGTTCATGGCGCCCTTGGCGATACGGGCGCTCGTTCCATAGGCCACGACCAGCACATCGCAGTCGCGGGTGTGCAACTCCTCAAACTTCAGCAAAGACTTCCTGATGCGCTCGAACTTGCGTTGCAGGTGGAGGTTGTGCTGTTCGAGCACTCCGTCATCCAGCAGGAGTGAACGGATCTTGTTCGACTTGCGGCCTGCGGCGCCGGTCAGTGCCCAGGGTTTGGCCGGACGCGCCGGCGGATGGCCCGTGTGGAGGATCAAGGGCTCCATCATCTGCCCGAGCCGTCCATCGGTCAGCACCATGACGGGGGTACGGAAACGATCGGCCAGGGCAAAGGACTCTATGGTGAGGTCGTGCATCTCCTGCACGGAGGCCGGCGCCAGCACGATGAGGCGGTAGTCGCCATGCCCCCCGCCTTTCGTGGCTTGGAAGTAGTCGGACTGGGAGGGGGCGATGTTACCGAGCCCTGGTCCGCCGCGCTGCACATTGACGATGACCGAGGGTAGTTCGGCGGCCGCGAGATACGAGATCCCTTCCTGCTTGAGGCTGATTCCCGGCGATGACGAACTTGTCATGGCTCGTTTTCCGGTTACAGCGGCGCCAAACACCATGTTCACGGCCGCAATCTCGCTCTCGGCCTGTATGAAGACGCGATCATGGCCTGGCATGTGCTCGGCCATGTAGGCGGTCAGCTCGTTCTGGGGCGTGATGGGGTATCCGAAATAGGCGTCGCAGTCCGCGCGGATGGCTCCTTCGCCGACGGCGTCATTGCCTGTCATCAGGACTCGCTTGGACATATCAGGCCAACTCCTCGTCGATCTCGATGGCCGTATCCGGGCAGATGTCGGCACACTGGAGGCATCCAATGCAAAGCTCGGGGGCCACCGCATGGGCGTAATGCTGTCCCCGCGAATTCATCGCCGTCTCCATGGCGAGCACGCGTTTGGGACAGACAGACAGGCACAACTCACACCCCTTGCAGCGCTCGCCGTCGATCGTTATGTGATATTGCTTGCGAGGTGTCGTCATGGGAAGGGGGCACGGATCAGCCGCCGCTCGCATACGAGCGGTAATTCGGGGCTTCCTTGATGATTTTGACATCGTGAGGATGAGCCTCGTTGACGCCGGCGAGCGAGACGCGGACGAAGCGGCTTCTCTGCTGAAGCTCCTCGATGGTACGGCAGCCGCAGTAACCCATGGCCGCGCGCAAGCCGCCGCAGTACTGGACCATGACTTTGCGGACGGAGCCGGAATAGGGGATGATACCCTCGATGCCCTGAGGCACCAACTCGTCCTCTTGGATATTACTCTGGCCGTACCGTTCGCGGCTGGCGGCGCCCTCACGCATGGCGGCAAGGCTGCCCATCCCCCTGTAAACCACGTATTGACGCCCCTGGTGGATGATCTTCTCCCCGGGACTCTCATCGGTACCGGCGAACAGGGACCCGCACATCACTGTGTCGGCGCCCGCGGCGATGGCCTTCGGGACATCGCCTGAATTCCGGATGCCGCCGTCGGCGACAATGGGGATGCTGCCGCCCACTGCCTTCGAACAGTCGTAGATGGCGGTAATCTGGGGAATGCCGACTCCGGCCACCACGCGCGTGGTACAGATGGAGCCCGGGCCAATGCCTACCTTGATGGCATCCGCGCCGGCATCGCGCAAGGCGACGGCCGCCTCGCCAGTGGCAATATTCCCGGCGATGACATCGATGTCGGGGTGGTTTTTCTTGACCCACTTGACCATCTCGATGACCCCTTTGCTGTGGCCATGCGCCGTATCCACGACGACGACATCCACATTCTCCCTGGCGAGAACCGCCACACGCTCCTGGTCGTTGGGGCCGACGGCGGCTCCAACACGCAACCGGTACTTGCCGTCGCGATTGTAGAGGGGCTCGACATTCTCCACGAGCGTACGCACGTCGCTGAAGCTGTAAAGACCGGAAAGCTTGCCGTTCTTATCCACCAGCGGGAGCTTGCCGATCCGGTTCTTCTTCATGAGGGTGTAGGCCTCCTGTAGGGTGGTTTCGGCAGGGGCGGAGATCACATTGGCGGTCATCACCTCGGTCACCGGCGCCTTGCTGTCAGTGGCGAACTTGATGTCGGCGGCGGTGAGAATGCCGACGAGCCGGTCGTTTTCGTCGAGGATCGGGAACCCGCTGAAGGCGAAGTTCTTCTGCTTCTTGGTCTGATGAACCGTTTCAAGCGTATCGGTTGAACGGAAGAGAATAGGGTCCCGGATAAGCCCGTTGAGGTAATGCTTCACGCGGGCGACATGCTCGCTCTGTCGTTTCGGGGTGAGATTCTTGTGGATGATCCCGATGCCGCCCATCAGTGCCATGGAGATGGCCATCTGGCTTTCGGTCACCGTATCCATCGCGGCGCTTGCAAAAGGAATGTTGACCGAAATGCGACTGGTGAGGCGGCTGCGGATATCCGCATGTTCCGGCAGGAAGTCGGCGTATTGGGTGACCAGAGAGATATCGTCAAAGGTCAGCCCCTCCTTGGGAAAACTTTCCATAAAGGACTGCACAAAAGGATTCGCACTCATGGGGATCATTTCTCCGTGCTCGGTTGCATGTGATGCCGCGTAATTATGTGGAGGGGCGCCGATGGGGTCAAGTGATTTCGCTCTCGACAGGCGACGATCTGGACCGCAGGATAACCGGCATATCTATGACACAGAAACCGGACTTCAAGAACGAGAGTAAGCGCTCCGATCGCTGGATTGACGGTCTCAGGGTACTGGCGCGCGGACGCGGCGATGCCGATGCCGTCTGGCAGCGTGCGGTCGAACTGACCCGTCAACTTAATATCGCGCCCTGGATTGCCCTGGCCGTCGCGGAAGGTATCATCCCCCTGAAGGCGGCCCCCCTTCTGGATCGGGCGTCACGGTGCGAGGCTCTGCGGGGGGCCGTGCTGGACAAGCGCAAGACGATGGATGAGCTGAGGACCACCCTGCCGTATGCCGCCCACCTGCTGGCCGTGGAGCTGGTTGAATTTCTGGGGAAGACGGACTGGGAACTGCGCAAGGTGACGACCGTGGCCGAGGGGTTGCTGAACCAGGAAAAGCGACTGGACGAGGGAGGGAGGACCTCCCTGCCGGTGAGGACGCGATCCCTGGAGGAGTATGCCGCCGCGGTGGCGCGGGTTCGCCACCTGATTGAACGCACCGGGTGCAACATGCGCATGGCCCTGGATGTGGAAGCGGGGCGTCTGACCGAGGCTTACGTCGTTCAGTACGTTCAGCAACGACGCCGGCTTGTGCGGGAGGAACTGCGGGACGAAGGACCCCCACCGTCTCGTTCACGGCCGGGATTTTCAGGCCCTGCCGGGGCGGGGAATGGTTTCCGTCCTCCGGTGCGAAGCGCAGGCGGGTCCTTTGCGGGAAGACGGTTTCCTCCACGCCGGCCGGAGATGGGCGATGCCCGAACTCCCCGAAGTTGAAACGATCGCCCGTGACCTCTGCCGCCAAGGCGTGCCGGAACGCACCGTTGTTCGTGTCGGCGTGTTCTGGCCGCGGACGATCGTGGGCCTCTCGTCCGACACATTTTCCCGCCGCCTCATCGGGCGGCGGATCGAGACCATTGGGCGGCGCGCCAAGTATCTGGTGTTCAAGCTGTCGGGGGATCTGTTCCTGCTCGTGCATCTCCGCATGACCGGCCGCTTTCAGCTGGTGGCGGCGCAGAGCTCGCGGGCCCCTGGGGTGCGGCTGGAGCTGGATCTTGACGATGGCCGGGCTCTGCGGTTTCTCGACAGTCGTAAATTTGGCCGCTGGTGGCTGACGCCCGACCCCGGTTCGATTCTTGATCGGCTGGGGCCCGAACCGATGGACGAGGGATTTACGGGCGGCGATTTTGCCGTCCGCCTCAAGCGCCATCATCGGCAACTGAAGCCGCTTCTGCTGGATCAGGCTTTTCTGGCGGGCGTGGGAAATATCTACGCCGATGAATCCCTATGGACGGCCGGCCTCAACCCGCAACGCCTGGCGCACACCCTCACGGACGGTGAGGCGGTCAGCCTGTACAAGGCGGTCAGGTTGGTGTTGAGGAAAGGGATCAGGAACTGCGGCACCTCATTGGGGAGGGGCCGTCCCAATTTTCTCAGCGTCGCCGGGCAGGCGGGGCGGAACCAGGATTCCTTGCAGGTGTTCCGGAGGACGGGGTGTCCCTGTCCCCGCTGCGGGACGCCGATCCAGCGTCTGGTCGTGGCCCAGCGGGGGACTCATATCTGTCCCGCGTGCCAGCCCTTGCCCGTGGCCTGAAAAGAAGAAGGGCGGTCACCGTTCTATCGGGACCGCCCTGACCTTCCGACTGCTCTCTGCCGTCGGGGTTTAGACCTTCTTGGCTTCCCGGCGCTTGGTGCAGATTTCCTCCACCAGGTTGAACGGAACCGCTTCATAGTGCTCGAAGTGCATCGTGAAGGAGGCGCGTCCCTGCGAGATCGTGCGGACAATATTGGAATAGCCGAACATCTCGCTCAGCGGAACCATGCCCCGGATGACCTTGTACTCAGCCTGCTCATCCATGCTTTCGATGCGTCCCCGGCGCTGGCAGATTGAACCCGAACAGGGGCCCATGAAGTCTTCCGGCGTCACGACTTCCACGGACATGACCGGCTCGAGCAACTGCGGCCGCGCGGCTAGAAACATCTTGTGGAACCCGGCTCGTGCGGCTTCGATAAAGGCAAACTCGTTCGAATCCACCTCGTGATAGCTTCCGTCGTACAGCACGACGCGCATGTCGACAACCGGATAACCGGCGACGGGACCCTTCAGCATCGCCTTGACCACGCCCTTTTCCACGGCGGGAATAAACTGCTGGGGAATGCGTCCGCCGCGGACTTCGTTGACAAACTCGAAGCCTTCGCCCGGTCCGAGCGGCTCCAGGCGCATGCAGACATGCGCGTATTGGCCGCGACCACCCGATTGCTTGACGTGCTTGTAAGACTCGTCGACAGAGGTTGTGCCGGTCTCGCGATAGGCCACCTCAGGGCGGCCGACCTGGGCAATCACGCCGTGTTCGCGTTTCATGCGTTCGACCAGGACTTCCAGGTGCAATTCGCCCATGCCCGAGATGACGGTTTCCTTGGTCTCGTCATCGAAGCTTACCACAAACGTGGGATCCTCATCGGCGAGGGCATGCAGCGCATGGCTCAATTTCTCATCATCGCTGCGGCTCTCCGGCTTGACACTGATCGAAATGACGGGGGCCGGGAATTCGATGGACTCCAGCAGGATGGGATTCTCCGGGTTGCACAGGGTGTCACCGGTCTTGGTCTGCTGCAGACCAATCACCGCGACAATGTCGCCGCAACGGGCGTCATCGATGGATTCCTGCCGGTTGGCGTGCATCCGGAGGAGCCGTCCGATACGCTGTTCCTTCTTCTGGGTGCTGTTGTAGACCACGGTACCGGCCTTGATGGTTCCGGAATAGACCCGCATGTACGTCAACTTGCCCATGTGCTTGTCGGACATGATCTTGAACGCCAGGGCGGCAAAGGGTTCATCCACCGAGTGTTTACGATGAACTTGTCCTTCACCCACCTCGCCGATGATGGGGGCTATGTCCTCGGGCGAGGGCAGGAAGTCGACCACGCCGTCGAGCAGGCGTTGCACGCCTTTGTTCTTGAAGGCGGAGCCGCAATACACGGGAACCACGCGACGGGCGATGGTGGCCTTGCGAATGATCGCCCGGATTTCGGTTTCGGACAGTTCATGGCCTTCGAGGAATTTCTCCAGGAGTTTGTCATCCTGCTCGGCACATTTCTCGACGAGGTTGGCATGCCATTTCCGCGCCACGTCGGCCATTTCGGCGGGAATTTGGGTGTCGGTCCAGTTGCGGCCGCGGTCCTCTTCGCTATAGTAGACGGCTTTCATGGTGACCAGGTCGATAAGGCCGGAGAACGTCTCCTCCTTGCCGATGGGGATGACGACCGGCACGGCATTGGCGCCCAGGATGCTCTGGATTTCCCCGACGACTTCAAAGAAGTCGGCGCCGGTTCGATCCATCTTGTTGACAAAGGCGATTTTGGGCACGCTGTACTTTTCGCTCTGGCGCCAGACTTGTTCGGACTGAGGCTGGACCCCGCCGACCGCGCAATAGAGGGCGATGGCGCCATCCAGCACGCGCAGGCTTCGTTCCACCTCGGCGGTGAAGTCAACATGCCCTGGGGTATCGATCAACGATATCCGGTGCTCGCGCCAACTGGTCGTCGTGGCCGCGGAGGTGATGGTAATGCCGCGCTCCTGCTCCTGATCCATCCAGTCCATGGTAGCGGCACCATCGTGCACTTCGCCGATCTTATGAGTCTTGCCCGAGTAGAATAGGATACGCTCGCTTACGGTGGTTTTGCCGGCGTCGATGTGGGCCATGATGCCGATGTTCCGCAAACTCGCTAAAGGGATGTTGTCCGCCATACTTATTCCTCTGTTTCTGGGAGCCGGGTTGTTGATCGATGCCGATCATTACAATGCCCGTCAAAATGGGGATGGAAATTACCGGATTAGCCGACATTAATCAAGCAAATCTTCGGCAAGAAGATCGTCCGTTCCGCAACTCCTTGAACCAGTGCATGGTTTCTGGCATTATAACCTGTTTTACGGATGGGTATGTCGATGACGGAACATGGTTCACAAGATATGAGTTGGATGGCGGAGCTGAATCCCCAGCAGCGGCTGGCCGTGATGCACGGCGAGGGGCCGCTTCTGGTGGTGGCGGGAGCGGGCAGCGGCAAGACCAAGACTCTGGCTTATCGCGTGGCTTACCTCATCGCCAACGGGGTGCCCCCCGAGCGGATTCTACTGATGACGTTCACCCGGCGCGCGGCCGAGGAAATGCTCAGCCGCGCGGCGGCGGTCTGTGAGCGCGGTGCCTCGACGACCGGCCGGGTTTGGGGCGGCACCTTTCACGCCATCGCCAACCGCGTGCTCCGCACCTATTCGCGGCAGGCGGGATTGCAGGATGACTTCACCGTAATGGATCAGGCCGATGCCGAAGACCTGCTGAACGTGGTGCGGCATGAACTCAACCTGGCGCGCGGGGATAAGCGTTTCCCCCGCAAGGGAACGAGCTTGGCCATCTATTCCCGCTGTGTGAACGGTTCGGAGGCGCTGGAAACGGTGTTGAAACGAAACTACCCGTGGTGTCTCGAATACAAGGAAGAGCTCAAGGCGTTGTTTACCAGCTACGTGATCCGGAAGCAGCAACGGGGGGTGCTGGACTACGACGATCTGTTGTTCTATTGGCTGCAACTGCTCACGGACGAGGGGATGGCCCGGGAGATCGGCGGACGCTTTGATCATGTGCTGGTCGATGAGTATCAGGATACCAACACAGTTCAGGCCGATATCCTGCGCGGTCTGCGGCGGTTCAATTCCAATATCATGGTCGTGGGCGACGACGCCCAGAGCATCTACAGCTTTCGGGCCGCCAACGTCCGGAATATCCTCGACTTTCCGAAGCAGTTTTCCGGCGTGACGGTGATCACCCTGGAACAGAATTACCGGTCGGTGGAACCGATTCTGGAGACCACCAACCGCCTGATCTCGTATGCGAAAGAGCGGTTTACAAAGGATCTGTGGTCGGTCCGCAAGGATGGCGAACGTCCGTTCCTTGTGACCTGCCGGGACGAGGCGGCCCAGGACAAGTTTGTTGTCGAGCGCGTGCTCGAACACTATGAGCAGGGCGTCCCGTTGCACAAGCAGGCTGTCTTGTTTCGTGCCGGTCATCTTTCCGATTCGCTCGAAATCGAATTGACCCGCCGGAATATTGCGTATCACAAATACGGTGGACTGAGATTCCTGGAAGCGGCGCACGTCAAGGATCTGATCAGTTTTATACGCGTCGTGGAGAACCCAACCGATGAAATTGCCTGGTTCCGAATCCTGCAGTTGATTGAAGGCGTGGGCCCGTCCACGGCGGCGAAGGCCATCGCGCATGTGGTCCAGGCCCACGATCCGCGCGCCATCAAGTTGTTCGAACCACCGGCGGCGGCCCGAACAGGGTGGAAGAATCTCGGCGCCTTGATGGATGACCTGGTGACGGCGGGCGAGGGGAGCCCTGCGGCCGACGTGCAGCGTATCAGGTCATTCTATGACGGGATGCTGGAGACCCGCTACGACAATGCCCAGGCCCGGAGGCGCGACCTCGAACATATCGAGCAGGTGGCTTCCGGCTACACCTCGCGCCGTCAACTCCTGACGGATCTGACACTGGATCCACCGAATTCCACGAGTGAGATCGCGGCGAACCCGCTGAAGGATGAAGACTGGCTGGTGCTGTCCACGATTCATTCCGCGAAAGGGTGCGAATGGGATGTGGTGTATCTGATTCATGCCTCCGACGGCTGCCTGCCCTCGGACATGGCCACGGATAACGATCGCGAAATTGAGGAGGAACGCCGCCTGGCCTATGTGGCCATGACGCGGGCGCGCAACTTCCTCTACATCACCTGGCCGCTGCGTTACTACCACCGCTGGTCGAGTTTCACGGACAAGCATATCTACTCCCAGGTGTCGCGATTCATCACCGAGGACGTGCGGGCTGGCTGCAAGGTGGTTTCGTTCGGAACGAGCGGTTACCCGGCCGATGAGAAGGGGACCCTGGGCAGCGGCGGGGACATCGTGGGCCAGGTGCGCCGCCAGATCAATTCCAGGTGGGACTGAGCGTCGGTGAGGGCAGCGCGCTAAGCCGCACCTTTTCACGGAGGGCAAGCGTGGCCACGACCTTGGGGACGTAATCCTGCGTCTGCTGGGGCAGATAAGGGGCGATTTCCTCGAAGGTGGTGGCCTGGTGCCGCAGGAGCAGACGGCTTACCTCTCCCTCGCCGGCGTTATACCCGGCCAGGGCGAGGTGCCAGTTGCGGAAACGTTTGTAGAGAAAGGCCAGGTACTGGGCGGCCGCCCTCGCACTCTTTTCGGGAATGCCGCGGTCGTCGGTCTCGGACGTCAAGAGCCCGAAGCGTTCGGCGGTTCCGGGCATGAACTGGAAAAGCCCGCGTGCGCCGGAGGCGCTTCTCGCACCGGGATTCAGGCTCGATTCAACCTCGGCAATCCAGACCAACTCGGGGGGAACCCCTTCCTGAACGAAAGCCGCCTTCAGTCTCGGCATGAGGGTCCCGGCCTGGGCCGGTGCTTGCGCCTTGGCGAGACGTTGAGCCCATTGGACCGCGCGGAGAATCTGGGGCCAGCGGTCCTTGCTGAAGTGAGGGTCGGCCACGTCCGTTCGGGCCCTATCGTCTGCCGGACGCATCAAGCTGCCATCGGCGGCGTTCTGGTAGGCAACATCGAAGCAACCTTCGAATGAAGCCGTCATGGCGGGCGACACCCACTGCTCCTCAGCACTCGAGGCCGACGAAGCCGGTAACGAGGGGGCGCGTACGGAGGAAGGGATGACAGCGATCCCCACGGCTGTTGCCGGCAAGGTCGCCGTTAAGAGAGACACCATCCCGATGAAAGTGAACGCCAGTTTCATACGTTAGAGGTCGT
>CAYOIT010000054.1:6492-26513 GCA_964404035.1 uncultured Verrucomicrobiota bacterium | reverse complement strand
CGCCATGTTCAGCGCGGCATCGTGGCCTGCTGCTCCACGGTGGATTACGAACGCCAGGTCATCAAGACGCACGAAAAGACACGGCAGGACAAAGAGGATGATCGCACCCGGCATATCAAGACGCACAATGCCCAGAGTGGCCCCGTCTTTCTCGTTTACCGCGACGCCGCCGCGATTCAGGCCCTGCTCCGCGCGACCGAACTCCAGGCGCCGCTCTTCGACTTCGAGTCTCCCGACGGCATCGAACATGCCGGCTGGAAGTTCCAGAATCCCGAGGCCCTCCGCACGGCCTTTGAGTCTGTGCCCGTGGCGTACATTGCCGACGGCCATCACCGCGCCGCCGCCGCCGTCCGTGTGGCACGCGAACGCCGCGCCGCCCAGCCCTCCCCCACGGGCCAGGAAGAGTATGACTGGTTCCTGGGCGTCCTGTTCCCGGCCAGCGAGGTGCAGATTCTTCCCTATAACAGGCTGGTCCGTGACCTGAACGGCCAGTCGCCCGACGCCTTCCTGCGCGCCGTACGGGCCCGCTTCACGCTTCGTTCCAGCACCAAGACGAGTCCGTCCGCACCCGGCGCCATTTGCATGTTCGCGGCAGGCGCCTGGCATGAACTAGGCTGGACACTCCCCCCGGGAGCCTCCCCTGAAGGGCGCCTCGACGTCTCCGTTCTGCAGGATCGTCTGCTTGGGCCGATTCTCGGCATCGACGACCCCCGCACCAGCAAGCGGATCGAGTTTGTTGGAGGCATCCGCGGCACGGACGAGTTGGAGCAGCGCGTCAGCTCAGGCCAGCATGCCGTGGCCTTTTCGATGCACCCCACCACCGTATCGCAAATGATGGATATTGCCGACACGGGAGGCATCATGCCCCCCAAGAGCACCTGGTTCGAGCCGAAGCTGCGGGATGGCCTGTTTGTCCATACTCTGGATTGACCAGAAAGCTTCATCGACTAGTTTGCGGTCGTGTGGTAGAGTGCCGTCATATGAAGCTGCGTATTCTTATCATGGACGACGATTCCACGCTCTGCAGGCTGTATGCCCTGATGCTGGACCGGTTGGGCTGTGAATGCGCCACCGTCCCTTTCGGAGAAAAAGTCCTGACGGAGTATGATGCCGCCAAGGCAGCCGGTGCCCCTTATCACGCCGTTATTCTCGACTTGACGGTGGCCGAGGGGATGGGCGGCGTCGAGACCATCCGCGCCTTACGCGAAAAGGCTCCGGAGGTTTATGCTGTGGTCGCGAGCGGTTCCTCGCGTGAGTCCATGGAATCACTGTGTGCAGGGCATGGGTTTAATGCCTCGTTGCCGAAACCCTTCCGTATTCAGGATCTCGCGGATTGCGTGGCCAAGATCGAGATCGTCATGCGACCGCAAACGCCCTGAGGCCTTCACGGACTTTACCTTATGAAATCAGCCAGTTCCCCCCATCTCCGCCTCAATGCTTCATGGCCGGACGTCGAGATCCTCTACGAAGATGCCGATCTTTTTGTGGTCAACAAACCCACCGGACTGCTGCCGGTCCCGGAACGCTGGAAGCGGACCCGTGAGAACCTGGCCGGGCTCCTGCAAACCGCCATCAAGGCCGGACGGCCCTGGGCCGTTGAACGCGGGCTCGCCTACCTGGCCAACGCGCATCGCCTGGATGCAGGCGCCAGCGGCATCCTGATTTTTGCGCGGAACAGACCCGCCCTGGTCAATCTCGCCCGGCAGTTTCACCAGAAGCACCCCGAGACCTATACCGCCCTGATCCAGGGCACCCTTCCCAAGGAGTCCATGGAGGTTGATCTGCCCCTCGCGCCGAGCGTGTTGCCGCCCGGGTTCTCAGCGGTGGATACCACCCGCGGATGCCGCGCCCTGACCCGGCTTTCGATGGTCGAACGCTTCCGGGGCTATTCACTCATCAAAGCGGAACCCCTCACCAACCGCCTGCACCAGATCCGGGTGCACTTGAAGACGGTGGGCTGCCCCGTGGTCGCCGACGCCGACTATGGCACCGGCCGGCCGCTGCTGCTCTCACGGTTGAAGAAAGACTACAAGATGAAGGCGGAAGGCGAACGGCCGCTGATCTCCCAGCCGGCGCTACATGCCGAACGGATCGAACTCGTTCACCCCGTCACAGGCGCCCCCCTGATCCTCACCGCCCCCTGGCCGAAGGATCTGACGATCGCCGTCAAGTACCTGAGGAAATTCGCCTCCTGACGCCGGCAACTTGTGCTTGCCTAACGTTTCTTCAACGCCTATTTTTGGCGGCATGCGCTACATCAGCACACGCGGAGGCACGCCCCCCCTGGGGTTCAAGAATGCGGTCATGACGGGTCTGGCCCGCGATGGCGGGCTCCTCCTTCCTGCCGAGATTCCCTATGTCGCCCCGCGGTTGCCGGCCTGGCAGAAACTGTCGTATCACGACCTCGCCTTCGAGATCATGCGGCTGTTCACCGATCTTCCCGAAAAGGATCTTCGGGCTCTGATCGAACGCAGCTACAGCTCCTTCCGCCATCCCGACGTGACCCCGGTCCGATGTGTCAACGGACTCCACATCCTGGAGCTGTTCCACGGCCCCACCCTCGCGTTCAAGGATGTGGCCCTCCAGTTCCTGGGCAACGTCTTCGAGTATATTCTCGATGAAACCGGGCAGGAGATGAACATCCTCGCCGCCACCAGCGGGGACACCGGCAGTGCCGCCATCTGCGGCTTGCGCGGCCGGGAACACATCCGCGTCTTTGTGATGCACCCCCACGGACGCGTCAGCCCCGTTCAAGAGCGGCAGATGACCACCGTTCTGGACGACAACATCTTCAACATGGCCGTCGAGGGCACCTTCGACGATTGCCAGCGCATCATGAAGAACCTGTTCGGCGATTTGGCCTTCAAGGACCGCCTTGCGCTCGGCACGGTGAACTCCATCAACTGGGCCCGCGTGCTCGCCCAGATCGTCTATTACTTCTTCGCCGCCTTTCGTGTGATGCGGCTGACCGGCACCCGGCGAATTCAGTTCAGCGTGCCGACCGGAAATTTTGGCGATATCTTTGCCGGCTACGTGGCGTGCCGAATGGGTCTACCCATCAGCCGGCTCATCCTGGCCACCAATGAAAACGACATTCTGAGCCGTTTCTTCAACACCGGCGAATACAGCCAGGGCCCCGTGCATGCCACGATCAGTCCCTCGATGGACATCCAGATCGCCAGCAACTTCGAACGCTATCTGTACTACCGGATGGGCGAGGATGAGACACGTCTGCAGGACCTGATGAAGCAGTTTGCCACCGACGGCCGATTGAGCCTTTCCCCCCTGCCCGGCGGCCGGATCGACGACCTGATCGTCGCCGGCTCGGGCAACACGGCTGAGACGCTTGCGACCATCCGGGAATTCCACGAGCGTTGCGGCTACCTGCTCGATCCGCATACCGCCGTCGGAGTCCACGTGGCCCAGCGCTATCTGAAGCCCGATGAACCGATGATTGCCCTGGCCACCGCGCACCCGGCCAAATTCGGACAGGCCATCCAGGACGCCACCGGGCAGGATCTGGCTCACCACCCGATTCTGGATGCCCTTGAGGATCTGCCCACCCGTTGCACCGTTCTACCGGCGACGGAGCAGGCGATTCGGGTTCATCTGGATCGCAGCATCCCCCGCTGAACCGGACCGTCACACATGCTGGGGCAGAACCCCATTTTCGTTGACGTATTCCCGGACCATATCCGGAACGGGCCCCTGGCCCGTCCACTTCAACCGCCGCCCCTTGATGCTCGTGTCATCCTGAATAATGAACGTCAAGGGCCCGCGCGGCAGGGGAATATAAGGAGGATGCTCGCCGCGATGCTGCTGGATATATTTCTCCAGCTTCGGCTGCAGCGGACCGACCCCGTCATGCTGCACGTATTCGCCGCCAATATGATACAGGCGTTCCTCGGCCATCGGCGGCAGGGCGGCGGGGGCCTCCGCCACGGCCTTGGCGACCACCCGCCGGGCAACCTTCTGCTTGCCGTAGAGCGCCCAGGCGAATCCCAGATCCTCCAGCCGCTTTGCGCGGTCCGGTAGGAGCGTGCCGGTCTTCTTGCGGTGCCGCTGATTGGCCACCCAACTCGCAAGGGGGGGATCTTCCGGCCACACCGAGGGAACATCGCAGTGCTTTTGCTGCTTTTTGAACAGCACGAGTCTGGCAAACATCTTGTCCCAGCTCATATCGGTCGGGGACCACTCAAACCCGAGCCTGTCCAAGCGTTCGATGTGCGCCGCGGCGAGTTCGCCGATCTTCCGGCGGTAGCGTTGCATGGCCACCCAGCGGCCGAGTTGGGGATCTTTTTTCCAGTTGGCTTGAACGTGGCAATGGCCGTGTTCCTTACGGAAGGCCTCGAGGGCGCGAAACATATCTTCGCAATTCACGCACTGCCTGCTCATGGTCGAATCTCTGTGATGCCGTCGGAACGGTACCCCAACACGCCGAATCCCGCGTTCGATTCTAGCACTGCCCGTATCTTTGCACGCCTCACCGGACTCTGACAACTTATTTTGTACCCGGCTCGCGCCGCGCCTCACTCTGCCCGGAGGGCCTCTTTGAGGGCTGACTCGATATCGGCCTCGGTGAATCGCTCGGTCAGCTTTTTGGTCTCCCGACCCGTCCGGCTGTAGAACCAGAATTGCGGCAGCGACTTGAGGCCCAGCGCCTCACAGATCGGCGCTTTCCAATCGGGAATATCAACCCTGCGGATCGCCACCCGCCCCTTGCTCTTGCCGGCCAGCGTCTCGACATAGTTGCCCTGCCGGACGCTGGAGTGGGCCGAGCCCAGATGAAAATGAACCACATTGACTACGCCCTTCTTAAGCAACGGGCCGATCTCAACAGTCTCCCCGTGGCTGATCGTCTGCACACCCGGGGTCACCACGGACTGCCACTTGCCGGACGGGTTCCACGCCCGCTCACCTTTGGGCGAGGCGGCGGTCTTCTGATCCGGCAGGGACTCCGCAGGGGCTGGCGTGACGGCTGGCTTGGGCAGAACCGCGACTGGCTCCGCCGGCGCCTCAGGCGGTTCTTGTTCGTCCGACACTTTCGGTTCGGCCTTATCAGCCAGTTCCATAAGTTTGAGGAGGGCCACCGGTTCCTCGAGCTCTTCGTCCTCGCGAACCAGCCGTACCGTGAAGCGGCTGAACCCCTTGAATTGAACGTTGTCGTACTGTTTGCCGACCAACTGAACCGAAACAGACAGCGGAGAGGCTACGGCGATACTGCGGACATTCGCGGCAAATTCGGCCACATCCTTGCCGTCTGCGGATTTGAACAGGAAGCGATGATCCCGGAAGCCTCCAAAGGTGCCTTTGATCGAGCGCCCGGTCGCGAGCACAAGCTCGTCTCCCAGCGCCAGTCCCGTGCAGGTCGCCAGCAGCATCCATCCCAGCATCCACGCTTTCAAAGCCATCTCCTCCTTACGGACGACTCGTCCACTGGCTGGCCCGAATTCGGAACCGCCAAGGCAGGGCGGCATCGATCCCTGAATAGGCGACGCCGACCCGGGGTCCCGCCACGATCTCTTCTTCCGCCGGTCGATTGCCCCGGTCTTCGATCCAGATCCGGTTGCCGGTCAGACTCATTCCTGACCAGTCGGTATCGATCCCCAACGCTTCGGCCAGCCGCCCCGGTCCGCCGGTCAGCCGGCGATCCGCCTGTTTCAATCCGCGCCGCGCCAGCATGGCGGTCAGCCCGCACGTGGGTTCGAGCGCCCTGATCAAAATCGCATGCGGTACGCCTTCGACACCCGTCACCACGTTCAGCAGCGAGTGCATCCCGTAACAGAAATAGACGTACGTCACGCCCCCGGCATGGAACATCACCTCGGTACGGGCCGTGCGGCGATTCCCATAGGCATGGCTGGCGCGATCCTCGGGCCCTGAATACGCTTCGGTTTCGACAATGCGCCCTCCCGTGAGGCCTCCGCCCACCGCGCGGGTAAAGAGATGTAATCCCAGCAGCTCCCGGGCAATCGCCACCACATCGGTCTGCCGATAGAAGCTCAGGCCCAGTTTCGCCATGGCAGCACGCCCCGGCCGCCCCGGCTATTCCCACTCGATCGTCGCAGGCGGTTTCGAACTGATGTCGTACACAACACGATTGATGCCGGAGACCTCGTTGATGATCCGGTTCGACATTCGGGCCAGTGTGTCATAGGACACGCGCGACCAATCGGCGGTCATCCCGTCCTGGCTTTCCACAATACGCAAGGCCACCACATTCTCGTAGGTGCGGCAATCGCCCATCACGCCAACGGTTTGAATGGGCAGCAGCACGGCGAACGATTGCCAGATGCCGGGGTAAATGGGATCCTTCTCCATCTCCTCCTGTACGCGCAGGTCGGCCTTCTGGAGGAGCGTGACGCGTTCCGCCGTGATTTCACCCAGGATGCGCACCGCCAACCCCGGCCCCGGGAACGGCTGGCGATTGACAATATGATCGGGCAGCCCCAGTTCGCGCCCCAACAGGCGGACTTCGTCCTTGAACAGTTCGCGCACCGGCTCGATCAGCTTGAACTTCAGGTCCGGCGGGAGCCCCCCTACATTGTGATGGCTCTTGATCGTGACCGAAGGACCGCCAATGGGCGAGGCGCTTTCGATCACGTCGGGATACAGCGTCCCCTGCGCCAGGTACTGCACTTCGCCAAAGGCGCGCGCCTCGCGGGCGAAGATATCGATAAACGTCCGGCCGATGACCTTGCGTTTCTGTTCGGGGTCGACGACGCCCTTCAAGGCCGCCAGGAAGACCTCCTGGGCATGGGCCACGTGCAGGTCCACACCGAACGCCCGGCCGAAGGTTTCCTCGACCTCAACGGCCTCGCCGTGGCGCAGCAGTCCATTATCCACGAACACACAGTGCAACTGTTTCCCGATGGCACGATGGATCAGCGCGGCCACCACGGACGAATCCACACCGCCGCTCAGCCCGCACAGGACATGCCCGTTGCCCACCCGCTCACGGATGGCCTGCACGCTCTCCTTGATGAACTGGGCCATCTCCCAATCCGGCCGGCAGCGGCAGATATCGAACAGGAAACGTTTCAGCAGGTTCACGCCCTGAGGGGTATGAACCACCTCGGGATGGAACTGAAGCCCGTAGAGGCGCCGGTCGGGATTCCCCATCGCGGCGATGGGGCAGGTCGGGGTCCGGGCCAGCACCTTGAAGCCGGGCGGAAGAGTCTCGACCTGATCGCCATGGCTCATCCAGACATCGAGGGTGTCGGGCAGGTCACGGAACAAGTCGCTGTGATCCAGCACGGAAATCTGCGCACTCCCATACTCGCGCGCCTTGCCGGGCTTGACGGCTCCGTTCAGCAGTTTGGCCGTCATCTGCTGCCCGTAGCAGATGCCCAGGACGGGAACGCCCAGGTCGTACAGCGCCGGATCGCACAGGGGCGATCCCTGGTCGAGCACGCTGGCCGGACCGCCCGAGAGAATGATGCCCGCCGGTTTGCGGGCCGCCAGCGCCTTCGCCGAGGTGTCGAAACGCAAGAGCTCGGAATACACGCGCTGCTCGCGCACCCGCCGCGCAATGAGCTGGCTGTATTGGGAGCCGAAATCGAGAATGGCAATCCAGTTATGACCCTGCATCGTGATCAAGCCTCCCGTATCAGTTCGCGGAACCGTTCGAACAGGTAGAACGGATCGTGGGGCCCCGGCGAAGATTCGGGATGATATTGCACACAGAACATCGGTTCCTTCTTGTGTTCAAGCCCCTCAATCGTCTGATCGTTCAGATTCAAGTGTGTCACCGTCACCCTGGACAGGTCCAGGCTGGCGGGATCCAACGAGAAATTGTGGTTCTGCGAGGTGATCTCCACCTTGTTGGTCCGCAGATTCTTGACAGGCTGATTGCACCCATGGTGCCCGAACTTGAGCCGGTAGGTGGTTCCGCCGCAGGCGAGGCCGAGGATCTGGTGCCCCAGGCAGATTCCCATCAGCGGCACCTTCCCCAGCAGGTCGCGCGCCGCCTCGATGGCATAGGTCAGCGCGGCGGGATCAGCGGGACCGTTCGACAGGAAAACACCGTCCGGATTCAGGGCCAGCACCTGCGCCGCCGGGGTC
This sequence comes from uncultured Verrucomicrobiota bacterium, assembly GCA_964404035.1. GTDB lineage: Bacteria > Verrucomicrobiota > Kiritimatiellia > CAIKKV01 > CAITUY01 > CAMBRF01. Next base: position 18,449 of record CAYOIT010000054.1, on the reverse strand, counting down.
CGGGCGGGCACCACCGTCACCTCCATGCCGTGCCGCCGCAGGCTGCGCAGAATGTTCCATTTGATGCCGAAATCGTACGCCACAATCCTCAGGTCGGTGGGCGGCAACTCGCCGGCAATCCCCCAGGAGGACGTCAGTTTGCCGTCCGCGTCCCACCGGTAAGGCTCCGTGCAGGACACCTTGCTGGCATAGTCCTGACCATCCAGGCCGCACCAGTCCCTTGCCCGCTGAACCGCCTCGGCTTCGCTCAGCGTGCCGGTCACACACAGGAAACCACGCATCGTGCCTTCGGAGCGCAGCTTGGTCGTCAGCGCCCGTGTGTCGACGCCGGCGATTGCCGGAATATTCCAGCGCAGAAGATAGTCCGTCAGCGAGGCGTCCGCACGCCAGTTGCTGGTCACGTTCATCCCGTGCATGATAAAACCGTTGGCGAAGAGCTGACGACTCTCCATGTCGGCCAGGTTCATGCCGGTGTTGCCGATTTCGGGGTAGGTCATGGTCACGAACTGACCGCTGTAAGAGGGATCGCTGAGGATCTCCTGGTAACCGCTCATCCCCGTGTTGAACACCACCTCGCCCAGACCGTCGTTCGGGGCCCCCACGGAATACCCGCGTAAGACGGTGCCATCCTGCAGGGCCAGGAAGGCACCCTTGCGCCGTTGCTCGCTCCAATTCCATTTCGTGGACATGCCGTTTTCCTTCACTTTCCCAAAAAAGTCCGCCCAGTATATCGGGTTTATGCCCGGTTGACAACCGTCCGGCGCACCGTGGAGATGAGATGCGAACTGACGCTGACCGTCGCCACACCCGCCTCGATCAATCTGACCGCATATTCGGGAATACCCGCCAACTCCCCGCAGACTGACAACGGTTTCCCGCTGGCTGCCGCCGCCTGCACCACACCACGGATCAGCGACCAGAACACCGGGTGATCGGGCCGGAAATCCCAGGCCACAAACTCGTTGTCGCGATCGATGGCGAACAGGTACTGGTACAGGTCGTTGGTCCCGATGCTGCCGAAATCCGCCGCCTTGAACATGGCCTCGGCATCCAGGCAGACGGAGGGCACCTCAAACATCACCCCATGCCACAACGTTCCCTTCCGCACCCCGCGCACGGCCTCGTCAAACAGCTCTTTCAATAGTAGGAACTGGGCCACATCCACAATCATCGGGTAGATGATGTGCACGGGACCGAACACCGAGGCACGGGCGATGGCTCTCGCCTGGTCGCGCACCAGTTCGGGCCGCTTCAGCAGCAGGCGGGCACCGCGAAATCCCAGGGCGGGGTTGGACTCGACCGGCAGGTCGAGGTAAGGCGCCTCCTTGTCTCCCCCGATGTCCAGCAGGCGGATGTAAACCGGGGCCCCCTTCATGGCTTCCACCACGGCGGCATAGCGCTCGAACTGCTCGTCTTCCGAGAGCCTCCGGCCCGCCGCCAGGAACTCGAACTCGGTTCGATACAGCCCCACTCCCTCGGCTTTCATCTGAAGGGCATGGGTGACATCCCCGCCTATACTGATGTTCGCCATCACCCGCAAGGCAGGAACGGGATCGACCGGCTTGGTGTCCCTGGCGCCGGTGCCCTGTTCACAAACCTGGGCGGCCCGCTCGGGAGACGGCCAGATGATCACTTCGCCGGTATCGCCGTTGACCAGGATCTCGGTGCCGCAGGTGACCAGCCCCTGTACCCCCCTGATGCCGCTCACGGCGGGAATCCCCAGCGCACGGGCCAGAATGGCGGCATGCGAGGTGACGCCGCCGTGTTCCGTCACCAGCCCGCGCAGATTCCGGGCATCGAGATCGATCGTCAGACTGGGCGTCAACTCGACCCCGACGACGACCCGTCCACGACCATGCTGACAGTGGGCTTTGCCTTCGCACTTCAGGCCAGGCCGCGTCTTGGCGAGGACATCCAGCAGCCGGCGCTTTACTTCACCCACATCCGTTGCCCGTTCGCGGAGATACTCGTTGTCCAGAGCGCTGATGCGAACCTCGTAGGCATCCATCACGCTCATCACAGCCAACTCCGCACCCGCCCCTTCGTCCTGAATGGCCGAAATCATGCGTTCCCGCAGAGTCTCGTCGTCGACCATCATCTTCTGGGCCACAAAAATCTCGCCTTCCGCCTGGCCCACATCGCGGGACACCCGCTCCTGGATCTCGGCCAGCCGGGCACTCGCCACCGTGAAAGCCTCACGCAGCCGGGCAATCTCCCTCGCCTTTTCCTCCTCGGACACTTTGACCGGAACCACCTGTGCATGGCGGGCATCGTTGAACAGGCAGACGCGGGCAAGGGTTACGCCCGGACTGATGGGAATCCCTTTGAGCGTAATCTCGGTTTTCTCGGAATTATGTTTCATGCCCGCCGCTGTCCCCTGCCCTGCCGCCAGAATGAAGTTGAGTTCGCCGCCATCGGGCGAACAGGGGCGCATATCCTATCCCAGTGTGCAGACCCATTGCAAGACAGGGAACGGCAAAAGGTTATTATTGGTAGGGTGCATTCACGCGCTGTAGCAAGCCATTGGTCACACCACTCATTCTGCCGACTCGTCCCCGTGCCAGACCCACCCCTACCCCTCCCAGGAGGGGATCGCCGCCTGTTTCCGCCATTCGGTTCCCCTCCCTGGAGGGGCAGGGGGTGGGTTCTTCGTTGTGCCACAGTTGCGGGAAATCGCAAACGGTATGAGACTGGCGGGAAGTGTCAACGGGCGTCGGCTTAAGCGCCCCTACTATAACTTGCGGAGGAACAGCTATGAGCGCCTGCCACAGGGGGATGCGACAGTTGTTCGCCAGACCGCCCGTTGACGAGTGGTATTACAGCCTAACGGGGAACGAAAGACAATCGGGTGAAGCCTGAATTTGGTATCAGGGTTTCCCCGATGTGAAAGCAGATCTTGCGCTCGACTTTATCCCGGGGAACACAGTACAAATCGGCCGTTGGGAAGCGGTTGTGGAACGCGAACGATGGGGAGTACTGAAATGCCTAAAATGCAGGACATTTTGAGGTGGATCTTCGTGGTCGTGCTGTGGAGCGCGTGCCTGACCGTCTCCGCGGAAGACCTCTTTCCCAAACCAGGCTGGACTGATACCCCTAATCCCCTTGCCAACCCTGATGCCGTGCCAGGCGGTGAACTCCGCGTTTTCGCGGGCCAGTACCCGAAAAGTCTCAATTACTACCTCGATAACAACAGTTTTTCCGCCGAGTTGTTCGGCGCCTTGTATGAAACCCTCCTGAATATGGGCACGGTCACACTGGACTATGAACCTGGACTGGCCGAGAAGTGGTCGATTTCCGCCGACAAGAAGACCTTCACCTTCTGGCTCAACCCCAAGGCCACCTGGAGCGACGGTCACCCCATCACCACCGCCGATGTCCAGTGGACCTTTGATGCCATCATGAATCCCGCCAACATGACCGGTCCCCACAAGGTCGCCCTGGAGAAGTTTGAGCGACCCGTCGTGGTGGATGAGCACTGCATCCGGTTCACCACCACCGAGATCCACTGGCGGAACCTGGGGGCCGTGGGCGGTTTCCAGATCCTGCCGAAACATGTGTTCGAAAAGCAGGACTTCAACAAAATCAACTTCGAGTTCCCCGTCGTCTCCGGCCCCTACCGTTTGGGCGTCGTGAAGGAAGGCCTCTTTGCCACACTCGAACGCCGCGCTGACTGGTGGAATCGGGGTGCCCCCTCCGTTCGCGGGACGGCCAATTTCCAGACCTTGAGGTTCAAGTTCTTCGCCGAACCGGAGAACGCTTATGAAGCCTTCAAGAAAGGCGAAATCGATCTCTTCGCCGTCTACTCCGCCCGGATCTGGGTCAACGAAACGGCAGGGGAGAAATTCGATCGGGGCTGGATCGTCAAACAGAAGGTCACCAATCACAAGCCCATCGGATTCCAGGGGTTTGCCATGAACATGCGCCGCCCCCCCTTCGACGATGTGCGCGTTCGCAAGGCGCTCGCCCTGATCCTTAACCGGGAGCGCCTGAACGCCACCATCATGTATAACCAATACTTCCTGCATCGTTCCTACTACGAAGACCTGTACGATGCCGCCACCCCCTGCCCCAACGAACTCCTGGCCTTTGATAAAGAACAGGCCCGTCGACTGCTCGCGGAAGCCGGCTGGAAGGCCAACCCGAAAACCGGCCTGCTGGAAAAAGACGGACAGCCCCTGCGTTTCCGTTTCCTGGAACGTGAGGCCTCCACCGGGAAATTTCTCTCCATCTTCGCCGAGGATCTCCGAGACGTGGGCATTGAGCTGAAGATCGAGCAGAAGGACTGGGCCTCATGGACGAAGGATATGGATGAGTTCAACTACGACATGACCTGGGCCTCCTGGGGCGCCGGCGTCTTCAAGGATCCCGAAGGCATGTGGTCCTCCAAGGAAGCCGATCGCAGGAGCGGCACCAACATCACCGGCTTCAGGAACAAGACGGTGGATGACCTGATCGAGAAACAGAAGGCCCTGTTCGACGTCTCGGCGCGGCATGCCATCTGCCGCGACATCGACCGGATCGTCGGCCAGGACGTTCCCTACATCCTCCTGTGGAATCTGAACTACACCCGTCTGCTGTATTGGAACAAATTCGGGACCCCGGCCACCGTTCTGGGCAAGTACAGCGATGAAGGCGCCGCCTACTGGTATTGGTGGTACGACGAGGATTCAGCCGCCGACCTCAAGGAGGCGATGAAAGCGGGGAGCGATCTGACACGTAAACCGCCCGAAGTGATCTTCGACCGGGAAATCACTTCCCAAAAGCGTACACCTGACCGTCGTCCGCCCCCACCACAATGATCCCGTCGGCCACCGCCGGGGAGGATTTGACCGGTCGGCCGATGTCATAGGACCACTCCTCGGCACCATCTTTCAAGGCAATCACGTAGAGCCGGCCGTCATCGGAGCCAAACACCACGCGGGTCCCCACTACGACCGGGGAACTATCCACATCCCCCCGGGCCGTGAACGCCCAGACTTCGCTACCGTCGGAACGGTTAAGGCAGTGGACCTTCATGTCCCGTGCGCCGAACACTACTCGCTGCGTGGCCAAGGCCGGACTGGAAAAGACCGGCGACTCCAAACCGGAGGACTTCCAGGCCATCTCGCCCGTCTGGGCATCGGCGCAGACAAACTCATTTCCGAAATGACCGGCGAACACGCGCCGGCCCGCGACGGCCGGGGCGCCCGGCATGTACGAACCCAGATCAATGGACTTGAGCTCGGTTCCGGACTGGGCGTCGACCACCCGCAAGGACATGTCGCATCCGCCAAAAATGATCCGTCCGCCGTCAACCGCCGGGGCGCCGTTGATGAAACCGCCGCTGGCAAACGTCCACACGCCCGTCCCGGTGGCGGCGTCCACGGCATGCAGTTTGGCATCGTAACTTCCCACCACAATCAGCCGGACGCCATTGGACAACGCCACCCAGTTGGCCGACCCTGTGATCCGCGCGCCAGTCTTGTAAGTCCACCGCACCCGGCCGGTAGCCGCCTCCAGGGCATACAGCGAAGCGTCGTCCGACCCCACGTAGACCGTTCCACTCAGAAACAGCGGAGGGGCCTCCACCGCTCCGCCGGTAACCGTCTTCCATAAGTTGCTGCCATCGAGCACGTTGAAGGCATAGACCGACCCATCATCTGAACCGACAAACACCTTCCTTTGCGCAATGACCGGCGAGGAGCGCACCGCATCGCCGGTCTTGAACGACCAGAGTTTCCGCAAGGGGGGCGAGATCACGCCCTCGGCGGAGCCGACAAGATCCGGTGTGCCTCGAAAGATCGGCCACTCACCCGCCCCGGCGGTGCCGCACCACACCATCAGGATCGCCCAGATTACCAATCGCATCTGCACTCCTTGCCGGTTTGCTGCACCGGCTTCAGCTATTCACTACTGTGTAAGAAAGAGGACGTTCGCTGCAACACCTTTCGCAGCTTGATGGCCCTGTGTTATCGGGTTTGACATGGAGCCGACGGCGGGCATAATCGACTTCTTCATGCCATGCCACTGATCGAACCGCTACCACTCCATGTGCGCCACGCCCTGGGCCTGAAAGAAGGCTCGGACGGCGGGGTGCGTCTGGCAATCGCGGCGGATCTCACCCTCGACGGACTGTTCGGCGAGGAATGGTTGGTGGTGACCGTGGATCGCCTCAAGGTCTTCGGTCCCAGCCTTGCGCCGGAGGCCGAAATCAAGCCCCGTCTCGACCTTGCCCTGAAGGATCTGGAGGCATTCCGGTCTGATTCGCTGGTTGGCGGGGGCGCGCTGGTGGCCACCGTTGATAAGCGGGCCATCGAGGTTGTCCGCTACACCAACGCCCGGCAGCGTTCCTTCGCGCGCGCCGGAAAATTCCTGACTGACACCGCCGCCTGCCACACGGCAATCCGTGACGGCAAGCCACCGGAGACCGAACCCAAGCTGGATGACCAGAACGAGGAGCCGAAACGCTGTCCCAACTGCAACCTGCTCCTGCCGGAAGGCACCAGCGTGTGCCCGGCGTGTATGGACAAGGGCAAGGTGCTGTGGCGGATCATGGGCTATCTCCGTCCTTACTGGAAACAAACCCTGTGCGTGTGGCTGCTCATGGGCGCCAGCACGCTGTTGAGCCTGGTCCCGCCCTATCTGACGCGGCCCTTGATTGACGACGTCCTCGCGCCCAAGGACGTCGGACCGCACACCGTGGCCAGGCGCGTGGCGCTGCTGGGCTGGCTGGTACTCGGCATGCTGGGGGCGCAGGTCCTGCTGCAGGTGGTGGGGATCATCCGCGGGCGCATGGTGGTCTGGCTGAGTACAAATCTCGGTAACGATCTGCGCACGCGGCTCTACGCACACCTGCAACTGCTCTCGCTGCGCTACTTCGACAAAAGGCCCAGCGGCACGTTGATCGCCCGCGTGACCCGCGACACCGAGTCGCTGGAATCCGTACTCGTCGACGGGGCGCAGTTCTTCGTGGTTAACATCCTGGTCCTTATCGGGATTGGCATCGTCCTGTTTGTCATGAACTGGAGACTGACCCTGCTCATCTTGGTTCCCGTCCCGATCGTGGCCCTGATGTCGCGCTGGTTCTGGGATCGGATTCACCGCGCCTGGCACCGTTACTGGTTCTCCCGCCAGCAACTGACGGCCGCACTGAGCGACAGCCTTTCAGGCATCCGGGTCGTGCGCGCCTTTGCCCAGGAGCCGCAGGAAGTGACGCGGTTCAATCAACATAGTCAGGATCTTTTCGAAACAGGATTGAGAGCCGAGCAGTTGTGGACCACCTTCTTTCCCATCATGTGGTTCCTGATCGGCACGGGGTCGCTGGTGGCCTGGTACGTGGGTGGGTGGCAGGTTGTCCGCACTCCGGATCGGATGACGCTCGGAACACTGACCGCCTTCCTTGCCTACCTCGGCATGTTCTACGGACCGCTGCAGTTTCTGAGCCGCCTGGCGGACTACCTGGCCAAGTCACTGGCGGCCGCCCAGCGGGTATTCGAGATTCTCGACAGCACACCCGATGTCCCCGAGGCGCGGGACCCCGTTTCCCTTCCAAGGCTGGACGGCCACGTGGAATTCAACCATGTCACGTTCGGTTACGACGCCCACAAGCCCGTTGTTCAACAGATCAGCCTGGACGTCAAGCCCGGCGAAATGATCGGACTCGTCGGACACAGCGGCGCGGGCAAGAGCACCATGATCAACCTGATCTGCCGGTTCTACGACGTCCAGGAAGGGCAGGTCATGATTGACGGGGTCGACGTGCGCCAGATTCAGCAGCACGACCTACGGTCGCAGATCGGCGTCGTGCTTCAGGATACCTTCCTGTTCAACGGCACGATTGCGGAGAACATCGGCTATGCCAAGCCCGGCGCCACGCACGAGGAAATCATGGCGGCAGCCAAGATGGCGAATGCCCACGATTTTGTCGTGCAGAAGCCGGATGGCTACGACACCCGGGTGGGCGAGCGGGGACAGTCCCTTTCGGGCGGCGAGCGACAGCGGATAGCGATTGCACGCGCCATCCTGCACAATCCGCGCATCCTGATTCTCGACGAAGCCACGTCGGCCGTTGACACCGATACCGAACGGCAGATCCAGGAGGCCATCGCCCGCCTGATTCGTGGCCGAACAACCTTTGCCATCGCGCACCGCTTGAGCACGCTGCGAAATGCCGATCGGCTCGTTGTGCTGAAGGGCGGCAAGATCGAGGAAGTCGGCACCCATGATGAACTCCTGGAGAAGAAGGGGGAATTCTACCGACTGGTCCAGATGCAGCAGGATATGGCCAAGATCAAGGCGGTGGCGCGATGACGCCGGGAAGAAATCAGACAGGATTACAGGATGGGATCTCTCTGCTGGGTGATCATGTTATCCTGTCAAAATCCTGGGATGGCGGAGGCATTCATGAGTGAGCCTTCAGAAAGCAGCCTGGCGCCCGCCACGGTTACCGAAGCCGCGGGGTTACGCTATCTCGACGCGGTCCAGGTGCATTTCACCCGGCAGGGCGCACAGATCACCCTGACCGTGGACGGCGCCGCACCGGTCGAGAAGGTATCGCTCTTGCGAGCCTTTCCCCTCTCTGAAGCGGATCGCTACGTGAGTGTGCGGAACGAGAAGAACGAGGAGATCGGCCTTTTGGCTGATCCGGCTCGGCTCGATGCCGCCAGCCGGGCCATCATGGACGAGGAAATGCACCGGCGTTACGTGGTGCCGGTCGTCCGGCGCCTGCTGTGGATCCGCGAACGGTTCGAAATCGTCGAGTGCAAAGTGGAGACCGACCGGGGGACCTGCCAGTTCAGTGCCCGCAACCTGAGGGAAAGCGTGCTGCACCCGCATCCGGGCCGTTATATCCTGACGGATGTGGACGGTAATCGCTACGACATTCCCGACATCAAAGCCCTGCCTCTCGCCAGCCAGGTACAGCTTCTCTCCCATCTGTAATCCCTGCTCGACGCCGATTCCCCAAACGTCCTCAGACGAGCAGAAGGTAGAGCGTCGCCCATAGGGAGAAGGCGGAAAGCACCGTACTCAGGACAATCACATTGCTGGCGAACAGGGGATCGCCTTTGAGTTGCTGGGCGTAGACGTAAGTCGAAGTGGCGGTGGGACACGCCAGAAAGAGCAACGCAATCAGCGTCTCGGCCCCGGACAGCCCCCAGAGGCGGCAAAGCCCCAGCCCGATCAGCGGCAGGACCATCACGTTCAACACGGCGGCCACGCCGGCCAAGGCAAGGTTGTCCCTGACCCTGGCGAAGTTCAAGCTGGCCCCGATGCTGAGGAGCGCCAGGGGCATCGCCATCTTGCCCAGCGAGTCGAGCCCCCGGGCCAGCGCCACGGGAAGCGCCAGCCCAAGCGCTGAGATCAGCAACCCGAGAAGGCAGGCCAGCACCAGCGGGTTGAGGACGATCTTCCGGCCGAACAAGGCCAGGAAGTTACCCCGCTTCGAGGGATCGTAGCCGTTCAGGATCAGCACCGACATGATGTTGATCAGCGGGACGGTCGGGGCGAGCGCCATGCTGGCCAGTTCCAACAGCGACCCGCTGGAGGGGCCGGAGCCCAGGGCGTAGATGATCACCGGCAACCCGACGAAGGCCGTGTTGCAGTGGAAACTGGTATGGATAAACGTCTTGCGCCGGTCGGTCGCAAGTCTCAAGGCATACGCCACCATGGCAGCCAGCGCCGCCACCACCACCGAAGCCACCATCATCACGGCGAAAACCTTCCAGGCACCTTCCAGGTGGGCCTTCGCACTGGCTATCTGATTCAGGAGCAGACAGGGAATGCCGATCCAGTAGGCGAGCTTGGAACAGCCGTCAAAGAACACCTGATCCAGGAAGCGCATCCGCCGCAGGACGGCTCCCACGGCAACCAGGATGAAGATCGGCGCGAGAATATTGATGACATGCATGGCGTCAGGTCTCTGTCATATCAATGGACAACGACTGGCTACTATAGAGCATTCGGATACGCATGTCATGCCCGACGGCGGGCGATTGGGCGGAATGCAGCGGCGACGGCAGCGCCGGTCCGGACGAGAAGGAGTCAACCGTTTTGGCTTATCTTCGGCACTTCAAGTGTGATAGAAGCTTCGGTCACAAACCCTGGAGAAAGCTCATGAAATGGTTGTTGATCTTCATTCTGGCCGGGTCGATTTTTTCCGGGAGACGCACCTACGGTCAGGATCAGGCAGCACCCGACCCGAACGAGGAGGTCCGGGCAGCAGCCCGCCTTGCTTTTGTCCAGGGCGTGAACTGGTTGAAGCAAAAGGCGGAAGCCGATCCTGACGGCTGGATCATCGGCCCAAACCGGTTCATCAAGGTGATCGGCTACACCAATATCACCGTCCGCTATAGCCGGCGAACGGTTTGGGATCCCGTTTATTCGTACACCAATGTCGTGGTCTTCACCCAGGACACCGTCGGTGCGCCGCTGCGCAAAACGATCCAGCGGCGCATCGTCAAGCGAATCGGCTCCAACGAAGTGGAGCGGCTGGTCCATGATCCCCAGGGGCCGATCGCACAGGAGCAGCCGCACCCCTTGTATGATCGCGGCGGCAACATCAGTTGGGCCACCCGCAACATCGGCGACGCCGCCCTGGCGCTCCATGCCCTGCGCAGGGCGGGAATCCCTGACTCGGATCCCGTCATGCAGGGCGTGCTGATCAATCTCAGGAACCATATCTCCACCTTCGGGCTGCCCGATCAGACCTGGAATCTCGCCTGGTTGACGGCCGTGTTCGCCGGCACGCCGGGCGATGAGGCCGCCGACCTCACCCGGCGTCTGGCCTCACGACTGATGGACGGGCAGATGATGGACAGGGAAGCGAGAGGATTCTGGGGAACGTTGAGCGTCCACCATGGCCTGCTGGCCGCCATGCTGCGCGATTACCTGGCCATGCTCGCCGATCTCCAGAAGAAGGAGTTGCGCCTCAAGGAAAAGCCCGGCAAGGCGGCGCAGGCCGCCGTGGACGAGATCAAGGAGTCGATGGACTGGCACAGAACGATCACGGAACGTGAGATCTGCCAGCGCGGGTTCCGATTCGGCAACGTGGAGAGCAGTTGGGCGGTCGACCCCAATGCGGACCCGAAGGTTCTGTTGGCCGGTGCGGACCACCTGCTCTATAACCAGACGGTGACCGATATGGAGTCCACCTGGGCGGCGTTGTTGGCACTATCCATGGCCGCCGAGCATGGCCGGTTGCCGACCGAGACCTGGCGCCCCAAGCTGGCACGCAAGCCTGGAGCGACGATCTCGCCGCTGCCGCCGCCGGAACGGTCCGAAGCGGTCCTCGCCCGCGCCGCCAACGCCCTGGCCGCAAAGCAAGCCAGGGACGGACGCTGGAGCGAGTGCAACCAGCACCAGCCTGTGACCAAGTTTGACGCCTTCAAGACCACCCTGCCCGTGCCGTCCGATCCGGAGAGTTTTCTACCCCTTTCCTCTCCGGTCACCGCCCTCAGCACCGCCCAGGGCATCGCTGCGCTGGACAGTGTCGGCGCCGTGGTGGGGATGAACAGGCTGCAGAGCAGTTTCGGCGGTCCTTATCGGGCGGGGGTATCAGCCGCCCAGAGTGACATTGCGGCCCGGCTCAAAGCGGTCTGGCCTTCGCCCATCGCGCGGCCGAAGTTCAACCGGGAGGACTACGATCTCCTGCTCGTCCTGACCCATCCGCTGAAGGGTGCCACCGACCAGGGCGCCGCGACGCCGGACCCTGACAGCCTGGTACGGGCGCTCGTCCTGGCGGCCAACCCGACGGGAACATGGGGCAAGGGTCTCGCGGCCCTGTCGCTGCCCTCCAGTTCGCGGGCGCGTGCCGCGGCTCTTAAGGAGAACGCGGGGGAACTGAACAAGGCCCACATTGCCGCTCTTCACACCACGGGTTATCTGGAGCATTTCTCGCCCCTGTTGCGGGAGGCCGAGGGACTCTGCACCGCCCTCGCCGTGCTGTATCTCGCGGGCTATGTGGATAACCCGGCGGCAAC
>CAYOIT010000054.1:0-6392 GCA_964404035.1 uncultured Verrucomicrobiota bacterium | reverse complement strand
CCGCTGCCGCGGACCACATACTTGTAGGTCGTCAGTTCCTCCAACCCCATCGGGCCACGGGCGTGCAACTTATCAGTACTGATGCCGATCTCGGCCCCCATGCCGAACTCGCCGCCATCGGTGAACCGCGTGGAGGCATTGATGTAAACCGCGGCCGACCCGACGTCCTGGGCAAACTGCTTCTGGGCTTCCGCCGAATTGGAGATAATCGCATCGGAATGATTGGAGCCGTACGTGTTGATATGTTCGATGGCCGCCTGAACCGACGGCACGACGCGCACCGCTAGAATCAGGTCCAGGTACTCGGCGTGCCAGTCCTCTTCCGTGGCCGGCAGCAGGGTCGGAGCCACGGCACGCGCGCCCTCGTCGCCGCGCAGTTCAACTTTCAGTTCGGCGCCCAGCCGCTTGACGACCTGGGGCAGAAACGCTGCCGCCACATCCTGATGCACCAGCAAGGTTTCCATGGCGTTGCAGACGCCCGGCCGCTGACATTTCGCATTTTCGCAGATTCTGAGCGCCATATCCAGGTCCGCCGCGGCATCCACATAGATGTGGCAGACGCCCTTGTAGTGCTTGATCACCGGAACACGCGCCTGTTCGACGACGGCCCGGATCAGGCTCTCGCCTCCCCGCGGAATGGCGAGGTCAACCTTCCCCTCGAGCTGAACCAGTTCCCTCACGGCATCCCGGTCCGTGGTGGATACCAGTTGAATCGCATGCTCCGGAAGCCCCTTCTTCTTTCCGCCGGCCTTCAGGGCCTCGACAATGGCAAGATTGGAGAGCAGCGCCTCTTTCCCGCCGCGGAGGATGACGGCGTTGGCCGTCTTGAAGCACAGTCCTGCGGCATCAGCCGTCACATTCGGACGGGCCTCGAAAATGATGGCGATGACCCCGATCGGAACACGCACCTTGAGGATCTCGAGGCCGTTCGGGCGAATCCAGCGACTGATGTTGGTCCCGACGGGATCCTTGAGCCCCGCCACATCCCGCAACCCCTTGGCCATGGCGTTGATGCGGGAGTCGTTGAGGGTCAGTCGGTCAATCATGGCGTTCGTCAGCCCGGCTGCTTTCGCCGCCACCACATCACGGGCGTTGGCCTCTTTCAGGGCCTCCCGGGACGTCTCGATTTCGTCCGCCATGGCTTGCAGAATGGTGTTCTTTTTTCGCGCCGTGAGGCGGGCCAGTTCGCGCGAAGCGGCCACCGCCCGATTCCCCATTGCTACCATATCCTCATGCAGGCCCATATCGCACTCCCGTCTTTTCGCTCAATCGGCTACCGAGGCCACCACAAACGTCCCGACATCCTCACCGAGCATCACGCGCCCGATGACCCCCGAGGAACGTCCGTCGACGATCACCACATGGCACCCGGCGTGCGCCGCCGCCTGGGCCGCCCTCAATTTCGAACCCATTCCCCCCTTGGACAGGGCGCTCTTCTGGCCCGTCACCAAGGCCAGAGTTTTCCGATCCACGCGCTCCAGGAACGGGACCCGGCGCGTCTTGCCATTGACACCTGGAGCCCGCAGCCCGTCCACAGTGCTCAGGATGATCAACAGATCAGCCCGGATCAGGTTGACGACCAGCGATGCGAGAAAGTCATTATCGCCCAGTTTGATGTCCGCACGGATTTCCTCATCCGCCACGACATCGTTTTCGTTGACGATCGGAATGACCTTGTGGCGCATCATGTTTTCCATGGTGCGCCGGGCATTGGTCAGGCGGAGTTTGTGATTGAAGTCGTCATGGGTCAGGAGCACCTGGCCCACCTTGCACCGTTTGGCGGTAAACAGCTTGTCATAGGCGGTCATCAAGCGACACTGCCCTACCGCGGCGGCCATTTGAAGATCCGGCACGGCCGTGGGGCGGGTTTTCATCCCCAGCGCCTCCATGCCGGCACCGATGGCGCCAGAGGTGATCACCACCAGCTCGACCCCGTTCTGCTGTAACCGGGAGAGATCCCGCACCAATGCCCGAATGCGACGGTGCTCCGGCCGACCGGTCTTTTGGACCAGCACCCGGCTGCCGATCTTCACAACCACCCGGCGCACATCCCCAATACCCTGCCTTAGTTTCAATGACGCATTCATTCGACTTTGAGTCCTATCCGTGTCATCCGTGGTCAAAAAAGACTGCAGAATGGAATATCATAGCCACCCTATGGCTGTCGAGATGCCGCCACCTTGAAGAAATTTCGCAGAACCCTGAATCCGTCAGGGTACGCTTCACTTGCCTCTTCAGGATGGAACTGAACACCGTAGAGCGGCTTCGTCCGATGGACAAAGGACTGCACCCGGCAGGCTGGACTGCTGGCCAGCAGAACCAGGTCACGCCCTAGCGTCTTGACCTCGCTCCGGTGGAACTGCTGAACACGAAGCAACTCCCCGAAACCGGCGAACAGGGGATCCTTTTGGACAACCCGAACCGGATACATCCCCCACTCCTTATACTCGCCCGGATGATAATTTGGGTTATGATCGGCATCGTTTTCACCCACCTGCCGCATCCCCCCGAGCGTGCTGCCGTGAAACTCGGCCAGAAGCTGATGCCCCGCGCAAATCCCCAGTTGGGGAATCGTCGAGCGCAGCACCACCTGCCGGTAGTTCCGGGTCTGGAGGATGTCATAGTCCTCAAAGGGCGTCGAAGCGCCGCTGTGGCAGATCGCCCATGGCTTGACGCTCGCCAGCATCTTGAGGCTGACCTGCTTGTAATGGACGGTCAGACAGAAATCGCCAGACGTGTCCTCCAGCGCCAGACGTTTCTTCTGCCAGTTCCCCGTCCGGTAAATCGGCTCGGTGTCGGTGACGATATAAAGAATCATGGTGCGTTACCCCATTGACATGATCGAACAAGCGGCTGATTATGCAACAGTAGAAGACTTTTGGCGAGTCATTAGCCGGCAAGTGCGCAATACGGGGAGGCAACTACGAAACATGCGAAAGACGCGAAAAGAAACAGGGCAATCCTCCTTGCCCTCCTCATTCCCGCCTCCCTCTCCGCGGCCCTGCCCAACCTCTTCGCCCGCTTTTCGACGGATCGGGACGGGATCTATGCAGGGGAATCGTTTCTGCTCACCCTTTCACTTTATATTTCCGGGGAGAACCTCGACAAAGCGATTTCCATCTCGGGCATGCCACCACCGGATCAACTGCACCTGAGTCCTTTTCAGGAGCTTCCCATCGAGACGGCCACCCTGGAAAACCGCACCTATGAAACCCGCCGGTTCCGCTGCCGGGCCAAAGTGCGAAACGCCGGATCCCTTGCGCTTGCCCCTGTTCTCCAGGGCACCGTCATTCAGGAAACGCGTTCGTACTTCTTCGTTCAGCGCCAGCAGCGGCCCGTCACCATCCCGGTGGACCCGCTGACTCTGGCTATTCGGCCTGTCCCCGACACCGGACGTCCGGTTGATTTCTCGGGTGCCATCGGCCGGTTTTCTTTCCAGGCCTCGGCGGCACCACTGGAGGTTGCCGTCGGCGACCTCATCACCGTCACCCTCCGTATCGAGGGGGAAGGACTTCCTGACCCCTTCACGCCGCCAAGAGTGCCTGAAACGCCAGGACTGAAGCTCTACGAGGTTAAACCCGTTCCCGACGAAAGATCCAGCTACCGGCGCGTGTTTCTCCAGACGGTGGTTCCCACGGACGCCTCCCTGCAAGCCGTTCCCCCCATCACGTTCACGTTCTTCGATGCGAGGGCTGGAGTCTACAGCACACACACGGCCGGCCCTTTTCCTCTGACGTTCCATGCCGAACGGGCACCGGCTCAGTCGATCTATACGCCGCCCTCCTCTTCGGGTCCCACCTCGCCCGCCGTGGCTCATCACGCAACCCTCCCTGTCGCCCCCTCCGTCGGTTGGCTGGAGCGGCTGAGGAACCTCTTTATGGGACGTCAGCCCGCCGCCATCCGCGGCAACAAGGAAGTCACGGTTCGCTTCGCTCCTTCCGATTCGGCCAAACCGCTCTTCGCGCTCAAGCCCGGCGCCACGGTCTTCCGCGAGATGACCTCGGCGGGATGGGCCAGAATCTCATGCCACGAAGGCATCGGGTGGATCGCCGTCGTCGACCTCGATTCGCGCGACCGGTAAGGGCCTCACCCCGGAGCCAGATACACGCCCATCGTTGCGAGTGCGGGACAGGCTTTGGCGCGCACGATTGTCAGGCGTACGGACTCCGCCCTCACTGTCTCGAACCGGAGAATCCGTTTGTAGCCGATCGTGGTACCTGCCGCCAACGGTTTCCACTCGTCCCCGGTGCGGGCCTCCAGGGTCCACTCCTGAACCCGCTGCCCGAGAAAGATCGGTTCCTGGAGCAGGAGGGTATTGAACGATTCGGCATGAGGGAAGGCCAACTCAACGGTGGCTCGCGTGACGCCGTCATCCGCCGCCCAATAGGTATCCGGGCTGCCGTCATTCACGCAGGCCGGGGCGAACGCATCGGCCGCACCCCGGCCAGAGGAGGCCCATGCGGTTCCCGCGCGAGCCAGATCGGAGGAGAAACTCGTTTCCAGAATCCGGCGGAACTGCCGCAACTGCTCCACGTCGAGCTCATGAATCCGGCCCCGGCGATCGGGCGGAAGATTCAATAACAGGGTCGTCCCACGACCGACCGACTGGCAACGTTGGCTCCATCAAACCACACCTCAAAGAGCTCACCATACCCGGTCAGCAACTCGCGAAGCTGATTACGATAGTACGTGATGTATTCAGGCCGGCCATAGCGGGCGTGGTTTCGGTCCCAGGGAGAGAGATAGACACCAAACTCGATCCCGACGTCGCGACAGGCCTCCGAGAGTTCGCGAACCACATCGCCCTGACCGTTCTTCCAGGGGCTGTTCTTGACCGAATGCTCCGTAAACGCGCTCGGCCACAAGCAGAAACCGTCATGGTGTTTGCAGGTCAGGATCAGGCCCGTCATCCCAACGTCCCGGGCCACCTGAGCCCACTGCCGTGCATCCAAGTCGGAGGGATTGAACACGGCCGGACTCTCATCACCGTAGCCCCACTCCTTGTCAGTGAACGTGTTGGTGGTGAAGTGAACGAACCCATAGAATTCACGGCGGTGCTGAATGAGTTGCCGCGCACTGGGTAGCGGACCGTAAGGGGAAGGAGGGACGCGGGGAACAGAGTGTGGGCGCATGATTTCTCCCTTTAATGGGTGCCAACACTACTGCAGGTCGTCGGCAGTGGGCAAGCTCAGGGCCATCACCACACCACAGGGCTTCCTCCCGCTCACCTCACCCATGAAAAGGCCGCGGTCCGAAGACCGCGGCTATCGTAAAGAGCAATTGCCTGCTCCGGGCGCCCCAGTCAGCCAGTCGAGTCAGGGTTAGTTGGCTCCCGAGGAGCCATCCTAATTTTCGCCAGCCTCAGGTCGAGTATTGACCAAAGCAGGGCCTATGCCTTGGGAGCGAGAAGACAACACTTTGACAAAAGCCTTACACTTCCGCCTCATCTTGGCCCACAGAAAGGCGACGGTGAGCACTTGCCCGACCCCGACGTTGAGAACAGGCATCAATGGACGCGTCTCACCACCAGGAAGTGAAACACGATTCGCAACAATGCGACGGCGGGTTCCGAGCCTTTGCGCCAGTGCCGTATCGAGTCAGTTCAACTCCGACGGTGCTCAGGCCTTCGCTTTGGTTTCAACGTCCCTGGCGGAGGCCCCCCCGCCCGGCGAATGGCGAGTTGATTCGAGCGGGAGCAAACCCCACTGGTGGGCATAGGCAATCAGATCGCGATCGTTGTGAGCGTTCAGTTTGGCCCGCAGGTTGCGGCGATGGGTCGAGACCGTTGCCGGTGCAATGTGCAACTGCGAGGCAATAGCGGTATCCTCCACTCCCTGAACGACCAATGTCAGGATGGCGATTTCCTTGGGTGTGAGCATTTTGTGGAAAGAGTCCGCTTGCGAAAGACTGGCGTCTTTGACTTTCTGATAAACGGGCGAAAAATAACTCTTTCCTTGCGCCACGAGCCGGATAGCCGCAGCAAGATCTTCGAGGAAACTGCTTTTGTCGACATAGCCCGGAATACCCAGCCGGAAGATCTGATGAATGCAGTAAGGATCGACATGCGAGGAGAGAATAATGATTCGGGTTTCGGGGGTTTCCTCCAGAAGATGCCCGGCGACGGTGAGCCCGTCCATCCCTGGCATCTCGATGTCCAGCAGGGCAATATCCGGCTTCAGTTTCTGGCAGAGTTCAAGTCCCTCCGTCCCCGTGAGAGCCATTCCGACCACTTGGATACCGGGACATCTGGATAGCCAGGCCACCAGCATGGACGCCACCAGTCTTTCATCATCCATCACAACAATACGCAAGTCCGCCACAAGGTCCTCGTTTCTTTATGGACGACAGTATCGCTGTGTCAGTGTGCGCGGTCAAGTGCAGGCTGGTTCAAA
>CAYOIT010000053.1:18721-27128 GCA_964404035.1 uncultured Verrucomicrobiota bacterium | reverse complement strand
CTCCTGCGCGCGCCGCAGTTTGGTGACCGACACCAGCTTCATCGTGCGCGTCAGTTTGCGGGTGCTCCGGAGCCTCGCCAGTTTGACGTTATATTCCTTTAACTTCGCCATGCGTTGCCCCTGCGATCAGGCCGATGCCACGCTCAGCCGCTTTAAGACAGCCTCCAGCGCCGCCTTGACTTCGGGCGTCATCGCCAGGTCTTTGGAAAATTGCGAGAGGTAATCCTTCGGTTCGCGTTCAAGCCGCTCGGCTAGTTCACTCTCGAAGGCCTTGATCTTGCCGAGCGGAACCGCATCCAGATACCCGTGGGTGCCCGCATAGATAATGGCCACCTGCAATGCCACCGGCAGCACCTCGTGCACATTCTGTTTCATGATCTCCATCAGGCGCCGCCCGCGGTCCAACTGGCGCCGCGTCGCGGCGTCCACATCGGAAGCGAATTGCGAGAAGCCGGCCAGTTCGCGATACTGGGCGAGATCCAGTCGCAGCGAGCCTGCGGTCTGCTTCATGGCCTTCACCTGCGCATCGCCGCCCACGCGCGACACGGAAATACCGGGATTGATGGCCGGACGCTGGCCCGCGTTGAACCCGTCCGCCTCCAGAAAGATCTGGCCATCGGTAATCGAGATCACGTTGGTCGGAATGTAGGCGGAGATGTCGTTCGCCTGCGTTTCGACAATCGGCAGGGCGGTGAGGCTTCCTCCGCCCTTCGCCGGGCTCAGTTTCGCCGCACGCTCCAGCAGCCGGCTGTGCAAATAGAACACGTCGCCCGGGAACGCCTCGCGGCCCGGCGGACGCCGCAACAGCAGCGACAGCTGGCGGTAGGCCTGCGCCTGCTTGGTCAGATCGTCGAAGACGATCAGCGCATGCCGCCCGGAATCGCGGTAGAACTCCGCCATGGCGCACCCGGCAAAGGGCGCCAGGTATTGCATGGGCGCCGGATCGGAGGCGGTCGCCGCCACAATCGTCGTGTACTCCATCGCGCCATACCGCTTCAAGGTCTCACAGAGCTGGACCACCGTCGACCGCTTCTGGCCGATCGCGACGTAGAAGCACGCCACATTTCCGCCCCGCTGATTGATGATGGTGTCGATCGCCAGCGACGTCTTGCCCGTCTTGCGGTCGCCGATGATCAGCTCGCGCTGCCCCCGCCCGATGGGCGTGAGCGCGTCGATGGCCTTGATCCCGGTCTGAAGCGGTTCGCGCACATCGGCCCGTTCGATGATCCCGGGGGCCTTGATATCAATCGTGCGACGTTCGGTCGCCGCCAATTCCCCGCCGCCGTCGATGGGACGGCCCAGGGCATCGACAATTCGCCCGGCCAGTGCTTCGCCGACGGGAACGGAGGCGATGCGCCCGGTGCGCCGGACGGTATCGCCCTCCTTGATGGAGTAGTCCTCCCCGAAAATCGCGACGCCGACATTGTCCTCTTCGAGGTTCAGCGCCATGCCGGTCAGCCCTTCGCTGAACTCCACCAGTTCGCCAGCCATCACCCCTGACAACCCGTGAAGATGAGCAATACCGTCGCCCACATTCAACACCGTACCCACCTCGGAAACGTCCGCCTTGCGGTCGAAGTCCGCCAGTTGTTTCCTGAGAATCGAGGCGATCTCTTCCGGTCTCAAATCCACTGCCATGGTCACTTCCCTTGGCCGTATCCGGCCATCGTCGTTTGTCTGAACAGTCTCAATCGCGCCGCCAGGCTGAGGTCATAAACCCAGTCCCCCACCCGCACGCTGTATCCTCCGAGCAAATCGGGCGCTTCAGTGGTCTGCAGCCTCACGTCTTTCCCAAGGCGCCGTCCGAGGTGGGCGGCAATGTCGCCGACCGCCTCCGGGGTGAGGGCAAAGGCCGAGGACAGGCGCCCCCGAATAATCCCCCGGCGCGCCTCCTCAAACTCGATGAATTCCGCACTGATGTCATCCAGGATCCTGAGCCGCCGCTTGGACTCCAGCAGTCGGAGAAAACGCCAGGTCAAGGAATGAAAGGTCTCCGCCCACAGGGCCTTCAACACCCTCATTCGCCCCTCGCGCGGCAGACGGTAATCCGGGAGAAAGGCCCCCAGTTCGTCCGAGGAGGCGATCACCCGCCGCAACTGTTCCAGATCCCGAGTCACCGCCTCCAGCACGCCGTGCTCAACGGCCTGGTCATGCAGAGCCCGGGCATAGCGCCGGGCCACTCTGGAACGGAGCTTCATACCCGATCAAGCTCCTGCGCCAACGTTCGGACGAGGTCCCGGTTGCGATCCGAGTCCATGTTCCGTTCCGTCACCTTGGTGGCCAGGGCGATGGCCAGTTCGCCGGTTTCACGCCGCAAGGCGAGCCGCGCCGAGGCAACGGACGTGTGGATTTCGCGGCGGGCCTCCTCCACCAGCGTGCGAGCCTGCTGCTCGGCCTGCGCGTGAATCTGCCGGGCACTGTCCTGGGCAGCCCGGCGGGCCTGGTCAACAATGCGTCGCGACTCCTCCAAAGCGGCCTGAAGGCTCTGACGGTTCCTCGCTTCGGTCTCAGCCGCCTCGAGGCGCACCTTTTCGGCATTCTCCAAAGCGCGCCGGATGGACTTCTCCCGCATGTCCAGCGCCTTAAGAATCGGCTTCCACACCAGCCGTGAGAGAATCAACGCCAGAACCAGAAAAGTGATCCAGGTGAGGATCATCATCGGGCCCGAGACATCCATGATCCCCGGTGTCGCCTCGTGCGACCGGGGGGGCACGGCCACCACGGCCTGAATATCGCTATTTTCTTCCATGAAACCCACTCTTCCAGCAACGGCCGGACCAGGTTACTTGGCGAGCAGACAGATCACCGCGCAAAAGAGCGCCACACCTTCGATCAGCGCGGCCGCGATCAGCATGGTCACCTGGAGTTTGGGCGCCACTTCCGGCTGCCTGGCAATGCCATCCATGGCGGCTGCCGCCAACTTACCGATTCCGAATGCGGCGCCAATGGTCACCAGACCCGCCCCGATTCCAGCTATCGAACCCGTTATTCCCGTCATATCGCCGTCCTTTCTTTTTTCCGTCCGTTCAAAACTCTTGGTCCAACACTCAATGGGCAGGGTGATAGCGCTGCCCGATAAACACCGCTGAGAGCAGCGTGAAAATATACGCCTGCAGAAACGCCACAAAGACCTCCAGCAGGTAGATGACCAGTGCCATCAAGAATACGGGAAAGGCCTTCGCCCCGAACATCACCATGATGCCCAGCAGCGAGAACAATACGATGTGCCCGGCCAATTCGTTGGCGAACAGACGAATGGCCAGGGCCATGGCCTTCACCAAAAGGCCCACCACCTCGATGGGCACCACGATGATCAGGACGGGCCAGGGAACACCGTGGGGCACGAACCCTCTGGCGAAGCCCACCAGCCCGTTGCGAAAGATCGCCCCGAAGATCATCACCGCCAGCGTGATGCCGGCCAGCGCACCGGTCACGTTGATGTTCGCCGTGGCCGTATAGAAGCAGGGGACCAGCCCCAGCAGGTTCATCATCAGGATGAACAGGAACAGAGTGCACAACAACGGCGTCAGCTTGCGGCCGTCCTCCTCGCCCAAAAACGGAACCGCCATCTCGTCCCGAATGAATTGGACGAAAAACTCCACCACGTTGAGCAGCCCACCCGGCACCGACCCAACCCGCCGACAGGCCATGATCAGCACATAGATCAGCATCAGCGCCGACAGGATTACCATGATGCCGTGTACCGAAAGAAACACCGGCAAATCCTGATGTCCCTGGGGCAACCAACTCCAACGCCGGGAATCGCTCATGTGATGCATGATGAACGTCTGCACCGCACTTCCGATATCCTGCGCCTGACCAGCCGTCTCCAAGGCCTGGGTATGAATTGTCACATCACTCAAAACATCTCCCGCTTTCCGGGATCGAGCCGGAAAAGTTCGGTAATCTCTACCGACATGAAAACAAAAAGCCCCGCAAAAAAGGAGGCGAAGAAGGAGCTACGAACAGCCCTGTGAGCAAAAATAACGGCGATCAGAATACCTAAGAGCGCGAGGATGCGCAAGACATTCCCGATGACACCCCAGCGGAGAAACGCCTGCCGTCCGGTTCCCATGGCCCGCCGATTGATCCCTCGCGCCACGAGGGCATTCAGAAAGGCGGCTCCCCAACCCGCCGCCAGGGCCGGCCACGAGCCGTCATCAGGAAGGAACAAGGTGATGAGCAGGGCCACGCATGCTGCAGCGATACCCGCCGCGAGCCACTTGAGGCCCCGGCGGAACGCTGTGAGGAGAAGGCGCATGACTCACTTCGTGGACGGATCGACGGAGGACTCTTCGGTCTTTGTGCGGCTTTGACCGCGCTCGGCACACGTCTTCCGGGCCTGCTCATTCAACATTCGGATCACTTTCCACACTTCGTAGGCCCCATACGCCAGACCGCAGACCATCCCCGATACGGTGAACAGGAGTCCGCCGCCCCGTTTCTGATCGATCCAGTAGCCGGCGAACGAGAATACCGCCATGCCGACGGCAAAGGTGGTCCCCAGCATCACGGCCTGGCCCATTTCGCTCCGTCCTTCGGGAGCCAGGATATTCTTTGGCAGCATCAGGGATCCTCCCGGCGCGTCATCAGGCACGGCCCAGTTCGCGGCTGCGCTGCGCGGCAGCGCCGATCGTCCGGTCAAGAATGGCGGCCAGTGCCGGCGTTTCGAGAACCTCGCGCCCTGCGGCCGTCGTCCCCTTGGCCGAAGTCACGGCCGCGGCCAGCTCGGCCGGTTCCAGGCCTTTCGCTTGCAGCATCCGCGCCGTTCCCAACAGGGTCTGTTCGGCCAGCATCAGGGCATCTGTGCGCGCCAGACCTTCCCGAACCGCGCCATCCACCAGCCGGTCGAGGAGGTAGGCAAAGAACGCCGGTCCCGAACCACTCAAGGCCGTCACGGCATCGAACTGGGACTCCGGCAACTCCAGGGCGCGCCCGGAGCACTCCAGAAGGGATGTGACCATCCCGGTATCGCTCGCGGGAGTGCGGGAGCCCCGCGTGAACACGTTCATGCCTTCGCCCACCAGGCAGGCGATATTGGGCATCACCCGCACCACACGCCCCGCCGGCAGCAAAGACTCAATGAGGGAGGTCGACTTGCCGGCCGCGATGGACACCACCAGATGCGTCGCGGTGACCTGCGGCGCGATCTGGCGCAAGACGTCGTCGAGTTGCTGGGGTTTCACCGCCAGAAAACAGATCTCCGCCTGCCTGACCACCTCGGCATTGTCGAGCGTAATGCGAATCCCGCAACGCTGGCTCAAGTCCACCAGCCGATCGCCGCTGATGTCGCTGGCCAGAATACTGTCGGCGCTGGTAAACGCCTTTTCGATGAGCCCGGTCATCATGGCCTCAGCCATCTTCCCGGCCCCGATGAACCCGATCTTCGTCATGACGTGTCTACCTCAGAAAGTGGTGGACGAGCAGTTCGGCCTTGGCCACCAGTGCTTGATACGGCTTCAGGATCACAGGCCCCAACGGTCCCAGCAGCCCAAAGCTCGCCAGAACCGTCATAGTCGTATAGACCACGCCCATGAACAATATAAAACCAGTCGTCTGGTTGCTGGCGCGCGACGTGCGGTGAGGCAGCGTTACGGGATTTCCCTCTTCCCGCAGTTCGCGCAGACCCGCAGGAAGCTCGCAGTGAATCTGACCGGTCTCATAGGCGGCCAGAATCTCCATGACGCCCGACAAGCTCCGCTCGGAGGCGATATGACCGCCCGTCCGATGAACGACCTCCATGACCTCGGGGGCAGCGTTGCCCGGGCAGGCTGTCCGGCAGGACGCATTCATCTCCATCATGCTGATGTCATTGTGCCCGTCACCGATCGCCAGGATCCGGCTCGGGCCAATCCCCAGATGCCGGGCAAGCTCCGTCACGGCCAACCCCTTGGTGAAGGGGACGGTCCGCACATCCACCTCGCCGGGGAACTGGAAGACCTGAAGATACTTGTACGGCTTGACCTCCTCGCGAATGATCTCAGCGCCAAAATTGGTGGCACCATCGTCATCGAACCGGAAACAGATCCGCTGACGGTTCCGAAAAATCACATGCGCGAAAGGATTACGGGACAACACCGCGCGTCTCACCGTGGGAAGCGCCCGGCGCACCTCGAGCTCATCGCGCCACTGCAGCCACAGAACGCGCACGTTCCACAACCAGTGCGGCCAGTAGTAGCCGTAACGGGAACGCTGGTAGATAAAGGCGTGCCGGGAGATCACGAAGTCGGGCTCGATCCCGAAAATGCGCATGGGACGGAACACCCGGCTGAAACTACGCAGGCCCCGCCCCGTGCAGACGACCCACACCGCGCCCTGCACATTGCGGAGGTCGTTGATCCTGACGCGAAAGGCCCTGAAAAGCTCGAATTCGGCCTTCTGGCCCAGCAGGGTGCCGTCGGCGTCGGTCACCAGCATCCGGATTTGCCGCAGCGTATTTTCCGAAGCCTTCATGCCGATGTTATCCTGTCGGAAACCGGTGGCCGGTCCTTCATGGACCGGCCCGAAACGCGGAAAATACCCAGCCAGCGCCGGCTACGACTTCTTGGCCGCCGCTTCCTTGATCAGCCCCAACCCGATCACTTCGCGCTGGATCTGGTTGGTGCCCTCGTAGATCTGGGTGATCTTCGCGTCACGCATCATCTTCTCGACAGGGTATTCCCTCATGTAGCCGTAACCACCGAGCACCTGGACGGCATCCGTGGTGACCCGCATGGCCGTATCGGAGGCAAACAGCTTGCACATGGCGGAGATCTTGCTGATGTCCTTCGCCCCGCCGTCGATGTACCGGGCCGCGGCATACACCAGGGTACGGGCGGCCTCGACCTGCGTCGCCATGTCAGCCAGCATGAACTGGACGCCCTGGAACGAGCAAATCGGCTTGCCGAACTGGCGGCGCTGGCGGCTGTATTCAACGGCCTCGTCCAAGGCGCCGGCCGCGATCCCCAGAGCCTGGGCCGCCACACCGGGACGCGAGCTGTCCAGCGTCTTCATCGCCACAATAAAGCCCATGCCTTCCTTGGCCAGCAGGTTCGCCTTGGGAATGCGGCAATCCTGGAACACCAGCTCGCGGGTCGCCGAGGCGCGAATGCCCATCTTGTTCTCCTTCTTGCCGAAGGTGAAGCCCGGGGTGCCCTTTTCCACAATGAACGCCGTGGCGCCACGGGGCCCCTTGGCTTTGTTGGTGATGGCCACGATCGAATAAATCTCGGCCTCGCCGCCGTTGGTGATCCACTGCTTGGTGCCGTTCAGCACGTAGTGGTCGCCATCCAGCACCGCCGTCGTCCGGATGCCGCCGGCATCGGACCCTGCATTGGCTTCGGTCAATCCGAAGGCCGCCAGCGACTGACCCGAGGCAATCCGGGGAAGATACTTCTTCTTCTGTTCGTCGGAGCCGAACAGGATGATCGGGAAGGTGCCGAGCGCCGTGGCCGCCAGGGCCAGGGCGATACCGCTGCAGACCTTCGAGAGTTCCTCGACGGCAATGGACAGGTCCAGGATCCCGCCGCCCATTCCCCCGTAGGCTTCCTCGATGTATAAGCCGCAAATATCGGCATCGGCAAAGACTTTGACGATCTCATGCGGGAACTCATTGGCTTCGTCGTAATGTTCGCGGATGGGCTTGATCTTCTCTTGCGCGATCTGACGGCAAAGATCCCGAATCATGACCTGAGTCTCTGTCAATCCATAATCCATGATGCTCTCTCCCAAGTGATTAAGACAAAAAAGGCTGTCCGGTTACTGCCAAGAACTCGGTTAATGTAGCCGGAATGAGGAGAAAAAGGCAAGAAGAACCATCTGATCCGGTCTGTACAAATGCCCCCCCCTCTTGTAATGTTTCTTCTTTTGGAGCCGCTCCGCCATGGAAAAAGAAGTCAAAATCGTTTTCGAACCCTCGGGACGCAGTGTCTATGCGCTGACGGGAACCCTCCTCCTCGAAGTGGCCGCCCGGGCGGGGTTCATTATCCAGACGCCCTGCGGCGGCGCCGCGAAATGCGGGAAATGCGTGGTTCGGATCCGCGCCGGGAAATGCCCGCCTTCGGCCGGCGAGATCGCCACGCTCGGCGCCGCTCGAATCGACGAGGGATTCCGGCTGGCCTGCCGCGCCTGCGTCAGCGGACCGCTCACCATCGAAATTCCCGACACCTCCCTCTTTCAGGCCCAGCAGCAGATCCTGACCGGCGATGCCGGCGGCGAGATGGAGGTCCTGCCGCGGGTCCGCAAGACCTGCGTCCAACTCACCCCCCCGCTGCATGACGAAGTGGGCTCGGACCTCGACCGCCTGCACGCCGCCATCGGCCCGTCGGCCGTGAGCCTCGCCGCCGTGCGCGACCTGCCGATGGCCTTGCGTCGCTCGCAGTTCAAGGCCACCGCCGTCCTCGTGGATAATGAACTGATCGCGGTGGAA
>CAYOIT010000053.1:0-18621 GCA_964404035.1 uncultured Verrucomicrobiota bacterium | reverse complement strand
CAGCGTTTACGAGGTCGTTTTCGCCGGCAACACCACCATGCAGGAGATCCTCTGCGGCATCGATCCATCGCCGTTGGGGGAGCTGCCCTTTACGCCCGCTTTCCGCGAAGCCCTTGAGACGCGCGCCTCCGACCTGCATCTGCATGTCCACCCCCTGGCGAAGGTGTATGTGTTCCCCCAGATCGGCGGCTTCGTGGGCGGCGATACGGTGTCAGGCATCGTCGCCACCCGGCTCGACCGGTATGTCGAGCCGGCCCTGCTGGTCGATATTGGCACCAACGGTGAAATCGTCCTGGCGCATAACGGCACGTTGCTGGCCACCTCGGTGGCCGCCGGGCCCGCCTTTGAGGGCGCTAGGATCGTCCACGGCATGCGCGCCACCACCGGCGCGATCGAGAAGATCATTCTCGATGGCGATGTGCGCCTGAACGTGATCGGCAATGCCAGACCCGCCGGCCTCTGCGGCACGGCGTTGATCGATGTGGCGGCGGAATTGTTGCGCGTGGGCCTGCTGGATTCAACCGGGCGCCTGCTGCCTCCCGACGAGGTCCCCACCACAGTGTCCCCCGCCGTCCGGGCGCGCCTGATCGAAAAGGGGAACGAGGTGAATTTCCTGCTGGTGACCGCGGAGGAGTCCGCCACCAAAGAACCGATCTTCCTCTACCAGCGCGACATCCGCGAGCTTCAGCTGGCCAACGGGGCCATCCGGGCGGGAATCAACATCCTGCTTCGCATGGCCGGGTTGACCCCGGCGGACCTGGGGGCTGTCCTGCTGGCCGGCGCGTTCGGCAATTTCATCCGCCGCAATCACGCCCGCCGGATCGGCATGCTGCCGCCCATTCCCTGTGAACGCATCCGCTTCGTCGGCAATACGGCCTCCTTTGGCGCGAAGCGCGCCCTGCTCTCCACCCAGGAAAAGGCCTACGCCGGCCGGATGATGGAGAAGGTCCGGCACGTGGACCTTTCCCTGGACCCCGAGTTCCAGATGGAATTCGGCGCCGCCATGCTCTTCCCTGAACAGGACCTCGACGAATGCGGGGAATAAGCGAACGTGGCCCTTGACCCGACGGCAAGCGTGCGAGCCGTACCGGGCAAGGCGGGGTTCGGTGGCCCTCTTTTCCGCCTACGGACGATCCGGAAGGACCACGAAGGTGGCGAACTCGGGTTCTGTGACCGGCAGCTTGGCATTGCGCATTCCCACTGGCGCAGGAGGGGTGACCGGTCTCATCGGTACTTTCACTGGACTCCCCCCGTAGACGCCGGAAACCAGAGAGGGGCCGAAGACATCCTTGGCGCTCACGACGCGGAACGGCATCCCGGAGGCAAGCACCTGCGACAGATCGAGATCAACTTCCGGCAATTTCGCGGGGTTAAGAATGGCGACGTGCGCCCGTCCACGTTCGTAAGCGTTGGGCCTCACGAACACCCTCAACTCACGTTGGGCAGGCCATCCTTTCCTGAACGAGCTCTTGGCATCGAAGCCGGTCATGCCGCGCCATTCGTCGAACGTCAATCCCCGGCTCTTGGATCCTTCGACGACCGCGAAATCTCCCCAGCGACCCTCTGTCACGCAGTATGTGTTCTCGTCCCATCGGTAACCATCCAGCGAAAGGACATGGACTCGCTCCAGTGTTGCAGCCCCGGACGGCGCCACCAGTGTGTTGTGCATGACGGTGGCGGTGCGGAAATCGCGGACAACCAGGCCCCAATCACAGTAGTTCCCCGTGCACGTGACGTCCGCGTTGGCTTGTCCCCAAGGGTACCCCAGTCGCAGGGGACCGCCGACCACCACGTTATCGCGAACCGCGATGCCTTCCGCCGGCGATCCTCCTCCCACCAGGATGCCAGGTGCGTTGTCGCCCGCCAGACACCCGTTCTCGAAGACGATGTTTCCGTCAATCTCGAACCCTTTGAGGGAAGCCTTTTCCGAGCCGTACACGTGAATGCCATACCCGAACTGGTGAAAGATCACATTGTCCACGATTCGCTTTGTTCCCCTGGCGTTCTGCGCATAGATGCCATGCCCATGTCCGCGATCGGGGCCGCGCCAGCCATTGTAGTAGATCAAGCAGCCGGAAATCTCCCCTCCTTCGCCCTCTGCCCAGAAACCGAAGCCCGTTGCACAGTCATGCACGACAAGATTCACCAGCGAAAGGCGATCGCCCCGCACATCGACACCCCCCCGGCGAATGTCCCCCGGCCACGGACCGGCAAGGGCGGTCTGACGCAGCGGGTGACTGCAGGTGACCTCAAAGTCGCGGTACACGACGTCGGCCCCGAGCAATGACAACAGCCCGTTGTCCTGCTCATCACGCGGCTGCGTATCGATGGTCACCCGCCCGGCTCTGACGCCCCGGACCACCACGGGACTGCCCCGTGTGCCCTGAAGCCGCGAGACGAAACCTCCACGATAGGTGCCAGGCTGAAGCCAGACGGTATCCCCCGGCATGACCACATCGGCAGAAAGCAGAGCGGTCGCCAGATTCCAGGGCTTCCCCGGCGATCCATCACCCTTCGGGGACCCATCGACAGCCACCTGAAACTCGGCGGCATTGGCCAAAGCGGCAAGAGCGTAAGCAAGGGCCACGCCCGCAATAAAGGGTATGCGTATCTTCATGGTGCTGGCATCCTAGGCCAATCGGAATAGGACCACGCCTTAACGAACGCTGCACATCTCGGGCTGCGAGCTTGCGAGCAGAACCGAGCATTTGTTGGTGGGGGGCGCTCTATGCATATTCGAGCACGGGAGTCTCAATCGTCTTGGCGGGCTTCTTCCTGCTCTTGATTAGCGACTGAATGTGCTCTACGGTCTCAGGGGCAAAGTACTGCTCTCCCGTTTCCCGACAGACCCGTGCGGGCACATGTTCGATCAGGTAGAACTTCCCGCCTCGCTCCAGCGTGTAGGTCACTTCGGTTTCAATCATCGTCTCTCTCATCATATCACCTCGTCAATCTGTCTTCCGAATCCTGAGGTCGATCCAGAGGTCCGGATCGGGCTCGTACACCGTGACGATCTTGATTATCGGTCGGGATGGGTAGCTGCATTGAATGTGCAACGGCCGGTCGCCGGTCGTGAATCCCAAGACCAGACAGCTTGGTCCGTACTTGTCCTCCGGATAGTCCTCGATCACTTCGCTCCGGTTCGACATGGCCTCCTCCAGTTCGGCCACGCTGATGCCACGCATAATCGTCTGATCGACCGCGTGCTTTGAAAATTCGTACTGTCGTGCAGCGATCCTCTCTCGGATGTCATCAAGCAATGCCATGTAGCCAGGGTAACCCAATCACTGTCCGTGGTCAATCTGTCCATGCCCAACGAGACCGTCGAATAACGTGATTACGAGCCGGATTGCCCCCCCGTGGGAGGAACTGTCAAGTTAACGAATCATTTATAGGCTTCGACAGCTGGGAGTAGTAGGCAGGGTACGGGTGAGGGTTCTAGCCGCACCTGTTGATGCGATATAGTAGCGGCGCGTCAGGTGTTACTTTTCCGATCCGGACCAACCGGCGCAAATCACGGGCGGCGGCACGCCGCACCATGGACTTGCGGGTTTTGCATTCTGTCATTTCCGCCTGTGTGTGTCGATGAATGCTCGAAGCGCATCAAGATCGACCTTCGGGGAGATCGGGTACCCCTTCGACTCATGCTGAGACTGCGTTCGGAGCAGCAGCATCGGATATGGCGATGACGTGTCGTCGATCCGGAGCTCTGTGAGCTGGGCATAGGGATAGAGTCGTCCAGTCTGCCCCTGGGAGATGGCAACGCCCTTGGATGAGACCGTTACCATCGGAGGGACAAAGGCCAAGGCACAGCACATGGCCAGGATGACGACGAGACCCCCCAGGCATTTCAAGAATGCTGCAAGCCAGTCGAACTCAACCCCCGGCATCATCTCCGGGATTCGTTCGTGGATTCGCCATGACAACACCCTGTCTCTACGACAGTTATGCCGAATTACTGCCCCTTTATCGACCTTAGACTGATGATTCCTGGCCCAAATCTGCACTGTAAGCCACTGGTGAGTCTTGACTGATTCGACAGTCCCGAGTTTGGAATCTTCTTTTCCTTCGCTTGCCCGGTGGCTTGGGCGACGGGTTGGAAACCCGTGCCACGTTAAAGATACAACGTTGTAGGCCGACCCTGCGCCGTCGGCGGTGAGCCCCGGCGGTACCCTGCGCGAGAGCCACCTCCCTCTACAGCGTGGCGCCAAAGGCGATCGCTGCCCCGATCTCCTTGGCAATCCGCTGCACCAGATCATCGGTCGCCGGTTTGTTCAGCTTGAAAATGGCCATGGACTGGTCACTCGGCGCATGGTGCGAATGCCGCACATCCTCGATGTTAAGTTTGGCATCCGCCAGCGCGGCGCCGATGTGCCCGACCACGCCGGGGCGGTCCTTGTACTGGAAGCACACCACGTGGCCGGTCGGTTCGAAGTAGAGCTTGTCGAACTCGTTGATGCGCGAAATCATGATCGTGCCTTCCGCCACCGTGCCCCGCACGCTGACCTGGCGCAGGTTCGACGCGTCGAGGTTCCCCGTCAGATCCACCGTGATGGAATTGGCGAACCCCTTGCGCGCATCCGTCTCGCGATTGCGGCACTCAATGCCCCGGCTCTCCAGGAATTTGATCGCCGCCTTGGAATCCATCGACCGGTCCTGGTCGGGCCATAATGCCGCGACCACCGGCACGATCAGCCAGTCGCCAAACGGTTTCAGTTGCCCGTAACAACTCGTCTCGATCTGCTTGAGATTGACGTCCTTGCCCAGCATCAGGCGGGACACGCGCGCCAGCGTATTGGCCAGCACGCAGTAAGTCTCATCCAGCCCTTCCGGGATGTCGCGATTGACAATGTACGACGTCACGCCCTTGTCATCGAACTCGATCAACTGTTCCGCGGACCGCTGGGCGGCCTTGGCATTGGCCTCCTTGGTGCTGGCCCCGAGATGCGGCACCATGATGTCGGCGATATCCGCCACGCTCTTGGGTCCGGGCTCATCCTTGGGAAACACGTCATTCAGGAATCGCAATCCCTTTTCGGCCTTCACCGCGCGCAGGGCGGCCTCGTCCAGCACGCCGGCCCGGGCGCAGTTGACAATGGTGGCCCCCTTCTTCATCAGGCCCAGCAGCCGGGTGCTTACCAGTTTCTTGGTTTCGGCCATCTCGGGCAGATGGAGCGTCACGTAGTCGGACTTGGCAAAGAGGGTCTCCAGGTCGACCAGCTCGACGTCCGCCTCGGCAGCGCGCTCAGCGGAGATCATCGGGTCGTACCCCAGGAACGTGCAGTCGAAACCGGACAACCGCTTGGCCACCAGGCGGCCGATGTTGCCCAGGCCGACAATGCCGACGGTCTTGCCGGACAGCTCGCGGCCCATGAACGCCTTCTTTTCCCAGTCGCCGGCACGGCAGGAGGCATCCGCCTTGACCAGATGGCGGGCATCGGCCAGCATCAGGGCCACCACTTCCTCCGCCACGGCATTGGAGTTGGCGCCGGGCGTGTTCATCACGTCGACCCCCTTCTTGCGGGCATGCTTGGTGTCGATGGTATTGAAGCCCGCGCCCGCGCGGATGACGACCTTGAGTTGGGGCAACGCATCGATAAGGGCCGCGGTCACGGGCTCACTGCGCACGATCAGGGCATAGGCATCGGGATGCTTGGCGCACAGCGCCTCAATGTCACCCGCATCGTCCTGGTAGACCTCGTAATGGCCGTTGGCCTTGAGAATATCCTGGGCCACCTTATCGAGTTTGGTCGGTATGAGCACCTTTTTCATGCGCGGTCTCCTTCGTGAGGGTTGTCTGGCGGGCAGGCCCCGCCGATACGATCTCCGTACTGGGGCGCATTATAGAGTTTCGCCTCTTTGAATCAAGCGCACTCGGCATGGCTCAGGGAAAACGGGCGGGAACATCCGTTACCGCGATGCCACGGCGGTCAAGGAGCGACCCCTCAAGGCGGTAGAGCGCGATGCAGGCCTGCAAATGCTTGATCACGGCGTCCACCTCCGAAACCTGGCTCTCGATCAGATCCCGCTGGGCCTGGGCAACGAGCAGTGTCGTGGAACGCCCCACGCCGAACTTGGCCGTTTCGGATCGGACCTTTTCCTCCTGGAATCGGCGGGTTGTGGCGGTGGCGGTGACCTGGGCGCGGGTTCGCTCCCGTTCGATGCAGGCGGACTCGATATCGACGCGTGCCAGATCGGCCATATTCGTCAGAGCTTCGCGGACCTGCTCTTGCGTGTATCGCGCCCGCCGATGCCGGGCCTCCGCCGATCGATTTGAAAAGGGATACTCGAAGGCCACGCCGGCGGCAAGGGTCGGATCGGCGCTTTCGAGATTACGGGCCGAGTCGCCGAACGAGTTCGCGTAGCCCGTTTTTCCAAGCGTGACGAAGACGTCCAGTTTCGGGAGGAGCCCGTTGCGAGTCTTCACCAGTTCGAGGCCGGCGCTTTCCGCCTTCAACCGCGCTTCCTTCAGGTCGGGACGCGCTGACAGCGCCCGTTGCACATGGGCGGCGACCTGATCCGCCGGCGTCTCGGGAACGGCGGGGATGGTCGAGAACATTAGGTCCCGGCCTGTTCCCCTGAGTGCGCCGGGATTGATGAGGCGCAATAAATGCAGGGATTGCAGGGCAAGCTCGCTGCGGGCGTTAATGAGCCCCTCACGCCGCAAGGCCGTTTCGGCCTGCGCGGCAGCCAGTTCAGTCTCGGCGAGGGCCCCAACCTTGATCCGATGACTGATCTCCTCGAGTTGCTGGTCAGCCAGACTCAACGATTCCTGATAGATCTGAACGCGACGGCGGGCGAGAACCCCTTCCCAGTAGGTGGTTTCGACTTCCGCGACCAGTGCTTCGGCAAAACCGCGTAACTCGTAGACGGAAATATCGGTGGCCAGCCGGGCCTGCCGCAGGCTGGCGAGATTGACCTCAATCGGCCGTCCCTGCAGGAGTGCCTGGGTGACCCCGAGCTCGGCCGTTGTGCCGACGACGTCAGGATCACCCCCGACCCTGTTGCGCTCCGTTCGCAGCCCGACGCCGACCCGCGTGCCGGAAGGCAGCCCGGACTCCAGGGCCACTTCCCCGGTGGTGAGATCGGTCAAACGGTTGGTTGAGGCCGGAAGCAATACCTCGGGGGTTCGTTCAAAGGTGACACGGCCTGAAAAGCGGGGATCGAACACCGCCCGTTCCTGGTCCTCGAAGGTCCTCTGGATCTCCGGGCTCAGGCGTTGCATGGCCAGCGCCCGGTTGTTGGTAAGGGCCATCAGGACGGATTGCCCGAGACGGAGTTCGAGGGCGGGCGGGACCGTTGTCGCGGCGGGCGGAGGGACAGACGGCTCCGCGTCCGGTTCCGGGGCCGCATAGGCCGTCCCTGACGCCGACACCAGAAGAAGCACGACCACAAGTCCCTTTCCGCCGACCGTTCTCCGCCGTTTCTCCTCAAACAGGGAATAGACGACAGGGATGAACACGAGGGTGAACACCGTGGAACTCAGCAGCCCTCCGATCACGGCCCGTGCGAGCGGAGCCTGGGCTTCGCCGCCTTCACCGGCGCCCAGTGCGAGCGGGACAAGCCCCAGTAAAGTGGTCAATGCGGTCATCAGAATGGGACGTAACCGGCGGCGGCCGGCCTCCTCAATGGCCTCACGCACACCCAATCCGTCCCGGCGGCGGAGAAGATTGGTGTGATCGACCAATAGGATGGCGTTGTTGACCACAATGCCTCCGAGCATGATACAGCCGATGTACGATTGAACATTGAAAGTCGTGTTCGTGAGCAACAACATGACCACCACACCCACCACGGCAAGAGGCACGGAGAACATCACGACGAACGGATCCTTGAGCGACTCATACTGGCAGGCCATGACCATATAGACCAGCACGAGCGCCAGGATAAGGCCGAGGCCCAACTCCCGGAACGCCTTCTGTTGTTCGTCGTAGTCGCCACCAAACCCGATCGAAAAATCGCGGGGCACGGGCACGCCCTCAAGGCCGTGCCGGATGTCCGCAAGGATGGCGCCCATATCCCGACCGCGGATGTTGCCGGTGACGCTCACGATCCGTTCCTGATTCTTGCGCTCGATGACGACCGGCCCGTTGCGCGGCTGGACCGAGACGACATTTCTCAAGACAACCGGTTGGCCGTCGCTGTTGGTGAGGATCAGGTTCAGCAGATCATCCATCGACTGCTTTTCGGAATCCCTGACCTGAACACGGATGCCGTATTCATCGCCGCTGTCGCGATAGTAGCCCGCCAGCGTACCGCCCAGAACCGTCTGCAGCATGCCGGCGACCTGGGCCACGGTAACCTTCATGGATTCTGCCTTGCTGCGATCAATCACGATCAACCGTTCGGGTTGGCCGGAATCACGGCTGATCCGGGTGTCGGTGACGCCCTCCACCCGATCCACGATCTCCTTGACCCGGCGCGCCAGGGCATCGGCCTTTTCAATATCGTACCCCCGGATCTCGACGGCAATCTGATCGGAAGTGCCGGCCGCCATACGGAGAATGAAAAGGCCCTGGCCCGCCCGTGTCCGGATCGTGGTGCCCGGGATGCCCGTCAGTTTGCGGCGGAGCACGGCGGCGATATCGTCGCTGGAACGATGCCGTTCTCCAAGAGGTTTCAGGGCAACGCGCATTTCGCCGATGTTGCTCGCGGAGGCATGCCCCCCCGAGCCGCCCAGCGTGACAACCGTACTCTGGGCCTCCGGCACCTCGCGGGCGACGAGCGCCTCGATCGGCTGGAAGGTTTCATCCAATAGCGATAGCCGTGTCCCCACCTCCATTTCCACGTTGACCCGCACTTCGCCCTCATCGGTGACGGGCATGAGTTCCGTGCCGATCAGAGGAATCAGGGCCAGGCTTCCCGTGAGCAGAACGACCGCTCCGACCACCACCCAAAGACGGTGATTCAGGGCAACGTGCAGTACCCGCTGATAACGCCGTTCGAGGGCCTCCAGGAATCGTCCGATGACGCGGAAGACTTTGTGGAGGAACGTCTCGTCAGCATCGGCATCGAGCCGGACGGGATGCAGGTAGCGGGCGGCCAGCATTGGCACGAGCGTGAGGGCCACCCCCAGCGAGCAGAGGAGGGAGAAGGAGACGATGTAGGCAAGCTGCTTGAACATCACGCCGGCCATGCCGCGCACGAAGATCAATGGAAGAAAGACCACCAACGTCGTAAGGGTGCTCGAGATAATGGCCTCGGTGACCTCCCCGGTACCGAGGATGGCACCCTGCTCGGCGGTCAGGGCTCGGTCCTCGTCCCGCATGCGGTAGATGTTCTCCAAGACGACAATCGAGTTGTCAACCAGCATGCCTACGCCCAACGCCAGGCCGCCAAGCGTCATCAGATTAAGCGTGAATCCCGCGAAATAGATCAACATGAACGTTGCCACGATCGAAATGGGAATGGCGATCGCGATGATGATGGTGCTGCGCACGTTTCTGAGAAACAGCAGCAGAATCAGAATGGCGTACAGACCGCCGTAAAGGGCGGAACTCCCGACATTCGTGATGGAACTGCGGATGTAGCGGGAGGTATCGATCAGCGGAACGATCTTGAGTTGGGGAATGTCCCGGTTGATCTGCTCGACCTCCTTGAGCGTCTCGCGGGCAACCTCGACGGTGTTCTTCCCCGACTGCTTGTTGACGGCCAGCCGGAGGCCGGGTTCGCCGTTGACGCGCACGATGCGCGTGATCTTCCGCCATGAGTCCTTGATGTCCGCCACGTCCGCGAGGTGGATGGGGAAGCCCTCACGCACGGCCACGATCGTCTCCCTCAACTGGTCCAGGTTGGTGTACTCGCCGGGCGTACGAACGACGATCTCGTAATTGCCGCTCTCCAGCGTACCCGCCGGCAGAGTGATGTTGGCGGTCCGTATACGGTCCTGCAAGGTGTCGAGCGGGATCCCGAGCGCTTTGATTTTATCCGGATCGAGCAGGACGTGAATCTCGCGTTCCTGTCCGCCACGGATATCCAGTGCCGCCACTCCGGGTACCCGTTCAATGCGGTACTTGACCTGGTCGTCGATCAGTTTTCGCATCTGGACCGGATCCAGCCGGCTGGACGCGCCCAGGATCAGGACGGGGAAACTGGCGAGGTCGAACTTGCGCAACGTGGGCCGTTCCGCCTCTTCCGGAAGACGGGGAATGATTCGATCAATGCGGTCCCGGACATCGTTGGCCGCTGCATCCAGATCGGATCCCCACGTGAAGGTCACTCTGACATCGCTGTTGCCTTCAGAGGAGGTTGATGAGACTTCCTCGACACCGGGAACCGAGCTCAACGCTTCCTCGATCAGGCGCGTGACCAGTTCCTCGATTTCGGCCGGACTGGCGTTCTCGTAAGTGGTCGAGACACTCAGGGTCGGGTACGTGACGTCAGGCATCAGGTCAACGGGGATGCGGTACAGCGACACCACGCCCAGAATGATGATAATCAACGTTACCATCACAACGAAAACAGGACGGCGAACAGAGAACTGCGCCAGGCTCATCGTGCCGCTCCTCCCGATTTGCCTGGACCCTTGAGGTCGGGAATCGCGATGGCGCCGCCTTCCGCGAGGAGATGGTGCCCCAAAGTTACAACCTGCCCGCTGAGTTCCGGGTCAAGGATTTCGACGACCTGTGCAGTGACGATGCCGGGCGTGACCGGAACGAAACGCGCCGTCAGGGAGACCGGATCGGCCAGGAAGACACCGGGCCGGTCATTCCGCCGCACAAGCGAAGCCGCCGGCACCACGGTGGCATTGTCATGCACAGCGAACTGGATACCGACGCGGACGAACATTCCGGGAACCAGAAGATGATCGGGGTTCGCCATCTCCATCTCAACCCTGGCCTGACGCGAGGACTCTTTCAACAGGGGGGCTTTGCGAACGATGGTGCCGCTGAAAGCTTTCCCGGGGAAGGCATCGGTACCGATGATCGCCGTCTGGCCGACCGTCACTTTCGGATAGTCCTGTTCGATGACTGAAATGACGGCAATGACGGTATCAATGTCGAGAATCGACACGATCGGCTCATTGGCCCGCAGCATGGCGCCTTCATCCACGAAACGCTCGCCTACGACGCGCGGTGCGGGGGCGGGACCGTTCTCCCAGGTCGCACGGATCTGCGCATAGGAAAGACGGACTTCGTCCGCCTTCAAGGCCGCTTCCCGCTGTTTGACCAAGGCCAGGGCGACCTCGTGTTTCGCCAGGGCAGCCTGCCGGCGCGCCTGGGCCTGATCCATTTCGGCTTCCGACGCGACCTTTTGTTTGCGGAGTTCCGTGGCACGGTCCAGTTCGCGAACCGCCGTGTCGAAGGCGCTCTGGGTTTCGATGACCGTGGCACGGGCCACGTCAAGTTCAGCCGCGGCCTGTTTTACCTGCTGGTCCAGCTCCATGCTGTCCAGTTGTGCGATCAACTCGCCCTTCTGGACCGGTTGGCCAATGTTGACGTGGAGTTTTTCCAACCGACCCGCCACCTTGGGGGCCACCAGAAATTGCTCTTTCGGCAGCACGGTTCCGGTGAAATTGCGGATTTCTCGAACGGTTTCCTTGCTCACCGCCTGAACACTCACCGCCACCGCGGCATTCCGCTGCTGTCGCGACGGCGCCACCGCTCCCTGAGCAGATGACTTCCGCACCACGCGCCACCCCACCAGGAACACCAGAAGCACAACCACGAGGCCAATGACGATCTTTCTCATAGAGCCAACCCTTTCCGGCGCTTGGGCTTGCGCGCCATCGATACCGTTCCTTCCGCGAGACCCTTCGTTGCCGATGGATCGATTTCCTCGGCGAACAACCGCCGCAGAATCGCCATGGCATTCGATACTGTGGCGTGCTCGCCCAAATCCAGGGCGGACAACCGTTCCGACAGCGACGCCTGCGCGACGTCGCGGGCCGCCCCCCACACTGTCCCCCCGCGCAAGGTAAGTTTCAGCGTGATGAACCGGTGGTCACCGGGGTGACGCTGGCGCATCACAAGCTTGCGCTCCACGAGTCCATCCACCAGCCTCGACATGGCGGGCAGCGTCAGGCCAATGTGCTCCGCCGCTTTCGAGAGCGACGTTCCAACGTTGCGGTGGATGAACCCGAGCACACGAAACTGCGGCACCGACAGGTTGTTCCCGCGACAACGACGCATATCAGCGCGAACCGTGCGCATCACCAGCGGTACAACTCCCAGCATCTGGCTGGCGGTATCGATAGGGGAAACAGGCATGTAATTACACTTTGCAATAATTGTTTTTTGCAACAGTAGGCTGCTTATCGTCTACCGTCAATCGCTCTTTTGTCAGCGCCGCGAAGGCCTGCGCCGACCGTCACGAGCCCCTTTGAGTTCTGCTCTGGCTTTCGCCGCCCGAAATTCCTACTATCCGCGACCATGAAAGCTTTGGACCGGTTCATTCAGAACTATCGTATCGACAAGGTGCGCCGCTATCTTCAGCCGGGCGCACGCGTCCTCGACATTGGCTGCGCCGACGGGGCGTTGTTCCGCCGGATTCCGGGGATCGGCACCTACATCGGCATGGACCCCGCCCTGGAACAGCCGGTCCAGCAGCCTCCGCTGCACCTCATCCGCGGGACCTTCCCCGACCACCTGCCCGACCACGATCCGTTTGACGCGATCACCATGCTGGCCGTCCTTGAGCACTTTCCGGCCGACCAGTACGAGCGGTTGGCCCGTGAATGTGCGGCGCACCTCAAACCGGGCGGCTACCTGCTCATCACCGTGCCGTCAGCCCTGGTGGACCGGATCCTCGATCTGCTGCGATGGGTTGGCCTGATCGACGGCATGGCTCTGGAAGAGCACCACGGGTTCTCGCCCGGCCAGACGCCTGCGATCTTTGCCGCGACCGACCTGGAATTGGTGAAGCGCCAGCGGTTCCAGTTGGGCTTGAACAATCTGTTTGTGTTTCGAAGGAGAATGAAGTGATCGACCCGCGACCGGCCGAAGGACAGGGCAATGGACTGTTTGCCCTGGCGGTGGCGGCTTTTGTGGTGATGGGGCTCGCCTTCCTTCCCGCTTTCGAATACCGGATCAACACGGACGCCACCGCCTACGTCTCGATCGCCCGGCACTATCTGGCCGGCGGCTTCGCCCAGGCCATCAACGGTTACTGGGGCCCGCTCTTCTCCCTCTTGCTGGCTCCCGTGCTGGCCACCGGCCTTCCCCCGCTGGTGGCGGCCCGCCTGGTTGAACTGGCCGCCGGATTGGCGACATTGTTCGCGGTGCGCCGGCTCGCCCTTGGCCTCGGCGCGAGCCGGGCGTCGACCGGCGTCCTTGCGCTCTGCCTGGTGGTCCCCCTGGTCAGCTACTCCATCATCCTGGTGACTCCCGACATTCTGTTGCTCTTCCTTCTCGTCATGTACTGCGGCTTCGTGCTGCCCGAGCAGTGTCGCCGGCACCGCCTTTACGGGGCCGGCGCCGGTCTATTCGCAGGGTTGGCCTACCTGGCCAAGAGCTATGCCCTGCCCTTCTTCCTGGCTCACTTCTTCCTGATCAATCTCCTGCATTTCTATCGAGCCGGCTCGGATGCGGAAGCCGGCGTCCGGCGGCGTCAGGTGCTCGTTCACTATGCCCTCGGTCTGCTGGTGTTCGTGCTTGTCGTGGGCCCCTGGGTCGGCTTATTGAGCCACAAGTACGGCACGCTCACTTTTGGCACGGCGGGTCAGCGCGCCTACTGCATGGTCGGGCCGGAGTATATCGGCGACGATCCGGTGTTCGAGATGCTCATCCCGCCCCCGAGCGCCGGCGCCATCAGTTACTGGGATGACCCCACCGTGGTCAAAATGCACCCCTGGCGCCCCTGGCAATCGAGGGCATTGCTTCAGCACCAACTCAAGCTGATCGGCACCAATATGTGGGCGATGGTCTGCCAGATCACCACGCTGATCCCCTTCGCCGTGGCCACCCTGCTGTGCTTTGTCGGACTCCTGATAACAGGGTTCATGCGCAAACCCTCTGGTCCCGAACCCGCGCCTTCGCGGCTGCTGGCGACCGTGACCGCGCCGCTCCTGTTGACCCTCGCCGTGTTTGCCGGCGGCTATATGCCGATGTTCGTCGAAATCCGATACCTCTGGCTGGCCATCGTATTGCTGATCCTGATGACCGTCCTGGTGCTCCAGTCATTCGCCATGGCCTATCGTTTCCGACAGGGCGTCTGGTCATTCCTGGCGGTCTGGATGGTGCTCACCTGTGCCCTCCCGCCTTTGAACGAGTTGGTCGCCAAATCGCACCAGGGCAAAGACTATTTTGCCATGGCGCGGAAATTGTCCGACGGCTACGGGGTTAGCGGCAATCTCGCGTCCAATGAGCGCTGGGATATGTCGCTCTTCGCCGCCTTCCACATGGGAGCGCGCTACTTTGGGCGGGTGCCGGAGGAGTTGGCTGATGACGAAGATCGCCTGGTGGCCGCCCTGCAGGAACACGGCATTGACTTCTACCTGGTCTGGGGCCGTGAAGACCGGATCGCAAAGGGGCCCTTCACAAAGAACCCTTTGCCTGAAATCACCGGCGGCCAGACCAAGGGGCTGAGGGTCTACGCGATTCCCACTCCCCCGATGAATACCCGCCCATGAACGCACGTCACGACTCAACCGGCTCCAGCCCCAGATCGGCAAAGTGGCCCGTCCTGGCGCTGACGCTGATCACCCTCTGTGTTTTCGCCTACACGGTTTACCTCCGTCTGCCGTACCTGGGCCGGGCCACTGAAGAAGGCCACTACCTGAATGTTGCGCATACGCTCACGGCCGCCCGAATTTACTTCCGTGAAGGACTGCTCTCGACGGGCCTCATCTTCGCGATGGAACCGGATTCGGTTGAGTTCAGGAACGGGCCGGCCAGACGGTCTTTCTACTTTTCCTACCCCATGGGTTGCGTGCTGCCGCCCTGGGCGATCGGGCGGCTGACCGGAATTGAGCCGACCCCCAAATCCGTCATGGGCTGGGGCCTGGCCAACCATTTTCTGATCACGCTCCTCCTGTCGATGCTGGTGTTTCGCGTGGTCCGGCAGGCCGGGGTTTCGTTACCACGCGCTTTCGGTTGGTCGCTGCTGCCGATGGCGCCGCACCTGCTTTTGCCGGGACCGCTCTACGCGCATTACTACGCCTACTTTTCGGATTCGTTCATCGTCCTGCTGGCGGTCCTGCTCATCCTGCTGGAAAGCTGGCGTGACCACGCGGCGAGCGTGCGCCTGAGCCGGGGCATTGCCGCCGCACAGTTTGCCCTCATCTGCCTCGGGACCTACACGGATTGGTATTGGATCTTCATGATGGCGGTGCTCTATGGCAAGCGGCTGTGCTGTGGCCAGATCGGTCACGGCAGGCGCTTCATCAGCGAGAGCACAAGGTTCTGGCTGCCGGTGGTCCTGGCCCTCGGCACCTTCCTGGCGCACGTGCATTTTCATGACGGGTGGCAGCACTTCTTTGCCAAATTCATGCAGCGCACCGGAATCGCCGAGGTGGATTATGGAGCCATCTCTTTGGCCGACTTCAACCGCCGTTTCTGGGGCCGCTGGATTACCGAAGGCTATGGCAGCCTCTATCCGTGGCTGTACTTTCTCTCGCTGGCCATACTCGTGGTCACACTGCTCTGGCGGGTTCGGCGGCGTCCCGTGGACCCGGCGGCGAGGGAACTGCAATGGGTGAGCGCGCTCCTCCTGCTTCCGCCGTTCCTCAAGACCTACGCCCTCTCTGAGCACTCTTACATTCACAATTTCACGGCCATCACCTACGGCCCGGGCCTTGCAGCGGTTCCCTTCGCGCTGGCGCCGATCCTGCTTTGGAAAACGTTCTGGCCCGGTCGCCGATGCTCGCCCGTCGTCCCCCTGTTGCTCGCGGGGGTCATGCTGGCGAGCGTCGCCGTTGGCCATGCGCGGTGGAAAACGTTCTTCCCGCAGACCTTCGTTTCCACGGAATCAGGGGAATTTCTCGATCGCAACGCCGGGTATGACGACCTGGTCTTTTCGCCCGACATCGAATGCGCCGGCCAACCGCCGATGGACATGTCGATGTACATGCACCGCATCTACATCGTCGATACGCCTCAGGACGTGGGCAACGTCATCTCCAAGCGCCCCGGCAATTTCAACGTAAAGCTCTTCTTCCTCGCTGATGCCTCGCGTGAGTTATTCCTGACCGGGATCACCTTGCCGTCGCAGGCAGCCCTGCTCCAGGAGGGTGCCGCCAGCATCGTCACCTTGAGCAAATCCGGGTTTCTGCAGCTTCTCAGCAGCGGAAGAGAGCGGTGATACGATCCGCCAGCGTGCTCACGGCGGTCTGTTTGGGACAAAAGGCATCCGCACCGGCTTTCAGCGCGATCGATTCGGATGAGGCCTCGGCCACCGACACCACAATGATACGGGGTGGATTGATCATTTGTTTGATCTGACGCGTTGCCGCGACACCATCCATGACCGGCATCCGAATATCCATGATGACCAGGTCGGGCCGCAGGCGGAGGGTCTGAGCGACGGCCTCCGCGCCATTGGTCGCATGCCCAACCACTTCAACGATCCCGTTGCGCGTCAGGTAGGTCTCCATCATGGCGCGAATGGCCTCCACGTCATCGACGAGAAGGGTCCGAATGGGGTGTTTCGGTCCAGGCTCCGGCGTGGAGGCGGGCGGGCTGTTGTTCATGCCCGCACCCTAGACCACCTGAGTCTTCCGCGAAATACAGGGAAACCTGTAGTTCGCTCCCCCGCAAAGAGAGAGGCGGGCTTACCCACCACCCAGTACTGGGTGGACGCCGGTGTCCCTACCGGCGTCAGACCGCGCTGGGGACAGCTCGGTCCACCTTGAAGAATACGTTACCGGATTCACGAAACAAGCCACTAAGCGATCGGCGGGAGCTTGCCTCAAGGCTCGATCAGGTGATTGCGGATGGCATAACGGACAATCTCACTGACGGAGTGAACGTCCAGTTTTCGCATCAGGTTGGTGCGGTGGGTTTCGGCCGTGCCCTCGCTGATCTCCAAGGCCGAGGCAATTTCCTTGCTGCTCTTGCCTTCGGCGATCAGTTGAACCACCTCACGTTCGCGGGGGGTCAGGGCCTGGGGCGATGCCACCCGACCGGTGGTGGCCCGCTCGGGATGGAAATAGGCGGTCAGGAGCAGGTCGGACACGCCGGAAGTGAAGAAGGGCTGATGCCGGCTGAGGCTCTCCACGGCATCAAGCACGGCATGGCCGGCATCGGTCTTCAGCAGATAGCCGCGGGCGCCGGCCGCAAGGACCTCATGAATAAGCTGCTCGGAATGGTGCATGGTCAGGATCAGCACCTCGGTGTCCCGCAACTGCTGGCGGATCTGGCGGGTCGCTTCGAGCCCCCCCATCTCGGGCATGGTGAGGTCCATCACGACCACATGAGGTCTCAGCGCCAAAGCCTGCTCCACGGCGTCCCGACCGGTGAGGGCCTCTCCACAGACCGTCCAGCCCTCGCGTGACTGGAGGACCGAGCGCAATCCTTTGCGCACGAGTTCGTGGTCATCGGCGATCAGAAGGCGCAACGGTTTGTTCACAGAGCGCCTCCGGACAAGGGAAGAATACCGGTAATGGCGGTACCGCCGGGCCCGGTTTCAATTTCCAGCCGACCCCCCAGTTGCCGAACCCGTTCGCGCATGCCGGCAATCCCGACGCCCATACCTTCCTGACTCACGTCCGGGTTAGACACCATGCCATTGCCCCTGTCCCGAACCTCCATGCGAATCTCCGAAGGCTGAAGACCAAGATGGATGGAAGCCGTCTGGCTGCCCGAGTGCCGGTGAATATTGGTCAGACATTCCTGCATCATGCGGAACAGCGTGGTCTCGACCTCATTGGACAGGC
Organism: uncultured Verrucomicrobiota bacterium; assembly: GCA_964404035.1. GTDB lineage: Bacteria > Verrucomicrobiota > Kiritimatiellia > CAIKKV01 > CAITUY01 > CAMBRF01. The sequence goes on along the minus strand of CAYOIT010000053.1, from coordinate 809 downwards.
GGCCCAGCGTGGGCGGAAGTTCCAGGTCGACGCGGATGCCACTCCTCCTGGCAAACCCGTCGCAGTAATCGCGCACGGCGTCCGACAGTCCCAGTTCATCCAGCAGAGGCGGATGCAGCAGATAGGCGGTGGTACGCAGTTCGTCAGAGCATTGCCGCGTGAGGGTCATACTCTCCACCAGAAGTGCCCGGGCGTCGGCCGGAAGCGCGGCGACGGGCTGCTCCAGAAGCGACAGAGTCATGGCTAGCGCGGCGAGGGTCTGGGCGGTGGAGTCGTGCAGGTCGCGCGCTATCCGCCGGCGCTCGGCATCCTGCAGATCCAGCAGGCGGGCGGACAGCTCGTGGAGCGCGTTATCCGCGCGAGCCCGCTCGACGGCATACCGGATCGAACGGTCCAGGAGCTGCTTGTTCACCTGCTCCTTGACGAGATAATCCTGGGCACCGCCCCGCATGGCCGCCATGGCCATGTCGTCATCGTCCAGCACGGTCAGGACGATGATGGGAACACACGGGGCCCGCGCCCGGGTCCGGGAGAACGTCTCCATGCGGGCACTATCGGGCAGCCCGAGGTCGAGCAGGATCACATCGATGGCCACGCGGCCCAGGGTCTCCAATCCGGCAGCCAGGGTGTGGGCCTCATGCACCTCGCAGACACGATCGCGCCGGCGGCACAACACATCCTTGATGAGATACGCGAAACCGATATTGTCCTCGATCAGCAGCACACGCAAGGGCGCGGCGGCGTCCCGGCCGGCGGACGCCAGAGCCGGCGGGCTGGAGGGTATGATCGGCTTATTCATCGCGGGTTTT
>CAYOIT010000052.1:0-27821 GCA_964404035.1 uncultured Verrucomicrobiota bacterium | reverse complement strand
AAATCATGATTCCATACAGACATAAGGCTTACCGTGGGAGGGCTGATGCGCTATCTGCCTGTCCCCTGAATTTGCCGTAAGGCTTACCGTGGGAGGGCTGATGCGCTATCTGCCTGTCCCCTGAATTTGCCTGAATTGAGGGAGGACCGATGCGCTATCTGCCTGTCCCCTGAATTTGCCTGTCCCCTGAATTTGCCGTCCCCTGAATTTGCCTGAATTTGCTTCGATGATAACAGGCCCGACCAGCCGGCCGTTTGGGGAAGAGCCAAGGGGTCTCCTCGCTTTCGTTTTGGCCTCCGGTTTCAAAGGTCCGGTAGGCCCGAATTCCTTATGCACAATGTCGAAAATTAACGCAAGCACCCATCCCCCGAAATGGTATACTTCGTGGAATATTGATTGGGGGATCGACGAGTGGCAAGTGACCTTAAGAACAACAAATCGAAGCCAGATCTGGTAGGGCATTCCAGTTCGGTGGTGGATGCTTTTTCGATCCGTTTGAAGGAGTGGCGTGCAAAGGAGGGGCTTCCCCTGAAGCGCGTGGCCCAGGACCTTGGGGTGTCGATTTCGATCGTCTCAGAGTGGGAGCATGGTCATCGGTTTCCCTCCGTGACCAACCTGGAGGCCATATCGCACTATATGGGGTTGCCGGTGTGCTGCCTCCTCTTTCACGGGACGGGACACTGCCCGCATATGCAGCGCGGGTCGACGTGACCGTCCGCGTGACTCCAAGGCAGGATGACATGACAAAAGCCAGTTCCAGGAGACCGGTGATCCTGGTCGCAGACGCTCATGATCGTCTGCGTGACGAGCTTCTCAGGCGGCTGAAGGAATCCATGCCGGGATGGGATGTATTGCCCGCCGCCGATGGCGAGGCCATTCTGCTTCTTGATCAGGAATACCAAGCCGACGCGGTCCTCATGGACATTGTTCTGCCGGGCATCGGCGGACTGGAAGTGATCGAGCGGCTCAAGAAGCGCCGTCCCGCGGTTAAGATTGTGGTGTTCAGCCTGCATGCCGGCCTGCATTTTCAGGAGCGCGCCCTTGAAGTGGGGGCCTCGGCCTTCATCGGAAAGGAAAAGCCCTTCTCCGAGATTCTCGATGCCCTGAAGTCCGTCCTGTCTCTCGGGTGATCCTCGCCCCTGTTTCCGCACGCTTACGACGACGGATTCTCCTTGTTTATCCTTGTATTCGGGGCCATTCCGTATACAGTATCGCCGTTTCAAGACTGCCCCCCTTGGTCCGGGTTTTCAATGGTTTTGAGGGGGAAAGGGGATGTTTGTTCATGAAGCAAATTGGCATTGGCATTTTGGGCTTTGGGACGGTCGGCGCCGGCGTGGTTGAGGGGCTGTCGCGCAATGGTGGACTCCTCGCCGAACGGATCGGCGTGCAGCCGGTGGTGCGTCGCATTGCCGACCTCGACCTGGAGAAGGACCGGGGCGTCACCCTGGCACCGGGCGTATTGACCCGGGATGCGCGCGGCGTCGTGGCGGATCCCTCCGTGGACGTGGTGGTGGAACTGATGGGAGGGACGACGTTTGCCAAGGACATGATCCTGGCGGCGTTGAAGCTGGGCAAGCCCGTGGTGACCGCCAACAAGGCCCTGCTCGCTGAACACGGCGAGGAGATCTTTGCCTGTGCAGCGGAGCAGGGCACGGATGTCTGGTTCGAAGCCAGCGTGGCGGGTGGGGTGCCGATCATCCGCGCCCTTCGCGAAGGCCTGGTTGCCAATCGGATCGACCGCATCTACGGCATCTTGAACGGAACCTGCAACTACATCCTCACCCGCATGGAGCGGGATCAGATGACGTTCGAGCATGCGCTGAAAGAGGCCCAGACGGCCGGCTATGCGGAGGCCGATCCCGGCCTCGACATCGACGGGTTCGACACCGCGCACAAGGCGGTCATTCTCGCTTCGCTGGCGTATGGGGTTCAGGTTCCCATGAGCCGGGTCCATGTGGAAGGTATTCGCGGCCTGGCCAGGCAGGATATCGAGCATGCCCGCAGCCTCGGGTACCGGCTCAAGCAACTGGCGGTGATCAAGAACGTGGGCGGCGATATTGAAGTCCGCGTTCATCCGACGCTGGTTCCCCTGGAGCACATGCTGGCCTCGGTCATGGGGGTGTTCAACGCGGTGGTCGTGGATGGCGACATTGTCGGGCAGACCGTCTATTACGGGCGCGGCGCGGGGCGGTTACCGACCGCCAGCGCCGTGATCAGTGACATTGCCGAGGTCGCGCGGCGCCTGGCGGACGGCAAGGGCTCGTTGCGGGGGCCCGCCGTGCGTTCAGCCGGGGGCACGAAATTCAGGGCGATGGGGGAGGTCGAAAGCCGTTACTATCTGCGGCTTGCGCTTCAAGACAAGCCCGGTGCCCTGGGCCAGGTGGCCACCGTGCTCGGACAGCACGGCATCAGCCTGGCGTCGGTCATGCAGAAAGAGCCGCATCATGCCGGGCGTAGTGTGCCGGTCGTGATCCTGACGCACCCGGCACTGGAGAAGAATCTTGATGCCGCGTTTCGCGTGTTGGAGGCGGCGGAGGCCGTGGGCAGCAAATCAATCAGACTGCGGATCGAGGATCCAGGAAGCGAGAAGTGAGTATGTCGGCAGAGGCAAAGAAGGCTTTGAAGGTCGCCAAGTTCGGTGGATCCTCCCTGGCGGACGCCACCCAGATCATGAAAGTCTGTGCCATCGCCAAGATGGACCCGGAGCGGCGGATCATCGTGGTGTCGGCGCCGGGAAAGCGGCATTCGAAGGACACGAAGGTCACCGATCTGCTGATTGCCTGTGCCGAGGCGAAACTCGCCGGAAAGAACGCGGAGCCGGAGCTGAAGGCCATTGTCGAGCGCTATGAGGGCATCCAACGGGAGGCCGGAGCGCCGGAGGAGGTCACCCGGCAGATCGAACAGGATCTGCGCGGGCGCCTGGCGTCGGATACGGCGCATCGCGGGCGGTTCATGGATCTGATGAAGGCCGCGGGCGAGGATAACAGCGCCAGGCTAGTGGCCGAGATCTTCCGCCGGAACGGGGTGGATGCGCACTATGTCAGCCCGAAAGAGGCGGGGTTGCTGCTGAGCGACGATTTCGGCAATGCCATGGTGCTGGACGAATGCTATGCCAAGCTGGCGGCGTTACGGACGGCTCCGGGTGTGACGATTTTCCCGGGATTCTTCGGCTATACGAAGTCCGGTGCCGTGGCCACGTTTCCGCGCGGCGGGTCGGACATCACGGGGGCGATCCTGGCGGCGGCAGTCAAGGCGGACCTGTATGAGAATTTCACGGACGTGGATTCGGTCTTCGCCGTCGATCCCCGCCTCGTGCCGGATGCGCGGGCCATTGAGCTGTTAACCTATCGCGAGATGCGCGAACTGGCGTACGCCGGTTTCGGCGTGTTTCATGACGAGGCCATTGTTCCGGCCGTCAAGGCCGGCATTCCGATCTGCGTGCGCAACACGAACCACCCCGATGCGCCGGGGACGCGGATTGTTCCGAGCCGCCCCTACCAGGGCGGGACGGTCCTCGGCATTGCCAGTTCCGACGGCTTCTGCGCGGTCTATGTGGACAAATACCTGATGAACCGCGAAGTGGGCTTCGGCCGGCGGTTGCTCCAGATCCTGGAGAACGAAGGGCTGTCGTATGAACACGCGCCCTCGGGCATCGACAACACGTCCGTGATTCTTCGCGAAAAAGATTTCACCCCGGAGTGCGAAGCGCGCATGCTGGCGCGGATCCGTGCCGAACTGGCCCCGGACAACATCGACATCGATCGGGGTCTGGCGCTGGTGATGATTGTGGGCGAAGGGATGCACTACACGGTCGGGGTCGCGGCCCGGGCCACGAAGGCGCTGGCCGAGGCGGGCGTCAACATCGAGATGTTAAACCAGGGCTCCTCCGAGATCAGCATGATGTTCGGCGTCAAGGCCATGGATCGCAAGAAGGCCGTACAGGCGCTCTACAACGCCTTCTTCACCGATAAAGCTTAAGGGAAAGCATGAACGCGAAACGGAAAGTCTTCACGTACGATACGACCCTGCGCGACGGCGCCCAGGGCGAGGGGATCTCTTTTTCCGGACCGGCCAAGATCAAAATGGCCCTGTTGCTGGACGGTTTCGGCGTGGATTACATCGAGGGCGGTTACGCGGGATCGAACCCGAAGGACATGGATTTTTTCCGGGCGATCCGGGCGCATAAGTTGCAGCATGCGCGTGTGGCGGCGTTCGGCAGCACGCGGCGGGCCCACACCCCGGTCGGCGAGGATCCCAACGTCATGCGACTGCTGGAGTCGGGCGCGCCGGTGATCACGCTGGTCGGAAAGACCTCGCATCTGCATGTGCACGAAATCCTCCGGACCACGCGGGCGGAAAACCTGGCCATGGTCCGCGATACGATCCGCTATCTCAAGGAACACGGCAAAGAGGTCGTCTTCGATGCCGAGCATTTCTTTGACGGCTACAAGGAGGACGCGTCGTTTGTCCTGGAAGTCCTTCGGACGGCGGTGGAGGCCGGGGCGGACAGCCTGGTGCTTTGCGACACCAATGGGGGCACCCTGACGCATGAAGTGTTCGGCATCACCTCCGAGGTGGTCAAGGCTCTGCCGGTGCCGATCGGCATCCACACGCACAACGATGCCGGCCTGGCGGTGGCCAACAGCCTGGAAGCCGTGCGCGCGGGCGCCGCCCAGGTGCAGGGGACGATGAACGGCTACGGCGAACGCACGGGCAACGCCAATCTCTGTTCGATCATCCCGTCGCTGATCCTCAAGATGAATGGCGACCTGACCTGCGCGCCTTTTCTCGGCCGGTTGCGCGAACTGGCGCTGGCCACCGACGAGTTGGTCGGCCTGCGTCCGGACGGCAAGGCGCCTTACGTGGGCGAGAGCGCGTTCGGGCATAAGGCGGGGCTGCATGCCAACGCCGTCCAGAAGAATCCGGTGACCATCGAACACATTGATCCCGCCCTCGTCGGCAATCGCCGCCGCATCCTGATCTCGGAGGAAGCGGGGACCAGCAGCATTCTCCTGAAAGCTGAGGAAATGGGGGTCCACGTGGACCGGAATGCGCCCGAAATCAAGGAGGCGCTGCAGCGGATCAAGGAAATGGAACACAGCGGGTACTCGTTTGAGAATGCCGACGCCTCGTTCAGGTTGCTGGTGCAGAAGGCGCTCAAGCGGCACAAGTCCTTTTTCGAACTCGAGGGGTTCCGCGTCATTGTTGAAAAACGCGGCAAGAATGAAGCCTGTATTTCCGAGGCCACGATCAAGGTGCGTGTGAATAACGAGGTCGAACACTCGGTGGCCGAAGGCGATGGGCCGGTGAACGCGCTGGATACGGCTTTGCGCAAGGTGCTGACGCGGTTCTACCCCGACATCGCCAAGGTGGCGCTCACCGATTTCAGGGTCAGGATTCTCGACCCGCAGGAGGCCACGGCCGCCAAGACCCGCGTGATTATCGAGTCCGGGGACGGGCAGGAGACCTGGGGCACGGTCGGCGTGTCGGGCAATATCATTGAAGCCTCCTGGGAGGCCCTCGTGGACAGCGTGGAGTACAAGCTGTTCCGCGAAGAGGAAAAGGCCCGCTCCAACCGGTTGACGGAGGGATGAGCGTGAGCGTCCGGCTTGGAGTTTTCCTGGTGGGCTGGCTGGCGGCGGCGCTGGCGTTCGCGGAGAGTGGCGGGGCGGTGCCCCGTTACACGCTGCAGGACTGTCTCAGAATCAGCCGCGAACGGTCTTCGCGTCCGGCACAGGCCCGGCGCGACGTTGAGTCCGCGCGCGCCCAGGTGAGGCAGACCCGTTCGCAGGCATTGCCGCATCTCGATCTCAAGGGTGGGTACACTCGCCTGGACGAGGTGCCTTCGATGGATCTGGGCGGCACCGTTACCACCCTTGGCAGCGAGGATAATTACAACGCCTCGGCCGAACTCAGCCAGTTGCTGTACAACGGCGGCCAGGTGAATGCGGCGCTCCGGGCGGCCAAGGCCTTTGAACGGTCAGCCTTGTGGGGCGTCAGCCGGGCGGATGAGACGCTGGAACGGGATGTGGCCATTGGTTTCAACGATGTGCTCCTGGCGCGCGCGCAGGTCGATGTCGAGGCCGAATCGGTCGATCAACTCCGCCGGTTTGTGAGCCAGACGGAGGCGCGGTATGCCCAGCAGACGGCTTCGGAGTTCGATCTGTTGACGGCGCGGGTGCGGCTGGCCAATGCCCTGCCCCGCCTTATGGCGGCCGGGAATCAACTCGAGGTGGCGCGGGAGAGGTTTCGCGACCTGGTCCGTCTTGATGAGGGCGGATTCGAACTGGTTGGCGACCCGGAACAACAGGGGGCGATCGCGAGCCTTGAGGACTGGCTGGCGAAGGCGGAGGCCGGCCGGCCGGAACTGAATCAGATGGAGCAGTTGGTCCGGCTGAAGGAGGAGCAACTCCGGGCCGTCAAGGGCGAGTACCAACCCACCTTGCGGGCCTTCGCGAACTATGGCGGCGCCAACAGCAGTCAGTACGATCCCACGCAGGCCGAATGGGGGTGGCATTGGACGGCGGGATTGACCGTTCACTGGAATCTCATCGATGGGGGGCAGCAGTCGGGTCGCGTGCTGGAAACGCGGCTGTCGCTGGATCAGGCCCGTTCCGATCTGACAGACCTGCGGCGGGCCATCCGGCTCGAAGTCCGGCAGGCTTACCTCGACCTGACCCATGCCCGCGAGGTCCTGACGGTGGCGAAGGACACTGTGGGGCTCGCTGAGCGCGGGTTCGCCATTGCCCGGACGCGCTATGAACAGGGGGTCTCGACCTATCTGGAATTCATGGAGACGAACCTGGCCCTCAGCACGGCCAGGCTTCAATTGTGTCTGGCTTTGCGCGATCAGGCCGTCGCGGGCGCCCGGATCCGGTGCGCGAGCGGGCTGCCGATCGGAGATTAACCCTGAACCACGGATGAGGGAGACGACGATGCCTGAAAGCGATCAGAAAGAGAGGCCGGCGAACGGCCGGACGAATGGGGTGGCCCGCTATGGCCAACGCAAGGTAGCCGTCGTGCTCACGATCGTGCTGGTGTTCATTGTCGGGGGAATCGTGCTTCTCGCATTCATGCCGCCGCGCGCCGAAATCGTGGCGGAGAAAGGGCCGGTCGTGATGGCCGTCCGGGTGCAGGCGACGGTGCTGACCAATCTTCCTGAAATCGTGACCATGACCGGGCGCATCGAGGCGGAGCAGGAGGTAAGACTGGCCGTGGAAACCAGCGGACGCGTGATCTGGCTGGGGGCTGAAAAAGGCGACAGCGTCGTGGCGGAGCAGGATCTGCTGCGCTTGGACAGCCGCAGCCAGACGGCGGCGGTTACCCGCGCCGGGGTTAACTTGCGCCAGGCCGAGGATGACCTCAAGCGCTGGCTGGCCTTGAAGGAGGCCGGGTCAGTTTCGTCTTTGGAATACGAGAGCGTGCTGAACCGGCGTGATCTGGCGCGGCTCGCTCTCGATGAGGCCCGTACCGATTATGACCGGAGCCACGTGCATACCCCGATTGACGGCCGGCTGGAAGAGCGTACGGTCGAGGTGGGCGAGATGGTCAACCCGGGGGTCCCGGTATTTCGCGTGGTGAAAACGGACCGGGTCAAAGTGGTGGTTGACGTGCCGGAGCGGGATGTGAACGCCTTGCGCGTGGGCGAGGCGGTTCGTTTCGAGGCCGATGCGCTGCGAGGGATGACCTTTACCGGGAAAGTGGCGTTCGTGGCGGCGGTGGCGGATCTTCGCAGCAATACCTTCCGGATTGAGCTTCTCGTCGACAACCCCGGGGGACTGCTCAAGCCGGGGATGATTGCCCGCGTCGCGGTCCTGCGGGGGATCATCGGGAATGCCGTGATCGTGCCGCTGAGTGCGTTGGTCCCCATCAAGGGCCAGTACATTGCCTATGTGGTCGAAGCCGGCCGGACGGTACGCCGCGTGGTCAAGCTGGAAACGGTGGTGGATGTCCTGGCGGTGGTGCAGGAAGGGTTAAAGCCGGGTGAACAGGTGGTGGTCGAGGGCCAGCGCCTGGTGACAGACGGGACGGCCGTGACGGTGACGCCATGATCCTGACGGAGTATTCGATCAAGTTCAGGGTGACGGTCTTTGCGATGATCTTCATCCTGATCATCGCCGGGACCGCGACCTATCTGATGATGCCGAGGGAAGGCTCTCCCGACGTGACGATCCCGATGGTCTTCGTCACCGCCGCCTACGAGGGAGTCGCCCCGACCGAGATTGAGAACCTGATCACCATTCCTCTCGAAAAGCGCTTCAACGGACTGGAGAATATCAAGAAGCTGACCTCCACTTCGGTCGAGGGGGTCTCCCTGATCGTCGTCGAGTTCACGCCGCAGCAGGATATCGACACCGCTGTCCAGAAGGTGAAAGACAAGGTCGATCTCGCGAAGCGGGACATGCCGGACGATCTCGACCAGCCGGTGGTCCAGGGGTTCAATTTCAGCACCGACATTCCCGTGTTCACGTTCGCGATTTCAGGCGATTCAGATCTTGAGCGCTTGAGTCATACCGCCGAGGACCTGAGGGATCTCATCGAAACCGTCCCCGGCGTGTTGGAGGCGCGGTTGTATGGGATCCGGGAACGTGAGATCCGCGTGGACGTTGATCTTCAGCGCCTGATGGCCTACAAGCTGGCCGCGGGGTCGATTGTGGGGGCGATCCGGGGCGAAAACTCCACCACCTCGGCGGGGAACATTGAGCTCAAGGGCGACAAGTTTCAGATCCGCGTGCCGGGCGAGTTTGCCGACGTGCGCCAGGTGGCGGAAGTGACCGTCGCCATGCGCGAGGGAAAACCGGTGCGGTTGACCGACGTGGCGACCGTCCAGGATGCCTACAAGGATTCGACCTCCATCTCGCGGGTCAATGGCGAGCCCTGCGTGTCCGTGGCGGTGCACAAGCGTGCCGGCGAGAATGCCTCCAGCCTGATCAAGGAAATCAAACAGCTGCTGAACCGGGATCCCCTGCCGGGGGCCATGAAGCTCACCTATGTGAATGACCAGTCCGAGATGATCCGCCTGATGATCGAGGACCTGGAGAATAACATCGTCAGCGGGTTCCTGTTGGTGGTGGCCATCCTGCTGCTGTTCCTCGGCATCCGGAACAGCCTGCTGGTGGGGGTCGCCATTCCCTTTTCCCTGATGCTCGGGTTCATCGCCCTGCAGGCCATGGGGATTACGCTGAACATGCTGGTGCTGTTCAGCCTGGTGCTTACGGTGGGGATGCTGGTAGATAACGCGATCGTGATCGTGGAGAATATTTTCCGGCGGCACTGCGAAGGCGAGTCACGCCTGGAGGCGGCGATCAACGGGGCCGCCGAGGTGGCCTGGCCGGTGACGACCTCGACGTTGACCACGCTGGCCGCCTTCTGGCCCATGATCTACTGGCCGGATATCATGGGGCAGTTCATGAGTATCCTGCCGAAGACGGTCATCATTATCCTGACGGCTTCCCTTTTTGTGGCCCTGGTCATCAACCCGGCGATTTGTTCCGTGCTGGTCAGTCGCCCGAAGCGCAAGGGGCCGTCCGATGAAACCGACCGATGGATGCGCTTCGTGAACGGGTATGAGCGCGTCTTACGGGGGGCGCTCAACCATCGGGGGCTGACCACGGCGATTGGTGGCTTCTTTCTCATGTTCAGCCTGATGGTGTTCGCCCGGTTCTCGAAAGGGGTGGAGTTGTTCCCGGAGGTCGAGCCCCGCCAGGCCGTCATCTCGGTAAGCTATCCCGAAGGGACGGACATTCTGACCACCGATGAGACCTTGCGCACGATTGAAAAGGAATTGAGCCGCCACAAGGATATCAAGTTCTACCTGGCCAACGTGGGATCGTCGGGTGACTGGGCCTTGAGTGCGGCCTCCGGGACCCATCTCGGGTCCATCCAGATGGAGTTTGTCCCGATCGGGGAGCGCTCGGAGCGCACCTCGGAACTGGCCGAGGGGTTGCGGAAGCGTATCGGCTCGTTTCCGGGAGCCAAGGTCAAGGTGCAGACGGAGGAGATGGGGCCGCCGACCGGGGCCGCGATCAGTATTGAAGTATCGGGCGACGATTTTGCCCCGCTGGCCGAACTGTCCGAAACCATTGTCCATGCCTTGCAGCCGATTCCGGGATTGGTCGACGTGCAGGATAACATGGAGGATGCGCGGCCCGAGTTGCAGTTCCGGGTGGACCGCGAACGGGCCGTCCTGCTGGGGGTGGATACGAAGACGATCGGGAATTTTCTCCGGATGGCGGTGAACGGGGAGGAAGCCGGGAAATTCAGGGCGGGGGAGGATGAATACGACATCACCGTTCGTCTGCGCGAGGACCAGCGGAAGAGCGTGGACGTGCTGAAACAGATGTCCCTCACCACGCCTTCCGGGGCAAGTGTGCCCTTGGCGTCACTCGGCACCTTTGTCTATGAAGGCGGGCGCGGCCAGATCATGCGCAAGGACCAGAAGCGGGTGATCACCATCACGGGCAGCAGTCACGGGCGGGGCGTGGACAAGATCCTGGGGGACGTCAGGGCGAAAGTGGCCGGCATTTCCCTTCCCAAGGGCTACCGGGTGGACTATGCCGGCGACACGAAGGAAATGAACGATGCCATGGCGTTCCTGTCCAAGGCCTTTCTCATTGCGCTGGCGCTGATCGCCCTGATTCTGATTATGGAGTTCAATTCGGTGCTGCAGCCTTTCATCATCATGGTCTCGGTTGTGCTTTCGATGGTGGGGGTGACCTGGGGCCTCCTGGTCTTCGGAATGCGGTTCGGGGTCATCATGACGGGAATCGGTGTGGTCAGTCTGGCCGGCGTGGTGGTTAATAACGGGATTGTGCTCATCGACTGCATCAATCAACGCAAGGCGGCGGGACTCTCCACAACGGAGGCGATCGTCGCGGGAGGCCGCATGCGTCTGCGCCCGGTTCTGCTGACGGCGATTACAACCATTGCCGGACTGATTCCGATGGCGGCAGGGTGGAGCCTGGAAGTCCATACATGGCCGCCCCGGTTTGTGGCGGGAGCCGAGACGTCGGCCTGGTGGGCGCCCATGGCGGTGGCTGTCCTGTTCGGGTTGGCCGTGGCGACGGTCCTGACGCTGATCCAGGCCCCGATCATGTACAGTCTTGCCGACTCGCTGTCCGGGACGCTGAAGCGGCAGTTCGGGACGAAGCGCGATCTGCAAGGGTGAGGCGGACCCGCTAGCGGACCACGATTTCCCGGAACACGGCCGGGAGCTCTTCGATGACCGTGCCGGCGGTAAGCCCGGCCTGGGATTGCCGCCACATGGCATTGTCTCCGGCCCGCCCGTGGAGGAAGACCCCGGCGCAGGCGGCTTCGAAAGGCGGCAGCGATTGCGCCAGCATGCCGCCGAGGACACCCGATAACACATCGCCCATTCCGCCGGTGGCCATGCCCGGGTTGCCGGTCATGTTGATGTGGAGGGCCCGGCCTTCCTGAGTCACAATGGTTCCCGCCCCCTTGAGCACGATGATCGCCTTGGTCAGCCTGGCAATCTTCTCGGCGGCGCCTTCACGGTCCGACTGGATATCGGCGGTGCTGCACCCCAGCAGGCGGGCCAGTTCGCCTGGATGCGGGGTGATGATCACCGGGCATTGGGCATGGGCGAGCAGATCCGGCGACCCCTCCAGTGAGTTCAACGCGTCGGCGTCGAGCAGAAGAGGACGGCGGCATTCCTTGAGCAGATGGCGCACCCACATGGCCGTATCCGGGTGGCGGGTCATGCCCGGTCCCACCACCACCGCATCGAACTCGGACAATCTGGATTTCCAGACTTCCCAATTGAGAATGGCGAGCGACCCTGTTTCGGTTTCGACTCCCGGATGGGTCATGGACTCCAGGCTGCCTCCTGCCACAATGGGATAGACGGACCGCGGGGTCAGGACACTCACGAGGCCGACGCCCGACCGTACCGCTGCCCGCGCCGCCAGGGCAGCCGCACCGGCAAAGCCCGTGGCGCCGCCGATGATCAGGACATGGCCGTACTGGCCTTTGTGCGCCATTCGCGGACGGCGCGGAAGGTGGCGGCGGGCATCCCACCCGGTGATCAGTTCCCGCTTGCACACATACTGGCTGGCCAGATCGGAGGGAATGCCGATGCTGATCACGTCGAGGCTGCCGACAAAGGGAACGGCCTGCGGGGTGAGCAGTCCGGTCTTGGGGAGGCCGATGGTGGCGGTGACATCCGCGACGACGGTTTCACCGGGCGAGGCGCCGGTGTCGGCATCCAGGCCGGAGGGCACATCGATCGACACGACGATGTTGTCGTCCGAGATCCTGTTGATGTAGTGGATCGCCCCGCCGATGGGGCCGCGCGCGGGGCCGTTGACGCCGATGCCCAGAACCCCGTCCACGATGATGCCGCCGCTGTCGGCATCGTGAAGCGCGTCCTCCCAGGATTCCTTGGTGGGGAGTTCGGTCAGGGGGATCCCGCTGGCCCGCATTTTCCCGAGGTGGCGCAGGGCATCGCCCTTGACCTCGGAGGAGGAACCGGCGAGCAGCACCTCGACTTCGAATTCCTCTTCATGAAGGAAACAGGCGGCGGCAAAGGCATCGCCCCCGTTGTTTCCCCGTCCCGCCACCAACTGGATGAAAGGATCGCCCATATGGCCGTGTTCGGCGATATAAGCCACGATGGAGGCGACGCCGCGGCCCGCGCGGCGCATGAGTTCGACGCCCGGAATGTCGAATTCAGCGGAGGCGACTTTGTCGAGTTCACGCATTTGCAGCGAGGTAATGGCTTTCATTATGGATCCGCCAATTCAAAAGAGTTTGACAGGATAACATGATCTTCAAGATTCCAAATCCTGTAAATCCTGTCCAAAGGCTCACTTCCGTTCGAATGCGTTATTCTCTTCCTACCAGCAGGGCATGGGCAACCGCAAAATGATGGGTGTGGGACAGGCTGATCAGGACGCGATCGACGCCCTGCTGGTGGGCCAGCACTTTGCCGTGGGGGGTGAGTTCCACGGAGGGAGCGCCGGAGTCAGGGTTGCGGACGACCTCGATATCCAGCCACCCGAGAGAGGGACCGATGCCGGTACCGAAAGCCTTGGAGACCGCCTCCTTCACCGCGAAGCGGCCGGCGTAATAGAGCCAGGGCGACGCTTTGTCGTCACAGTAGGCTTGTTCCGAGGGACGAAAGACACGGTCTTTGAAGCGGGGACCCCATTTCTCCAGCAAGTGGCGGATGCGGTCATTCTCCACGAGATCGACGCCGGTTCCGATGACGCGATCGGCCATCAGGGCTTACCCCCCCTGTAAGCCTTCATGGCGGCCAGCATGTCGCGGACCGCCGGCTTCAGGCCGACAAACACGGCCTGGCAGATGATGCTGTGGCCGATGTTGAGGGTATCGAGGTGGGGGAGGTGAAGAATGTCCCCGACGTTCGCGAGGTTGATGCCATGGCCCGCGTTGACCTTGATGCCGAGGGAGTGAGCCTGGCGGGCGGCGGCGCAAAGGGCCTTCAGTTCCTGACGGGCGATGGCGCCGCGAGTATCGCAGAACTTGCCGGTATGGAGTTCGATATAAGGGGCGCCAAGCCGGGCGGCGGCCTCGACCTGGCGGGGATCGGGGGCGATGAAAAGACTGACCGCGATGCCGGCTTCCTGCAACTTCAGGACGGTCGGGCGCAGACGGCGCTCCTGGCCGGCCACGTCCAGTCCGCCTTCGGTCGTCAGTTCCTGACGGCGTTCGGGCACGAGACAGACTTCATCGGGGCGGACGTCGAGGGCCACGGCGAGGATGTCGGGGTTGTTGGCCATTTCAAGGTTGAGCCTGGTGGCGATGGTCTTGCGGAGGGCATACACGTCGCGGTCCTGAATATGGCGGCGGTCTTCCCTGAGATGGATCGTGATCCCCTTGGCGCCGGCGGCTTCACACAGGCGGGCGGCCTCGATCAGGTCAGGGTAGGGCGTTCCCCTCGCCTGGCGAAGGGTGGCCGCATGGTCAATGTTGACGCCTAGTCGGAGACGCATGGTCAAAACATCACCTGGCAGTTGGGGAGAGCTTGTTTGATACGGGCTTTCTCCGGATCGGGAATGGGGTTCCCGCGCAGATAGAGCCGCTTGAGATTCCGGGCCAGGCCGCTCAGGTCGCCGGGCAGGGCGGTGATCTGGTTATCGTTGAGCCGCAACCATTTGAGCGATTCCGATTTTCCAAGGGCGGCCGGAAGGGTGGTCAACTTGTTGCGATCGGCGTTGAGATACTGAAGCCCCGGGAGCGTGGCCAGAGCGCCGGGCAATTCCGTCAACGCATTGTCATTCACGTAGAGCATGGACAGATGGGGGAGGGATCCAACGGCCGGGTTGAGGTCGGTCAGTCCGCTTTCTCCCAGATCCAGCCACTTCAGGGCAGTGAGTGAAGCGATGGCCTCGGGCACCGTCACGACGGTGTTCTTCCGCAGGCTCAGGCGCTCCAGGTTCTTCAACTTCAGAATATCGGCGGGAAAAACGGGCTGCTGGCGATTGAACAGGTCGAGATTCCGGACAGTCTCGGGCTGTTTCAGGGCGTCTTCAAGGGTCGTGATCCTGGCGCCGATATCCGGTTTCTTCCAGAATTGATCCGACGGCGCACAACCTCCAATCAATCCCACAGCCACTATTGCCAAGGCAATCCGTCTCATGCTTGTCTCCGGTTTAACGATGGTCGTCACCCCTGGATACGAGGGGTTCCAACGCGGCAAATCCTATGGATTCACCGTTGAAAAGGCAACAGGCAATCCCGCGGGAAAAACGTGTGCCACGATTGCCTTTCCGTCGGTTATTAGCCATACTCCTCCGCCTATGAAACCTTCCATTGCAAGAAAACAGGCTTCGGAACTGACATCGACAGTGGCCCCGCTGGTCGAGGATTTTAAGGTAACCGGTCGCGGCGACGCTCCGGCCTGGCGGTGCGCCGCCTGGCTTCCGATGACCCGCGTGGGTGGCACGGCCCGCTATCGTACCCGGACCAAGCTTGTCTACTCGGCCACCGGCCTTTACACGTTGGTCGATTGCGCCGACCGGCGGTTATCCTGCACCCGTCTGCCGGACATGGCCGATCTGTACAAGGAGGATGTGGTCGAGTTTTTTGTCTGGCCCGATAAGCAGCAGCCGTTGTACCTGGAGTACGAGATCTCCCCGTTGAACGCCGAGTTGCTCATCCTGGTGCCGAACCTCAAGGGTCGTTTCCATGGCTGGCTTCCCTGGCATTACGAGGGACAACGGTTGGCCCGGCATGCGACGTCGGTTCGTGGCGGTTCCAAGCGTCCCGGCGCCGCTGTGGAAGGCTGGATGGCCGAGTTCTTCATCCCCTTCAGCGTGATGGTCGGGGTGGCCCAGACGCCCAAGCCGGGCGACATCTGGCGCATGAATGCGTACCGGATCGACTACGATGACGGCAAGGCGACCCAATACGCCTGGTGTCCCGCCACAGGGGGGAACTTCCACGACTACGAGCGGTTCGGCATTGTCGAATTCGGCGGCCGAGAGTCCCGATCGTAAAGGGAACGAAAGGCCTTTCGCCGCAGCGTGACGTCACGAGGATGCCCTGCTTCCTACTCCGATGGCAACGTGACGTGGATTCTGTAGAACTCCTCGGCACTCGTGCTGGGGAGGGGCAGCAGCGTTCCTCCCTCACCGGGGAACGGACCGATGACGGTGTGCCATTGTCCGGTGCTCAGTCCCACGATCGCCTCGAGGGTGTAGCTCCGGTCGGGGGACGACTCGAAGCTCAAGGCAACGCCGGCGGGGTGCGGGACGATCGCGTGGACCCGCAGATAGGAGGCAGCGTCATTGGGGTCGGTATCGGCCACGTACTCCGCACCAGTGGGCACGCCATCGCGATCGGTATCGGCCCCGGTGTCGGTTTCCGCGAGCAAGTCGAAACCGTGACGGTGCTTCCACCCATCGTCCAGGCCGTCGCCGGCCGTGTTCGGACGGCGAGGGTCGGAAGCGAGCTGACACTCCTCAAGATTTGTCAGGCCATCGCCGTCGGGATCGAGCCCGCCGTCCGCAAGGTCGAGAGGGTCGAGTCCATAGCGGCTCTCGAACCCGTCCGGCATGCCGTCTCCGTCGGAGTCAGACTGGGTCGGATCGGTTTGGCGGAGATACTCCTCCCAGTTGGAGAGGCCGTCACCGTCGATATCGCCGTCGGGATCGACGGCGGGAAATCCGCGCAACGCCAGGGAGGAGAGGAACTGGCTGGGGAAGGGACTGTCGGGCGTCGACGGGCGGACGGGTCGGGCGGAGGCGAGGTTGGAGAGGGGACTCCAGTTACCGGCGCCGTCGCGCACGCGCAGGGCCATGTACCAGAGGCGCTCGGGCGGCAGCGTAAGGGTATAGTGCTCGGCGGCGGCCGACGCCGCGGGGGTGAGGCGAAGCGCGAGGGCGGTGGCGTTGTCGAGTGAACTGTCGTCGAACGGCGCTCTGGCGAAGCGCAGTTCGTAGGCTGTGGCAGTGCCCTCGGTCCCGTCGTCGCCTGTCGCCGTCCAGGTGAGGACGACGCGCCCGGCGTCCGTCGGGTCGAGGGAGGCAAACAGGTTGCCGATGCGGGCGGGAGGAATCAGGTCGCTGGATTCGCGGGCGAACAACGCGTAGGGTCCGGCGCTGTCGAATTCGGCCGATACGGAACGGGTGGCGACCTCATGGGTGCGGCTGACCGGCACCCACCCGGCGGGGAGGGAACTCCAGCGACACAGTGCAAGGTCCCTCTCGTCGACGCCCGCGGGCAGCGTGGGCGCGTAGTGGAGACTGAGTTGGGCCATCGCCAGGGGAGAGACGGCGCTGCCGTCGGCCAGCGCGAAATGGATGGCGGGGCCGATGAACCGGTTCGTGGCTGACGCGGGCAACGGCACGGGGCCGAAGGCCTGGTAGATCAGTCCGCGGGTGTTCCGCGCCTGCAACTCCGGCGAAGGACTGACCAAGCTCTGAGCCACAAAGTCATTCGTCGAAACCGGAATGAGGGTGGCCAGGTCGAAGGTATGGAACGTCTGTCCGCCCTGTGACAGCGCGCTGATCTCGACGGTGAGTTCAGTCGTCGTCGCCGCGATGGGGATGCGCCCCTGGTAACGGGTGGGTGTTCCTTCTATGGAACTCATGGGAATGGCATTGGTCAGCGTGTCGTTCTCACAGACCGTCACCACGGGGCGGGCCGCGAGTTCGAACGTTGGCGCCAGGGTGAGCAGGTAGTCGTTGGCGCTGAAGGCCCCCGTGATCAGCATGGCGAGAGGGGTCTCGGCGAGTGCGCCGAGGGTGGCCCTGCGTGTTGCGGCGGCACCGAGGTCGATGGTCACGTTGCCCCCGAGGTCCTGCGCGACAACGGCATGGGCGGCTTGCAGGCCGAGGTGATTGACCACGATCTGGTCGCCCGGCGCCAGGCTGGTGACGTGCATGCGCCCGTCGCGCGGGGTATGTCCGATGAACTCGAAGGGAATGTTTCCTGAGCGGCGCCGGCCGACCTGGGCGGCGCCGCAGGGCAGTCCGTTGCGCAGGACGATGAGATCCACCGGTCCGCGCGCGGAGGACCAGCGAACGGAGGCGGGGGCGGCGGCGGCCATCACCGCCGTGGCCATGGGCACGTACGCCTCGTCGTTATGCCGGATCAGGCAAGTGGTATAGGGCCCCGGAATGGTGAAGGAGCTGAGGCGGTCCGGTACGCTGGAGGTCCCGTTCACGTAAAAGCCCGATCTCTGGATGAGGAAATTGACAAAGCGGCCATGATAGGTCATCTGGTAGCGATCCTCGAAGAAGCGCCAGCAATCCTTGCCATGGTGCGAGAATTGTTCCGGCCAGTATCGCCCTGTTTCGTGCATCATATTTTCGCTGCCTGAGGGTAAGTAATCGACCGCGTTGGCAAGGTAGTCGTTCCGCGAGGACATGCTGTCGATACTGCGCTGGTCGTCCATGAAGCCGAAGGGCTGCGCATACAGGTTCGAGTGGGCGTAGGCATAGCGGATGAACGCATCTTCCCATATCCTGGAACGGTATTCGTCATACATGCCCATGGCGTAATGGCCGAACTCGTGGACGAGGGTGCGGCCCCAGTTGCTGGCGATGCCGCTGGTCTGCAGATCCGCGAAGCCGATCTTGATGCGACGGTCGCTGACGACGCTCGGGTTCCAGAATATGCCGCCCACATTGGCGCTGGCGCGCGTGTAGCGCCAGCGAATCCAGACATCGCCTTCGTTGAGTCGGTGGTCGTCGGAACGGACATACAGTTTGTTGAACTTCATCTGTCCGTCGGTGATGCGGTACAGGTACTTCGAGGCGTCAACAAGTGCCCGGTCGAGATTGGCCAGGATGACGGGGTCATCGTCGGAGGAGTCGATGGTGAGATTCCACTCCACCAGTGGATGATTCGCCGGCACCGGCAGGCGGAAGCCGGACTGCATGTTCCAGATCTGGTTGCGGGTGACGGTGAAGGAACTCCAGACGCCATCCCAGACGTTGGTGTCGGCATCGTTAAGCGTGCCGATATCGGTGTCCAGCCACAGGATGTGCATCACATTATCCACGGCACCGTGGCCCGATTTTTCGGCGTCGCGCGTGTGCAGGTGTTTCCGGGCGAAAACCGAGTCACCAGTCTTCAGGGCGCGACCGGCCCAGGTGAACCAGCCATTATCGTCGGTGGTGCCGCGCAGGTGGGCGGGGGTCCGGCCGCCGAGGTAGACTTCGGCGCCGGGCAGTTCCTCGCCGGAATCGTAGCTCTTGTTGCGGTTATGATCGTGATAGATGAGGAACTTGGGGTTAAGGGCGACCTGGGTATTGATGTCGAAGGGAGACGAGACGCGCGTCTGGTCGCCGCTCCGCAAGCGCAGGAGCACGTTGGTGAGGTGGAAGAAGGGGTAGGTCTGCATGGTCTGCCAGAAGATGCGCCGCGGTCCGGTGTGGACGGTGCCGCCCAGGGCTCCGCTGAAGTTGGTGGGATAGCCCGGGGGCGTTTGCCAGGTGGCCCCCCGATCGAATGACACGTCGACGTCTACGGGATGGACCTCGTCCGGTTCGCCCTTCAGCGTGTAGTCCACGATGATCGCCTCGGTCGTCTCGGGTACGGTCATGCTCAGCGCCCCGAAGAGCTCTCTCTGGATCGCGAAGTCAACGCGATTCCATTCGCCGGTTACGAGCGAAACCTGCCGAATGAGTCGCAGGTAACCGTCGCGCTCCACGCTGGCGGCCCCCGCGGCCGACGAGGCTGACAGGGCATAGCCGCCGGGTGAAGCGGAGCCTCCCAAGGTCGATGTGCTTTTGCCGTTGAGCAAGACCCTGGCGCCGACGACCGGGTTGCCGCTGCTCGCGTCGGTGACGAAGCCGTGCATCATCGTGGTCCTCCGACCGAAGGCGTGCAGGGCGAGATTATTGGTGATCGTGACGGTCAGCGTGTCGTTTTCGGTTGGCAGGTCGCCGGCCCAAGCGGGATCGTATCCGAGGCTGGGGATGGCGACCAGCGTCAGCTGCGTTCCATGTGCATAACGCCCATTGGGGTTGGGGGGCGGGGAGGCTTCGATGGAATTCACGCTGATTTCGTGCGTCAGGGCGACGTCGTAGTCGAGGGGGTCCTCAATCCGGAACCTTACCCGGACGCGTTCCTCGGCCCCGGCGCCACCGACCTGGCGGATCATGACTTCCCGCGTGAAGAGAGCGGGCGGGAGGGTGCCGGGATAGATATCGATCTGAAAGGCGTCGACTTCGCCCCGGTTCTCGAATTCGTAGCCGAGCGCGAGGGGATGCATCTTGAACCAGTCGTTCGCGCCCTGCGAGAGATAGCTGATGGTGTAGCGAAGCGCATTGGTGCCTCCGATACCGCAGCCGCCCGCGTTCCGGATGTAGAGCGTCTGGTTGGCCGGCTTCATGTAGCGCGGAGCCGCGAAGGCCAGCTCGTTGGTGCTGACCGACAGGACGGGGGGCAACACGTCGGCCGGGTGCACCGAGAAGACTGTGGAATAGCTCGTGGTGTACGTTGCGGAGACCACACTGAGGGCTGCGGTGTAGGTTCCCTGCGGCAGCCCGGCGGGGTCGAAACGGATCTCAACGTCGCGGCCGGTTCCCGAGACGGTGCCTGTCGGATTGCCGACATGAACCCAGGGCTGATTGGCGGTGATCTGGTAGTCGACGTCGAGTTCCCCCTCGAGCATCAAGCTGAGCGTCTTGACGACGCTGTTGGAGCCGGTGGTGGCGCGGGCCTCGGTGATGGGCACGGCGGCGAGGGTCGAGGAGCGGCGCAGGATGGTGAGGCGCCAGGCAATGTCCACGGGCGAGTTCGCGGTGTCGGCGACCACCTGGAAGAGTCCGGTATGGACGCCGGGGGCCAGATCGCGCGGGCTGGCCGTCAACGTCACGGTCTCGTGCTGGCCCGTGCTCATGCCGCCCAGACGGTTCTCAGTCCAGCCCCAGGCTTCTCCACCGATCACCGAGTAATGGGTGGTGAAGTTGGTGGCGCCCCACACGTCGAAGTGGACACTGACGGTGTTGGTCGAGCCGACGAGTGCCTGGGCGACCAGCGAGGTGGCGGACACACTGATGCGGTTTGGGCTCTGGGCTAGCAGCGAAAACAGGACACTTATGCAAGAGTGTGATCGAAGTCGGCCGGGCTACCCTGGTTGAGAACGTCGCGGACACGGTGTAGGCCTTGTCGCTGATTGCCTTCCAGGCCCAATTCGGTAATACTCCCCTGCCCATGGAGCTTTCCGTTGTAAAGAAACCGGATCGACCACGATGCGGGCAAGGCTACACAGTAGGTCACATGAGGAGTCAGATGATGTTCAAAATCTTGATGTTGGCGGCGGTGGTAGCAGGAACAGCGTGGGGGGCGGAGCCGGGACCGGCGAAGCTCAAGTTGCCGGCGGTGCTGGCCAGTCACATGGTGCTGCAGCGCGACATGCCTGTGCCGATCTGGGGCAATGCGGCCCCGGGCACCAGCGTGACCGTGGCGTTTGCGGGGCAGACGAAGAGCGCCAAGGCCGATGACAAGGGGGGCTGGCGGCTCAAACTCGACCCGATGACGGCTTCAGACGAGTCGCGGACCATGACGATCGCCGTGTCTCCCGCCGACACCAATCAGCCCCCAGTGGCTCTTGAGGATGTGCTGGTGGGCGAGGTGTGGGTGGGTTCCGGTCAGTCCAACATGCAGACGCCGGTGTCAACCTATGTCAAGGGTGACCCGGTGCTGGCGACGAATGCCGCCGCCACATACCCGCGGTTGCGAGTGATGCGCAGCGTCGGTTCCCGGTGGGAGGTGGCCTCGCCCTCTTCCCTGCGCAGTTTCTCGGCGCTGCTGTTCTCTTTCGCCGTGCCGCTTCAGAAAACGCTCAACGTGCCCATGGGATTGATGGTGGGCGCTGCGGGCGGAACCCCTTCGGGATACTGGCTGAGTGAGCAGGCGTACCGGGGCGATGCGGCCTGTCAGGCGGCGGTGGCCAAGGCCCTGGAGGGGTACACGGAGGAGAAGGCCGCGCTGATACAGACGGCCTATACGAACGCGCTGGCCACGTGGAAGCAGGCGGCCGAGGCGGCGAAGGCGGCGGGCAAGCCGGAGCCGCGCAAGCCTGCGGCGCCTGTGAAGCCGGGCTCCTGCCAGGGTGTGGTGGGCAACCTCTACGAACGCTGGATCCGGCCCTACCAGCCCTATGCCATTCGCGGTGTGCTCTGGGACCAGGGCGAAGCGGGTACGGCGATTCGGAATGTTGACCAGTATACGCTGATGGGAGCCCTGATCAACGGGTGGCGCCAGGAGTGGGGCCAGGGAGCGTTTCCGTTCATCTATGTACAGAAACCGAGCGGTGGCGGCTGCGCCTGGGACGCGGCGGACCCCGTGACCTGCAAGGCCGAGAAGTTTTCACCGCTGCCGGCGACCGTGCCGACGAACGGCGGCTACCGTGAACTCCACACCCGCATTATGAATTACTCCAACACGGCGATGGTCATCGCTAGCGATCTGGGCTCGGGCATCCATCCCCTGTGCAAGTCCGGGTATGGCGCGCGTGCCGCCCGTGTGGCGCTGGGCATGGTCTATGGCCAGCCGGTGGAGATCTATGGGCCGCTCTATCGCTCGCATGCCGTTGAAGCGGGCAAAATCCGCGTGCGCTTTGCGCATGTCGGCCAGGGCTTGGCGGCGAGCCCTGCCGACAAACTCCAGGGGTTTGCCGTGGCCGGTGCCGACAAGCAGTTCCAGTGGGCCGATGCCGTCATTGACGGCGACGCCGTGGTGGTCTCGAGCGAGAAGGTGACCGCCCCGGTGGCGGTACGTTACGCCTGGTCCCAGACCCACCCGTGGGCCAACCTGTTCAACAAGGACGGCCTCCCGGCTCTGCCGTTCCGCACCGATGCGTGGTAGACGGCGTGGAGCCACCGCCCGGTGAATCGCTGGCGCGGGAGAGTCGCTGGGGCTCTCCCCGCCTGGTTCGGACCTGACATGAAACCCAAGGCAAGCCTTCTGTCGACGCTGCTGGTGGGATTTCTCGCCGCCAATGCAGGGGCTTGGAACGACACCGGTCACATGACCATTGCCGAGCTTGCCTGGCGGTCCCTGTCGGAAGGGGAGCGCCAGGCGGCTTCAGCCCTGCTGCGGCAACATCCTCACTATGCCGAACTCCTCGTCGTGGGCGTGCCGGCAGGCGTGGAGACCAACGAGTGGGTGTTCCTCAAGGCGTCCACCTGGCCCGACCTGGTGCGACCCTCCGCGGAAGACCAGCCGCCCAAACCGGACTCCATCACCCGGTATCATCATGGGGGGTGGCACTATATCAACCTTCCCTTTGTGGCCTCCGCTGACCGGGCCCCCGCCGCGCCTCCGCCGGGACAAACCACGCTGGTGGAACGGTTGGGCGCCATGGAGCGGCTCCTGCGGTCCGACCGGGTCTCCGCGAGCGACCGCGCCGTTGCGTTAAGCTGGTACCTGCATCTGGTGGGTGATATTCATCAACCGCTGCACTGCGCCACGTGGGTTTCGCCCACTTTTCCCGAGGGGGACCGCGGTGGCAACGAAGAGGCGATCAAGACGGACTTCAGGGTGATGCGGCTGCACGCGTTCTGGGATGAACTGGCGGGGACCGACGCCGACCATGCGTCCATCGTCCGCAACGCCGATACGATCACGGTTGACCCGACCCTGGCGCCAGCCGGACTGCTGGAACTGCAAACGAACCAGACCTATGCCGCGTGGGCCGGCGAGAGCCTGGAGGCGGCCGGCCGGGTGGCCTATCTCGACGGGCATGTGGCCCACGTTCCCTATCAGCCGGACCTTTCGCCGCGCCGGGTGCCGGCCTTGAGCCGGCAGTATGTGAAAGACGCCCGGGCCGTCGCCTCCCGCCGCGTGGCCTTGGCCGGCATTCGCCTGGCGCGAAAGCTGAAAGGCCTGTTTTGAGAAATCGAGGTATCATCATGAGTAACAACCCCGTTCGAAAAGCCTTGCTGGAACGTCGTGTGACACTCGGCACCTGGATCCAGATTGGGCACCCGGCCGTGGCCGAAGTACTGGCCAATGCCGGGTTTGACTGGATTGCCGCCGACATGGAGCACACCGACATCGACAACGCCGGGTTTGCGGCGCTGGCACGGGCCATGCGCGGCCGTAACGTCGTGCCGCTGGCGCGTGTTCGTGAGAACGACACCCTCGCCATCCGCCAGGTGTTGGACCTGGGCGCGCAGGGGGTGATCGTCCCGCTCGTCCACACGGCCGAGGATGCCGAACGGGCCGTGCATGCCGCCAAATACCCGCCGCGCGGCGTGCGCGGGTTCTGCTTTTCACGCATGAACAACTGGGGGACGGACTTCGACGCGTACGCGGCGAGTGCCAATGACGAGATGGCGGTCGTGGTGATGATCGAGTCGTGCGAGGGTGTGGAAAACATCGATGCCATACTGGCCGTTGACGGTGTGGATGGCGTTTTCATCGGCCCCTATGACCTCAGCGGTTCCTGCGGGGTGCCAGGGCAGACGGGACACGCGCTGGTCAAGGCGGGCTGCCGCCGCGTGCTCGAGGCCTGCCGCAACGCCGGCAAGGCGGCGGGGATGCATGTGGTGATTCCCACGGAAGCGGCGATCGCCCAGGCACTCGCCGACGGGTTCACCTTCCTGGCGCTCGGGGTCGACACCGTCTTCCTCAACGCCGGCGCCCGCGACGCCTTGGCCTGCATTGCCGGAAAACCATGACGACACTCCACACTCCACGTGAACGCATTCGCCGCGGCCTGTTGGGCCTGCCGACGGACCGTATCCCTCTGCACTGCCGTTTGAGGATGGCGCCGCTGATCCCTGAGTACCAGTGGGTTCGCGACCTCGGCTGGGGCGTGGTCGGTGGCCATCCCACGTTCGACTGTCACACGGACGGCTGCCGGGTCCGTCATGAAAGCGTGCTGGAAAGAGGGTTGCCCTGCGTACGGCGTACGATCGAGACACCGGCCGGAATTCTGACGGACCTGGATACGGCCAATGCGGCCGGCGGCCACGCCGCCCTGGAGTATCTGTTCAAGAATGAGCGCGACTATCCGGCGCTGTGCGCCTGGTTCAAGAGCTTCCGCTACACCGCGGCCGGCGAGGCGTTTCAGCGGGCCGCGGACCAACTGGGAGAGGCTGGCTATGCATACGCCTGGTGCGGCTACGACCCGATGCACGAGATCATGGTCAAGACCATGGGTGTCGAAACCTTTGTCTTCGAATGGATGGACCATCGCGAGCGCGTGCTGAATCTCTACCGGGTGCTGCTCGACCGACATCGCGAGATGTTCCGCATCGTCGCCGCCGGGCCGGCTGAATTCATCACCTACGGTGGTAATATCCAGCCCTCGGTGGTCAGCCCGACACAATTCGAGACCTACTATCTGCCGGTGTACCAGGAATTTGGCGAACAGCTTCACGCCCGCGACAAGCGGCTGGGTGCGCACACCGACGACGCCACCCGGAACCTGGCCGGGCTGATGGCGCGCTGCCCGTGGGATGTCATGGAGGCGTTTGCCGTGGCGCCGGACGGGGATATGACCCTGCAGGAGGCCGGGGCCGCCTGGCCGGGCCGAGTGATCTCGCTGAATGTCCCTTCCAAGCTGCAGCATGCGTCCGAGGACGAGATCCGCGCTGCGGTGCGGCGCTACAGGGCCGAAGCCCCGCTGACCGGTGGCGTGCTCATCAGCCTGACGGAGGACTTTCCGAAGGAGTGCGAGCGCAAGCTGTTCGCGGCCATCGCCGAGGCGGTTCACGAGGAGCGTTAATGTCAAACCAGGAGATACCCTTGAATCCGACGACCATTCTCGAACCCGCCCGGCCACTGCCCGTGCGGGCACTATACGATGTCATTGTTTGTGGCGGCGGGCTCGGCGGCGTGGCCGCCGCCATGGCCTCGGCACGGGCCGGAGCCAGGACACTGCTCATCGAGCGCAACAGCTTTCTGGGCGGAGTGGCCACCGCCGGCATGTGTTGCAGCATTTTCAACTGCTATTACACCGGCGATGAGAAGCGCCGCCTGGGATCGACGGGGATTTGTGTCGAAGTGGCCGATGCCCTGGCGGCGGCCATGGGCTACGGCCGCAAGTGGCAGGCTCACAAGGGCCATATCATCTATGATATCGAACAGGGCAAGCTCGTGTTGCAGGATCTCGCGGCAGCGGCCGGGGTCGATCTACTTCTGCAGACCGGCACGGCGGGCGCTGTGGTGGAGGAGCGGGCCGTGCGGGGGGTCATCGTCGAGACCAAGGCCGGTCGTGAGGCGATCCTCGCCAAGGTGGTCGTGGACGCCACGGGCGACAGCGATATTGCCGCCCGCGCCGGGGCGCCGGTCCATGTCTGCGAGAAAGGCCTGCACAGCCTTTGCTTTCGGCTGGGGAATGTCGATGTGGACGCTTTTGTGGGTTACTTCCGCAAGCATCCCGACCAGTTTCCCGAATACATGGATGTCGACTGGACGCTTGCCGAGGCGCTGGCGCAGTATGACGACTGCGGCACGTTCCTCTTCCCGCACGGCGGCGGCATGCAGATGGACGCGTTCAAGCGCGCCAAGGCCAGCGGCGAGTTACCGGCCACGATCGGCATTCAGGACACGACCGATGCCTGCCAGATGCACGCGCTGCGCCAGACGGGCGTGGTGCACGTCATCACCGGTTTCACCCATTTCGACGGCCTCGATGCGGAGCAGATCAGTCGCAGCATCCTGGATGGACGGCGCATGGCTTTCACCGTTGCCGAGGTCTACCGGAAACACCTTCCCGGATTCGCGAACGCCTTCGTCGCCGGTACCGCCGCCAATCTGGGCGTGCGCGCCTCGCGCTATCTCGACGGCGACTTCATCTTCACGCTCGAGATGATGCGGGCCGGCGCCCGTCAGCCGGATGCCGTTGGCCGGGCGATCGGATGGGACAGCGTGGTCAAGCATCAGGGGCCGAACGCCTGGGGCGCCCAGGTGTGTCACGCCGACGCGTTCGAGGTGCCCTACCGCTGCCTGGTTCCCAGGGGCCTCGAGGGATTGCTGATGGGGGCCGGGCGCAGTATCAGTGCCGAGCACCCGTTCCTGTTGCGCGTGATGGTGCACACGATGGTGGTGGGGCAGGGTGCCGGCACGGCGGCCGCCGTGGCCGTCCGCACGGGCACGACTCCCCGCCAGGTCGGGATCAAGGCCGTGCAGGCTGAACTCACGCGGCAGGGGGTCGTGCTTTGAAGCCGATGACCTCACGGGAACGCATTTTGCGCATGTTCGAGCACAAGGACGCGGATCGTATTCCGATCTCGGACCGACCGTGGGGACAGGATACGATCGAGCGCTGGCAGGCCGAAGGCATGCCGGCCAATGCCGACTATCAGGACTACTTCGGTTTCGACAAGCTCATCCGCTTCGACATCGATAACAGCCCGCGCTTTGAGCAGAAGACGCTTGAGGTGACGCCGGAGTACACGATCTACACCACCGCCTGGGGCGAAACCCGCAAATCCTGGCGGCACATGACCTCGACGCCCCAGTCGATCGATTTCATCGTCAAGACGCCGGACGACTGGCGCCGGGCCAAGGCGCGGATGAGCCCGGACCGCGACCGCATTCAGTGGGACCACCTTCGCGCCAACTACAAGCTCTGGCGCGACGAGGGCGCCTTCATCATGCCGAGCATCTGCTTCGGCTTCGACATCACCCATTCGTGGATGCTGGGTATGGAAACGACCTTGATCGCGCTGGTGGAGGATCCCGGGTGGTGCCGGGAGATGTTCACCCATCAGCTCGATACCTCACTGGCGCTGCTCGAGATGGTCTGGGCCGGGGGCTACACGTTCGACGGCTTGCGCTGGCCCGACGATATGGGGTTCAAGGATAAGCAGTTCTTCTCGATGCAAACCTACCGCGACCTTCTCAAACCGCTGCAGCAACGGGTCATCGACTGGGCGCATGCGAAAGGCATTCCGGCGTATCTGCACTCCTGCGGCAATATCGAGCCGTTCATCCCCGAACTGGTGGGGATGGGCTTGGACGCGCTCAATCCGATCGAGGTGAAGGCTGGCCTCGACCCGCTGGCCATCAAGCGGGAGTACGGCGACAAACTGGTTCTGCACGGCGGGATGAATGCGCTTCTCTGGAATCGCCCCGATGAGATGGAGCAGGTGGTGCGACAGCAGGTGCCCGTTCTGAAGGAGAATGGGGGCTTTATCTTCGCCACAGATCATTCCATCCCCTCCAGCGTCAGCGCCGCCGACTTGAAGCGGATGGTGACTGTGGTAAAAGAGGTTGGACGATATTGACAGGTGGCGAACGGTTCAGTGCCCCTCGTCGTGAGAAACGGGTTGAGTTCGAGAAGGTGGAGGGTCTTCTCGTACTGCGTCAGCACCTAGGGCCGGGCTGGCGGTGGTGCCTACGCTGCCGGCGATGATGGTGCCTGTCCA
>CAYOIT010000051.1:7543-27950 GCA_964404035.1 uncultured Verrucomicrobiota bacterium | reverse complement strand
TCGAACGGCACCTATACCATTGCCGCGCAGATCAGCGTGACCAAGACCGCGACCGTGCAGGCCCTGACGGCCGGAACCGCCGTCATCAACGGGGGCGGCACGACGCGCTGCTTCCTCCTCAACAATGCCGGGGCCGTTCTCGACGGGCTCGTGATCTCGAACGGCGCCATCACCTCGGCGTCCGGCGGCGGCGTTTACCTGGACACCCTCGGAGGCACCTTGCGTAACTGCACCGTGGTCAGCAACCGGCTGGTGACTGGGGGGTACTACGGCGCCGGAGTCTACATGGTCAACGGGATGGTCTCCAATTGTCTGGTCACGGCCAACAGTACCGGCCCCGTGCAATTGAACAATGCCTACGGCGGCGGGGTTGCCATGACCGGCGGACTCGTCAAAGACTCCGTCATCTCGAACAACTGGCTGAACACCTTTGATCGTGCGAAGGGTGCCGGGGTCTACCTCAACGGCGGGATCGCCGAGTACTGCACGATTGTCGGCAATGAGACCCGCGGCGGGGCCAACGTCGACTCCGGCGGTGCGGGCGTGTATTTCGATACCGCCGGTACGGTCCGCAAGTGCCTGATCACGGCCAACCGCCTGACCTCTGTGGCGCGGACATGGAGCAGCAGTCATGATGGCGGTGGTGTGCGCATGTATAACGGGGGTCTGTTGGAGAACTGCATTGTGCGCAACAATTCCTCGCTTCAGAACGGCGGGGGCATCCACATTCAACTCAACGGTCGCATCCTGAACTGCACGATCGTCAGCAACTCGGCCCTGGCCGGCTACGGCGGCGGTCTCAGCATGGCGGCGGGCGGCGCGACTAACACGATCGTCTTGTTCAACACCGCCTCCTCCGTGGCGGCAGCGAACGTGTACAAGACGGGAGGGTCCTTCGTTTCAGGATGCGCCGTCCCTCTGGTGTCGGGTACCGGCGCCACCAACAACACGGCGGCCGATCCGGGTCTGATCGATCTGGCCGCGGGCAACCTTCGACTTCTGCCCCGCAGCGCCTGCGTGGACGCCGGCACCAATCTGGCGCCCGTGACCACCGATTACGAAGGCACGGGGAGGCCGAAGGATGGCAACAATGACGGCGCAGGCATCCACGACATCGGGGCCTATGAGAATGATCCCACAACCGGCCCGTTGCGCTGTAACTTCTTCGCCAGCACCAACGCCGGGTTCGGCAGCGCCACGGTCGCGTTCACGGCCTTTGTGGAAGGCGCGGATACCAGCGGGGCCACCTACTATTGGGACTTCGAAAACGACGGCACGACCGACACCAACGGCCTGGCTCTAAGCGCGGTCACCAGAACCTATGCCACGCCGGGGGTCTACGCCGTATCCCTCACAGTGAGCAACGCAGCGGCAGCGGGCGTGACCCTCGTGAAACCCGCCCTGATCGGAGTCCTTGCCGATGCCGATGCCTGTGTGGCCACCAATGGCTCCCACACATGGCCCTTTGACACCTGGGCCACTGCCGCCACCAACCTTCAGCCGGCGATCGACGCCATGCAGGCGATTGTCGCCGCCGGCGGCACGCACCGGACCGTCTGGGTCAGCAACGGCATGTACCTTGTGAGTGCCCCCGTGTCCATCACGGGTGACATTACGGTTCGCGCCACAAACGGGCCCGCCGTGACGGCGGTGAACGGGAATGCGGCCACGCGTTGCGCGGTGGTCGACAGCCCCGGAGCGGTCCTGGACGGCCTCACGATCTCGAATGGGCTGGGGTCGGCAGAGGGAAGCGGTCTGCTCCTGAACCGCGGCATGGCTACGAACTGCGTCATTACCCTTTGCCAGACCTACCGGGCGGTGCATCTGCCCGGGGGGACGCTCCTCAATTGCGCTGTGATCAACAACAAGACCGGCAATGGCGGTGGGATCAGTGTTGTGGGCGGGACGGCCATAGGTTGTACGATTACCAACAACAACGGGTACTACGCCGTTCGGCCCGACTTACGGGGTGGTGGCGGCGCTTTCGTGTCATCCGGCACTCTGGCGGACAGCCTTGTCGCCGCCAACAATGAGCAGTACGGCGAAAGCAACGCCGGCGGGTCGGGCATCTGGATGACCGGGGGACTCGTCACGAACTGCGTGATCCGCAACAATGGTCAGAACAGTGGCGGCGGCAACCACCAGAAAGGGGCTGGAGTGAACATGACCGGCGGGACTCTCGCGGGCTGTACCGTGGTCAGCAACCTGGTGATCGCCCCCTCCTCGGCATCGGGAGGCGGGATCTATATGAACGGCGCGGGCTCGGTCGTTGACCGCTGCCGCATCGCGTACAACGAGGCGCGCTCGACGAGTGTCAACTACGGCGGTGGCGGCGTGACCCTGGCCTCCGGCATCCTGCGCAACAGTGTGGTGGCAGGGAACTACGCCAACGGGGCTATTGTAAACAGCTTCGGTGGCGGGGTGAAGCAGGAAGGCGGCCGCCTGGAGAACTGCACGATCGTGCGTAATGCCACGCTCGGGAATCTGTCGGACGGCGGCGGCGTGCACCGGACGGGAGGCACCATCACCAACTGCATTGTCTACCACAACACCACCCGGTCGGGTGGCGCTGCCGCGAATATTGCGGTCGGCGCGGCCTTCTACTCCTGCGCCCCTGAGTTGACCAACGGCACCGGCAACATCACCAGTGATCCCGGTTTCATCGCGGCGGGATCGGGTTCCGGCCTATCGGCGGTGTTGGGGGACTACCATCTGCTCGCCCGCACGCCCTGCGTGGATGCCGGGACGAATACGTCCGCAGCCCTCGACTATGAGGGTGAGGTGCGTCCGATCGATGGGACCGGCGATGGTGCGGCACTGTACGACCTCGGCGCCTATGAGAACAATCCGACCAGCGGCGGGTTGCGGTGTAACTTTTTTGCCAGCACCAACTCGGGATTCGGTTCGGTGCAGGTGATCTTCACCGCCTATGTTGAGGGCGCCGACACCGTCAACCTGCAGTACTACTGGGATTTCGACAACAACGGCGTCACCACGGCCAACGGGCCGGACCTGGGACAGGTCACCAACACTTACGCCGTGGGCGGCTTCCACTCGGTGGCACTGACCGTCAGCAACGCCACCGAAGGCTTTACCCTGGTGAAGCCGAACCTGATCGGGGTGCTCAGCGACGGGGATGCCCATGTCGCCACCAACGGTTCGCACACGACTCCGTTTGACACCTGGGCCAAAGCGGCCACCAATATCCAGGCGGCGGTCGACCTCATGCAGGCGCTGGTGACCGGCGGCGGCACGCACCGGACCGTGTGGATCAGCAAAGGAACCTACCTCGTGACCGCGCCCGTGACGGTCACAGGTGACATCACCGTGCGCGGCACGAATGGGCCAGCCGAGACGCTCGTCGATGGCAACGCGGCGGCGGTGTGCTTCTCGGTCAACAGTCCCGGGGCCATCGTGGACGGATTGACCCTGACGAACGGGTTGGGAGCCAGCGACCCGAGCGGACTGCTGCTCCTCAATGGGCTCGTCACGAACTGCACCATCACCGGCTGCCGGACCTATCGGGCGGCGTTGGTCCAGGGCGGGACGCTGGCCGGGTGCACTGTGGCCAACAACACGAACGGCATCGGCGGCGGGGTGTTCATGTCCGGCGGCGTTGTCACAGGCTGCACCATTACCAACAACCGGGCTTACTACGGCCTCAGGCCCAGCGTGTTCGGCGGCTCGGGGGTTTACATGACCGCCGGGACCCTCGCCGACAGCCTGATCGCGGGGAACCAGAATCAATACGGTGAACAGGGCTGGGGCTCGGGTGTCTACATGACCGGCGGCCTGGTGACGAACTGCATGATCCGCAAGAACGGCAACGTGGGTTCCAGCGGGAACCATTTCCGGGGCGGCGGGGTCTACCTGGCCGGCGGCACGCTCGTGAGCAGCACGATCATCAGCAACCAGGTGGTCAGCCCCATCTCCAGTTGGGGAGGCGGGCTGTATGTGAACAGTGCCGGCGCCCTGGTGGATGGCTGCCTGATCGCTTACAACGAATGCCGCAACGGCGGCACCGCCGGCAACGGCGGCGGCGGCCTGCATCTGGCCGATGGCGTGGTCCGGAACAGCGTAATTGCCGGGAACTACGCGAACGGCAGCGTCAACAGCACCTACGGCGGGGGACTGCGCATGGGCGGCGGCCGCCTTGAGAACTGCACCGTCGTGCGCAACACCGTCAACGGCAACGCGTCCGACGGCGGCGGCCTCTACTGGACCGGCGGCGCGGTCACCAACTGCATCGTTTACTACAACACCACCCGAGTGGGAGGGGGCATCGTGAACCTGACGAACGCGGCCGTCTGCTCCTGCGCCCCGGAACTGACCAACGGGGTCGGCAATCTCACCGGTGATCCCGGCTTCATCGCGGCCGGGTCCGGCGCCGGACTGACCGCGACCCTGGGCGACTATCACCTGCTGGC
The DNA here is from genome assembly GCA_964404035.1 of uncultured Verrucomicrobiota bacterium. Taxonomy (GTDB): domain Bacteria; phylum Verrucomicrobiota; class Kiritimatiellia; order CAIKKV01; family CAITUY01; genus CAMBRF01. The sequence goes on along the minus strand of CAYOIT010000051.1, from coordinate 23,523 downwards.
GCGCACGGCGTGCGTGGACGCCGGGACCAACACGGCGGCGCTTCTGGATTACGACCGTTATACCCGACCTATCGACGGCAATGATGACGGCGGGGCGAAATATGATATCGGGGCCTATGAGGACAATCCGACCGGCGGCCTGTTGCGATGCAATTTCTTTGCCAGCACCAACGGAGGCTTCGGCTCTGTGGCGGTGACCTTCACGGCCTATGTCGAGGGCGCCCAGACCAACAACGTGCAGTATTACTGGGACTTTGAGAATGTCGGCGTCGCTGACATCAGCGGGCCGAACCTGGCTGTGGTCACGAACACGTACTCCGGCGGCATCCACTCCGTCTCCCTCACCGTCAGCAACGCGACCGAAGGGTTTACGTTGGTGAAACCGAATCTGATCAGCGTGGTAAGCGATGCGGATGCCCATGTCGCCACCAACGGTTCGCACACGACTCCGTTTGACACCTGGGCCAAAGCGGCCACCAATATCCAGGCGGCGGTCGACATCATGCAAGCGCTGGTGGCCGCGGGCGGAACACACCACACGGTCTGGATCACGAACGGTACCTATGGAGTGTCGGTCCCGGTGACGGTTAGCGGCGATGTGGTGCTGCGCAGTGTCAACGGGCCAGCCGTGACGATTGTGGACGGCAACGCGACCACACTCTGCTTCACCGTCGGTAACGCCGGGGCGGTGGTGGACGGGTTGACGGTCACGAACGGCCTGGGATTCAGCGATCCGAGCGGGATCCTGGTGAACGACGGTCTGGTGACGAACTGTGTGATTTCCGGTTGCCACACCTCCCGGGCCGTATTCGTGGCGGGCGGGACCATTGCCGGGAGCTGGATTGTGAACAACAAGTCAGGAAATGGAGGGGGACTGTTCCTGTCGGGCGGCACCGCTGTGGGATGCGTCATCAGCAACAACCACGCGTACTACGGCCTCCGGCCCAGCATACGGGGTGGTGGCGGTGTCTATATGTCGTCCGGAACCCTGGCAGACAGCCTCATTGCGGATAACCACGAGCGGTACGGTGAAGGCGGGGCGGGCGGGTCCGGTCTTTACATGACCGGTGGGCTCGTGTCGAATTGCGTCATCCGCAACAACGGCCAGAACAGCGGCGGGGGCAATCACCAGCGCGGGGGCGGCGTCTATATGAGCGGCGGGATACTGTACCGCAGCACCATCGTCAGCAACCTCGTGATCGCGCCCTCCTCCACGGCGGGGGGCGGGATCTACCAGCTTGGTGGTCTCGTCGACCGCTGCCAGATTGCCTATAACGAGATGCGAAACGGCGGGCAGGCCAATGTCCTTGGCGGCGGCGGCGTTGACCTGAACGCCGGCGTCCTGCGCAACAGTCTGATCGCTGGAAACTACGTGAATGGCACCGTCCAAACCAGCTTCGGCGGCGGCGTCAGGATCAGCGGGGGCATTCTGGAAAACTGCACCATCGTCCGCAACTTCGCGGGTGGCAATTTGTCGGACGGCGGCGGCGTGTCCTGGGTGGCCGGCACCATCACCAACTGCATCAGCTACTTCAACGCCACGCGACCGGGCGGCACCATCACCAACCTCGCGGCCAGCGGCACCTCCTTCTCCTGTGCCCCGGAACTGGTCACCGGCACCGGCAATATTTCCGGTGACCCTCAATTCATCAATTCGGGAATCGGGTCCGGCCTTGGCTGCACCCTCGGCGACTACCACCTACGGTCGCGTTCGCCGTGCATTGAGGGCGGGACGAATCTGACGTGGATGTCGTCCGCGCTGGACCTGGATGGAAATCCACGCCGGTTGCGCGACATCGTCGATATGGGGTGCTACGAAATGCAGGTGCCGCAGGGAAGCACCTTCTATTTCCGGTAATCCGGCCAAGACCGCCGATTTGGTCCCAACCCGGCATAGCCGGGACCAGGTTCAGGCGTTTCTGTCAGGTCCTGCACAGGCATCGAGTCGGCGATAAACGCGTGCTATTTCAGCCTCGCGCATCGGCGTCAGGTCGAGACGTGCTTTCACGGTGCCTTAATGCCTGTAGCCGCATAATTCCTTTGTATTCCTGCGTTCTTCGCGTGTGAGTATGCCGGCGAAGGGGGTGAAATCACGCAGCCTCACGTCTGCTGGATCATCGCTGGTCATGACCGTGAGCAGAATCTGCATGCCGTTCGGTCCCTGTTGGGCGGCCAGAATAAGGCGGCGCCATTCGGTCAATCGGTGCGGTGCACTATGGCCATCGGCCAACCAGCGGTCGATGGTCTGGAGGACAACATCGAGGCAGGCCGGTTCCTGCTCAACGCGGTGGGCCAGCCGTTCCCAATAACCCGGAAGCGTCAATGGATGTGATGGTGACATGTGACTGTATCCATGAAGAATCCTGCACGACGGACTTGGGGAAGTCGAGTTCGAAGCCGCGAGAGTTCCTGTGTGCCGGAACTCATTACCCGCACCAGTCACACTCCAGTTCGGCCAACGTCCGGGCGAGTTGTTCGTGGGTCTCGAGCATTCGGCGGAGTTTTACGAATGTGCGCATGATGGCAATGTTCACCTCGATGGCGCGGACGCTGTTAAGGACGCCCGAAAGCATGGCCACGCCTTGTTCAGTAAATGCCATGGGGGAGTACTGTGTCCCTCCCCGTGTTTCGGTGTTTGAGGTCACAAAATGTGACCTCAAAGCTTTAAACTCTTCTGGTGCAAGGATAAACATGAAATCCTCCGGAAAGCGTCTGGCGTTACGGCGGACCGCCTGTTTCAACACCTTGGTTGGCACGCCATAGAGGACGGCTAGATCCCGATCCAGTATGACCTTCTGGCCTTCCCTTACTCTCCGGTCAGCACGCGTACTCCGGGCAGACGGGTGGCAGCAGACTCAAAGGTGAGTAACTCCTCCGCCCGGCTGCAGTAGTCGGCATGGATCAGGCGGTCCACAAACCCCGGTTTGGCTGTGGCCAGTCCCGGTGTGCTTAACACGCTGGTGGAGGCGCCGCTGCAAACGACGCCACTATCGGACAGGAAAGCGGACAAGAGGCGCAAGGCTTCCGACTTGGGAACGCCGTAGTGGTGCTGCAGGGCGAAATAGACCTCCGATACCACCAGATCTGAAACCGACACGCGCGCACCTGAGTGCAAACGTTCCGTCACCTCATTGAGGGCGCGGTGAGCCTGGTCTGGGGGACTCCCGGTCAACAACCGCAGCACGACTGAGGTGTCCAGCCCAGCGCTTTTCATGGTGTTTTTTCGGGTTCACCGGAGGGAGCGGCGGTCTCGTGCCGGCGTCCGGTCACGATGCTGCGCCGTATGGAGGCCATGTCATGCCGGGCAACCGACCTGGCATATCCTCGGGCGGAACCAAACCAAGCTGGCGTGACTGTGCCACCGGCAGTCTCCTGGCCCTGTGTTGCGGCAGACGGTGTCTCTCCGATCCAGGTGGAAAACAGTGAGACCGCGACTTCCCGTACCGCCAGCCCTTCCATCGCACTCTTTGCCTTGACGCGACGATAAAGGTCGTCAGGAATATCAATGGTGGCTTTCATGTAAACCATATAACCGTATTCCCGTATTCGAGTCAAGTTCGCATCAATCTGGACATCGACCGGCGGGTTGTGCCATCTTCTGGGGCTGGCAATCCAAACCCATGAACTCCGACATTTCGATCCTGCGCGAACTGGCCAAAGCCTATGCCGATATTTGCCGCGATCCCGAACAGAATCGTCGGCGGGACCTGTGGCGGCGGCACAACAGTCTCAAGGCGACGCGGCCGCTGATCTACGTGCGGGCCTTTGCCTGGGACGAAATGCCCGCGTGCCAGTGCGCGTGTGAAGATCCGTTCTTCCGGCACTACGAGGGCGTGCTCCGCCATCGCCTGTTCTGGCACACCTTCGGCGACGATTCGATCTTTGAGCCGTGGGTGACGGTCGATGCGGCCCACGTCTGTACAGGCTGGGGCGTGGAGGTCAGCCGGCACTTCAGCGAGGAGGCGCATGGCTCGTTCAAGGTGGATTATCCGATCAAAACCCTGGAGGATCCCTCCAGGTTATGCGTCCCGCGGCACGAGATTGACGAACGAAAGACCTCTGAAATGGCCGACAAGCTGGCATCAGCCATCGGCGATCTTATCACGATCAATATTGACCGTGCCCCCTGGTACCGGATGTGGAATGGCGATCTTTCCACGACGCTTGGCTACTTTCGAGGGATCGAGCATTTCATGCTGGATATGCTCGATAACCCGGAGTGGCTGTGCCATCTGGTCAAGCAGCTTGGCGACGGGGTTCTGAAGACGCACGATGAGGCCGAAGCGGCCGGCGACTGGGGTTTGAGCGCTCATCAAAACCAGGCGATGCCGTATGCGGAGGAGTTGCCGGACCCGGCGGCAAATGTCAACGGCGTGAAGCGGAGTCAGTTATGGGGGTACATGGCCGCCCAGGAATTCACGGCGGTCTCTCCCGACATGCATGAAGAGTTTCTCCTGTGCTATCAACGGCCCATTCTTGAGAAGTTCGGACTTGCGGCCTACGGCTGTTGCGAGGATCTGACCCGGAAGATCACGATGCTCCGGCAAATCCCGAATCTGCGGCGGATCGCGGTCTCGCCCTTCGCCAACGTGGCGAGTTGCGCCGAGCAGATCGGGCGCGATTATGTCTTCAGTTATCGTCCCAGTCCCGCGGACATGGTCAGCTACGGATTCGACCCGGCGCGCATCGGCGCCATTCTCAAACGCGATCTCACCGCCTGTCGGCAGTGTCACGTGGATATTACCCTCAAGGATGTCGAAACCGTGCAAGGCGATCCCGAACGCGTCGGCAAATGGGTGGCCCTGACCCGTCGCATGGTGGATGAAGTGTTTGGGTGACGGCCTGGCATTGATGGTTTCTTAACGGAAGACAAAACATGGTCAAGAAAAGGCACATTATGAGCACAGATCAAATCGAGGTCCGAAACGGCGAGGCGAAAGCGGTGTTTGTCAAAACGGCGCAGGGGTGGAGCCCGCAATGGTTTTACGAAGGCGAGCGCAGGATGCTGCGTTTCAAGGACCACGAATGGCTCTCCGTGGGGCAGGTGCATCCCCTGTTCGCGGATTCAGCCCGGCTCACCGCCCAGGAAGGGGCGCGTTTCTCAGGAACCTGCCTGTATGGAACCACCCGCGTGGCTTGGACCGTGACCGTGTCGCCCGATCCCGAAGGTCCGGGGTTCGAGGTGGTCAGCGCGTTCAAGCCCGTGAAGAATATCGAACTGCTGGAGGCCTTCACCGCCTTTGAGACGCCGTACGAGTATGATGGTTCGGAAGCGGTGATCACCGTGCCCGGCCAGAACCCGGCGGTCCAGTGGAGTGGCACGCAGCTCGTGTCCCCGCCCGTCTGGAAGAACCCGGCCTGGATGTATTCGCGTCCGCAGGCGGTTCGGTGCACCGGACCCTGCAATGCCCCCATCCTGTGCCAGGCGATTGCGCCAGCGGAGGGACTGCCGGGACGCTGCATCAGCATCGTCGGCGACTGGAACGTCTGCGACCTGCACGATCTCTATTGCACTCCCACGCGCAAGGTGAAGGCCGAAGGCGAAAAGGCAGGCAGCGAGCGACATGGTTACAAGTACATTGTCGGTGCCCTGAACTGGTCCAGCGCCTATGCCAAGGATCCCAACGTGCTGTTCGAGGGCGGCCGCCGCCATACGCAGCGCCTGTTGGTGTCCTTCAGTACCAAGATTCCCGGGGACACCCTCGATGCCATGCTCATTCGCGCCTGGGAGCGGGCGGCGGCGCTGGACTTTCCGGCCAACGGCCGGGTCGCCGCCTTTGATCGCGTGGTCCGCCGCGGGATCACGTGGGGAACGGCGACGCAGTGGTTGCGCGATGTGTTCTGCGGACCCGGCGTCGAGGACTTCTTTTACCCTGACCGGGGGATCTGCACCTATGCGACCGGAACCCGCCCGAAAGCCGGCGGCGACTATTCGTGGGCCTGGTGGCCGCAATGGGCCGGTCTGCTGCATTTCCGCGCCCTGATGACGGGGGATCGTGAACTGACCGACCGGTGCGAACGGTTCAACGCGGTGTTTTCGGGGCTGAACTACAACGCCAACATTCTCGGCGCCCGCAATGTGGTCGGGCTGACCCTGCTGCCCAGTCTCCTCTGGGCCCGGGGGGCCGGCAAGGGCGGCTCCCTCGCGCGGGGCATTGAGCCGATCGTCCGCGGGGCCTACGAAGGATCCCGTGGCGAAAACGACGGCACGCGGGCGATGGACAACGGCGGGCAGGCCGCCAGTGCCGAGGGGCTTCTGCTGGCCGCCGGGGCGTATGACGCGCCGGAGTATGCGGCACAGGGGCTGTTGCTGCTGCGCGAAGTCAACCATGAGCTGGACCACCGGTTCTGGGATTTTAACTGCGGGCAGACCGGCAACATGGATCATGGCGGCCAACTCCGTCCCCTGGGCGTCAGCCACGCGGTGGCGGCGAACCTGGAGGCGTACCGTCACAGCGGCGAGGCGGCTTACCTCACGGCGGCGCGCCGTTTTGCGCGCTACCTCATCTCCATCCTGTACACGACCCATAACGGCAGCGCCGACCCGGACTTTGACTGGCGCGGCTGGGCCAACGGCAGCAATGGGGGCCGGGACCAGATCGCCGAATTTCCGCCGTGGGAGACCTGCAACGGGTTCATGTATCCACTGGCGTTGCTGGAAGAGGGGATTGTGGAGCCGGGATTGCTGGATACCGCCTGGTATTTTGCCCGTACCGGACTGGCCCAGTTTCCCGCCGCCCGTTCCCTCAAGCGGGTTCACGACCGTGGCTTGAACGTCCAGTTTCTGCCGCGTCGCGATATCGCCAGCGAACGGGACTATTACGATAGCCTGCCGTATCTGGCCTACGAGAACCCGCTGGATCAGACCCTGCTGGCTTCATACCAGGGAACGGATTGCCTGCTGGCCGAGCTGATGTTCGCGGGCGGTCTGGCTCATGCGGAGGATACGCGGCTGGGCGTCATCGTGCCGGCGGCGGCCCGGCTCGATCCGACGTTGACGACACGCCGGACGGTGCATGTCTGGAATCCGCTCCAGGAAAAGGTAAAGACCAGGATCAACGTGACCTGGCCGGATGGCCGGCTCAGCGGACAGTCGCTGCGGGTTGAACCGCGCAGCGTCGCGACAGTGGAGTTTGTACGGGCGGCGAAGAGGAGTTAAAGACGATGAATGCGAGGGAACGAATACTGGCGGCGATCAACCATCAACCGGTCGATCGTATTCCCACCGATATATGGGCGACCGGGGAGGTCTGGGCGAACCTCCGCCGCCATTTCGGGGAGGGGGTCGATCTCATGGCCGAACTCCATATCGATGGAATGGCGGGAATCGGCCCCCAGTATATCGGGCCCGCCCTTCCCAAGGTGCCGGACGGGGAATCGATCAATTTCTGGGGTATGCGCACGAAACGGGTCGCGTATGAAGGGGGCACCTATGACGAGCAGGCCTTCTCTCCTCTCGCGGCGGCGACCACCCTGGACGAGGTGGCGGCGTATCCGTGGCCGCAGGCGGACTGGTTCGACTATTCGTCCCTGAAAACCCAGGCCGAGGCCGCCAGGCAGACCAAGGTGGTCCAGTGCGGGTACATGGCCCCTTTCTATTTCCACAACCTCCTGCGGGGACTGGAGCAGTCGCTCCTCGATCCGTTGCTGGAGCCGGAGCTGACCCACGAGATCGTCACGCGGATCAGCGACTTCTTCTACGAGTACCACCGCCGGGTCTTCGAGGCGTGTGAGGGGTTGATCGATGTGGCCCAGGTCACGGATGACCTGGGCAGCCAGACCGGACCGCTGATCAGCATGGACCTCTACCGCGAGTTCTATGCGCCGCAACATAAGCGTTTCATCGACCTATGCCACAACTTCGGGATCAAGGTGTTTCATCATGACGACGGGAGTTGCCGCCTCTTTCTCCCGCTGCTGGTGGAGATGGGCATCGACATTCTGAACCCGATCCAGTGGACCTGTCCGGGGATGGACATGGAGTCCTTAAAGGCGGAGTTCGGCCGCAAGATCTGCTTCCATGGCGCCGTGGAGAATCAGCGCATCCTGCCGTTTGGGACGCCGGACGAGGTTCGGGCGGAGGTCCGGCACTGCCTTGACGCCCTGGCCAGTGACGGGACCGGGTACATCCTCGCCCCCTGTCACAATCTTCAAGTCAACACGCCGGTGGAAAACATCATTGCCCTGTATGACGAAGCGTGGCGGTACGGCGTTACCAGGTCAGGACTCTGAGGTCTGGCCGGCCTGCCGGTACGTCTTTTTGATGATTTCAGAAACCTGGGGCGTGGACAGGTGGGTGGTGTCGATCTGCAGGGGGATCGAGGCGTAGAGTGCGCGGCGCTTTTCGAGCAAATCGACGATGCGCTGGAAACGATCCTGCTGCTCCAACAAGGGGCGGTGCGTGGCCCGGGCGGTGCGTTCAAAAATCGTCTCGGGAGTAGCCGTCAGGCAGACCACCAGTCCTGTCCGGCTGTAATCAAGGATGTTGTCGGGGTTCAGCACCACGCCGCCGCCGCAGGCGACCACCAGACCGCTTTGAGCCGACAACTCCACCACCAGGCTCCGCTCAAGGCCGCGGAAATGGGGTTCGCCTTCCTCGGCAAAGATGCGCGAAATCGGCTTACCCGCGCGTTCCTCGATGATCTGGTCCATGTCCACAAACGCCAGGCCCAAGGCGTAGGCCAGCGTCCGGCCCACCGAGGTTTTGCCGGTGCCCATGAAGCCCATCAGAACAATATTTGGTTTTTTTTGCATAAGACTCAATACCCATTGCCATCCCCAGTACGGCGGGCACTACGCTGCCCGCCGCCCAGAGCTGCCCGCCGCTCAGATGGCTGGCGACGTAGCGCCCGGCCTACTTGGGTTGCGGGCAAAGTCCGCCTTGGGAAGACGGCTGCCACGTGGGTTTTCCGTTACAGAAGGTCCACACGGCGCGGCCGGTAAGCGTCCATCCCTCAAATGGGGTGTTCCGCGAACGGGAGGCAAAGTCAGCCGACCGGACGACCCATTCCCCGGACAGATCGAGCAGCACGAAATCGGCCGGCGCGCCGATGGCCAGGGTCGGCGCGGGCTTCCCGATGATCCGGGCCGGGCCGACGGTCCAGCGGCGGACCCAGTCGGCCAGGCTCATCAGGCCCCGCTTGACGAGCAGGGTGTAAGTCACGCCCACGGCGGTTTCGAGGCCGACCACCCCGAAGGGCGCGCCGGTAAATCCCTTGGCCTTGGCGGCCGCGGTATGCGGCGCGTGATCGGTGGCGAAACACTCGATCGTTCCGTCGACCACGGCTTCGATCAGGGCGGCCTGGTCGGCGGCGTCCCTGACGGGCGGATTCATCTTGAAGCGATCGGCGTGGTCAAGCGTCACCTCGGCCGCCGTGAGCGCGAGGTGATGCGGCGTCAGTTCGCCGGAGGCGCGAAGGCCCTGGTGCAGGGCTTCGCGGAGCAGCGTGACGGAACCGGCGGCGGAGAGATGTTGAAGATGGATGGCGCCGCCGGTTTCGGCGGCCAGCCGGAGATCGCGCTCGACGATGCGGGTCTCGGCCTCAGACGGAATGCCCGGCAGGCCCAACGCTTCCGAGTGGGCGCCGGCATGCATGGCGCCGTGGCCGGCGAGCCGCGGATCCAGGGCATGGTCGAGGATGGGGCGATTCAGCGTCCGGGCCAGTTGCAGGGCGGAGGCCATGACCGAATCGGACGACACGGTGGAACCGTCATCGGTAAAAGCGACGGCGCCGCAGTCAACGAGACGCTCGAAATCGGTGAGGGCGCCGCCGGTCCGCGCACGGGTGATGCAGGGGGCGGGCAGCACCCGGACGAGTCCGCAGGCGTCCGCGCGGGCACGCAAGGCCTGCACTTCTCCAGGGGAATCCAGGGCGGGTGTGGTGTTCGGCATGACGACGATGCTGGTGAACCCTCCGCGCGCGGCGGCCCGGCTACCGGACTCGACGGTTTCCGCGGCTTCATTGCCCGGTTCGCGAAGATGGACATGCAGATCGATGAACCCCGGCACCGCCACCAGGCCATTGGCGTGGATCACCCGGGTATCCTCTGGAAGCGTAAGGGGAGGCTCGATGAACCGCCCATTCTGAACAAAAAGATCGCCGGTGGCATCCCGCCCGGAGGCCGGATCCACGATGCGAACGCCCCGAATATTCCAGCAGATTGTCATGAGTCAGGACGTATACACCAGCTACGGCTTGACAGGGAAGCAGGAAATGGTACTTTTACGCCCTTTGCAGAGAGGGACTACACGATGAAGATGACGTATCATCCATCCAAGAAAAAGCGCCAACGTAAGACTGGGTTCCGGAAAAGGATGAAAACGGCTGACGGACGTAAGGTGTTGGCACGCCGTCGCCAAAAAGGCCGGAAGAAACTGTCGAGCTGAACCTGGTAGGGTCAGTTTGGCAGTGGTTGCAGATGAACGCCGTCATTCGTGGGTGGGATGGGGAAGAGACCCGCTTCACTGGCGAATGGCGCTTTGCCCGGGTGGGCAGGGCCGGCGTTCATCTCGCGTTTTGGCCCCCCACGGGGAAACTCGTGGGGAAGGACTCGGACGTATGACGGCGACACAGACCAGCGTGGACGTCGGAAACGCCGCACCACCGGATCGCCGGTTGCGGCAGGCGCAGCGCCTGAGATCGACGTCCGAATTTGAAGAGACCTATAAGCAACGCCGCTCGCACGCCGGGCGGTTTATGGTGCTATGGTTGCGACGTGGCGAGGGGGCGTCGCTGCGGCTGGGGGTGGTCGCCAGCAAGACGATCGGCAAGGCGGTCCAGCGTAACCGGGCCAAACGCCGGTTGCGGGAGGCCTGGCGGATCAACCGTCATTATCTCGCCGGCGACTGCGATGTGGTCCTGGTGGCACGCCGGAATATCCTGACGGCGGAGTGGCCGGACATCATTGATGAACTGGCCTGGTTGACGCGAAAGGTGGGGCTCCACCGATGATGGGCAGGCTTGTTATTCTGCTGATCAAAGGCTACCAGTACACGCTCTCAGCGGTGCTGGGTGGGCAATGCCGTTTTTATCCCTCCTGTTCGGCTTACTGTATTGAAGCGGTCGAAATCCATGGTTGCTGGCGCGGGCTATGGCTGGGGCTCCGGCGGGTATTGAAATGCCACCCTTTCCATCCCGGTGGGGTGGATGGAGTGCCGGCGCGTCGAATTTGAATCAAGTGTGGGAGTTGCAGCATGAAAAAATTCCTGAATAAAGAAACCGCCATTATCGCCGCCCTGTTGCTGGCCATGATGGCCTGGGGTCCGTTGTACCAGAAGTTCCTGGCGCCGCCGCCCGGGCCTGCGGCCCTGGCCTCGACCAATGCCGTGGAACGGGCGATGACCGGGACAGAGACGGCGATGGTGACGCCCACACCGGCCCCGGCCAAGGTCGCTGACACCGCGCCTGCGGCCGTGCCCGTTGAGGCGGAACTCCGGGCGGCGCCCGAGGCGCCTCGCCTGCCGGAACAGACGGCGGTTCTGAGCAACGGCCTCCTTCGCATGACCCTCTCCTCCTGGGGTGGCGGCGTCACTTCGGTCGAATTGCCGAACTATTCGATGACCAAACGTTCTTCCGATCGGGTGATGCTGGATTTCGCCATGTACCCGGCGCTGGCGTATACGGGCCTGGCGGGGGTCAGCTCCGACAATGATTTTACCATCACCGTGCTGTCCAACGGCACCGCCGCGCGGTTGGAGGCGGAGGGGCAGGACGGGTTGAAGCTGATGCGCCTGATCAGCCTCGGGGACCGCTATGAGGTAAAGGTCGAAGACACCTTTGTCAATGCCGGCGCGGTCGTCAAAGTATTGCCGGCTCACTCAATCAGCCTTGGCGAGATGGGCATGTTGAAGGGCGAGAGCCACATGAGCGGGATGGATTTTCTGTCCATCGACACCCTGGTCGCGGCGGGCGGCGAATCCGTGCGGCATTGGTCGAGCAAACGCTGGTTCTCGGATGACTTGACGCTGGGATCCTACTTCGAGGAGGACGGCATCCGGGGGCATGGTTGCGTGGGCCGGCCGAAGATGACCAAGCCTCTGCCGAAGGCCATCAAGCAGCCGATCGATCGCGACCTGGATTGGGTGGCGGTGAAGAACAAGTTCTTCGTCCAGATCCTGGCACCGGTGGACGGCGCCGCGGGCTGCAACCTGATCGCGCACCGGCAGCCGTCGGAGCGAGAAGTCTTGTCCGATAGCCGGACTTGGGATGGTGTGGCCGTCCTATCCGGCGTGGCGGCCGATGCCCGCCTGGGCGAACGCGCCCTGGCGCCGGGCGATTCGTATCGTCAGGCCTTCAGTTATTATGTGGGGCCGAAAGAGTTGTCCTCCATCAAGCCGCTCGGCCGTCACATGAAGGAGGTCATGGATTTCGGAACCCTCAAGTGGCTTTGCGAGGTCCTGGTCTGGAGCCTGAAGGGCTTGCATGCGGTCATTCCGAACTATGGCATTGCCATCATTCTGTTGACGTTGATTGTCCGCATTGTGTTCTGGCCCCTGACGCACAAGGGGACGGAAAGCATGAAGCGGATGCAGGAGCTTCAGCCCAAGCTGAAGGAACTGCAGGCGAAATACCGGGACAAGCCGCAGAAGCTCCAGCAGGAGACGATGGCGATGTACCGCGAGAACAAGGTCAACCCGTTGGGCGGCTGCCTGCCGATGTTGATCCAGATCCCGGTCTTTTTCGCCCTGTTCAACGTGTTGCGCAGCGCCATTGAATTGCGGTTCGCCGGGTTCCTCTGGGTGGCCGATCTGAGCGCCCCGGAGAATCTGTTTGCGGGCATGCTGCCGTTCGGGCTGGCGCTGAATATTCTGCCTCTGATCATGGCGGCCACCCAGGCCTGGCAGCAGCACCTGACGCCCACGGCCGGTGATCCGGCCCAGCAGAAGATGATGATGTTCATGCCGCTCATCATGCTGACCTTCCTTTACTCGATGCCGTCGGCGCTGGTGCTCTACTGGACGGCCAACCAGGTCCTGATGATCATCCAGCTGTTGTGGCAGAAACGGGCCAAGAAGGCCTGAGTAGTAGGCCGGGCGCTACGTCGCCCGGCAGCGGCGGGCAACGTAGTGCCCGCCGTACGGGGCCCATACACGCAAAAATCGGGTGAAGCTATGATGTGCTCATGTGACACGACTGTTGCGGCCGCCGGGTTCGGAGTTCTGGCCTACCTGATCGGTGCCATTCCCAATGGATTCCTGATCGCCCGGCTCAAAGGCGTGGACATCCGTAAGGTGGGCAGTGGAAACATCGGCGCGACGAATGTGTTCCGGTCGGTCAGCAAGACGCTGGGCCTTCTCACTTTCGTGGCCGACGCCCTGAAAGGCTTGCTGCCGACGCTGGTCTTTCCGATGCTGGTGCTGCGGATCACGGGGATTGAGCCGCCGGCCTGGCTGGCGATTGTCTATGCGGCGCTGGCGATTATCGGGCACACCTGGCCGGTCTATCTCAAGTTCAAGGGCGGCAAAGGCGTGGCGACCAGTGCCGGGGCGTTGATCGGGTTGGCCCCGGCGGCCATTGGAATCGGCTTGGTGGTCTGGATCCTGTGCTTTGTCACCTCCCGCTACGTGTCGCTCGCCTCGATGGCGTCGTCGGTGGCGGTGCCCGTTGCCGCCTGGTGGCTCTACCGCGGCGACGGCCTGGCGCTTCCTATTTTCCTCACCGTCCTGGGTGCGGTCATCATTCTGCGGCACAAGGCGAATATGCAGCGTCTGCTGGCCGGCTCCGAGCACCGGTTCGAGTTTGGAAAGAAACGGCAGGCCGACAGCGGTAAGTGTTCAGCGGGAAAATAGGCCGCGAGGGGGTTACTGTGGCAAAACGGATTGCAGTCATCGGCGACGGCGGATGGGGCACGGCCCTCGGTCTCTCTCTGCTTCGGAATGGGCACTCCGTCCGGATTTGGGGCCATTTCCCTGAGTACATCGCCAAAGTCATCGCGGGCCGTGAAAACGTCGACTATCTGCCCGGCGTGAAACTGCCAGCCGAATTGGAGTGGACCGCGGATTCCGCCCAGGCCGTGGAGAATGCCGATGTTGTGGTCCTGGCCTCGCCGACCAAGTTCTTCCGTTCCGTGCTCGCCTCCTTTGTCGGAAAGATCCCGCCGGGTACCCTCCTGGTGAGTGTGGCCAAGGGACTCGATGGCCAGACCCATCACCGTATGACGCAGGTGGCCGAGGAGGTTCTGAATCTGGGCCCCGTGGCCGCCTTGTCGGGCCCGAGTTTTGCGTGCGAAGTGGCGGCGGGGGCGCCGACGGCCGTGGTGATCGCCTGTCGGGAGGCCGGTCGCGCCACCGCCCTGCAAAGCGTCTTCAACGGCCCGCGGTTTCGCGTTTACACGTCGGACGATGTCGTCGGCGTGGAACTGGGCGGTACTCTCAAGAATGTCATCGCCGTCGGCGTCGGTGTGAGCGACGGCCTGGGATTTGGTCACAACGCCCGGGCGGCCCTGATCACGCGCGGGCTGGCCGAGATCTCACGATTGGGCCTGGCCCTGGGGGCGCATCCCGCCACGTTTGCCGGATTGAGCGGCATGGGCGACCTTGTCCTGACCTGTACCAGCCGGCTGAGCCGGAATCACACGGTGGGCGAACGCCTTGGCCGGGGCGAAACAATGGCGGACATTCTTTCCGGCATGAAACAGGTGGCTGAGGGCGTGGATAACTGCATTACGGCCCGGGCGCTGGCCCGCGAGGTCGGGGTACCCGTCCCCGTCACAGAGGAAGTTCATGCCATCGTCGTGGAGGGCAAGGACCCCCGCATTGCCGTGGACGCCCTGCTTGGCCGTGATCCCCGTCCCGAACGGGATAGATAGGCCGCGTGAAAGAACGCCTGACGGTGTCGTGGAATATAACATCAATATTGATGTGGACGGGTCATGGAGTTTAGCGTAGAGTTCTATGTTACGGACAGTGGGCAATCTCCCGTGCAGGAGTTTCTGCTGGAAATAAAAACGAGCGATCGCGACGACTTCGTGGCGGTGGCAGCGGGGTTGGAGAAACTGCGCCATCGCCAGTATCACCGCGAGCCGCTGACCAAGGCGCTCACCGACGGCCTGTTCGAGTTACGCCATGTCGGCAAGCTGAACACGCGCGTGCTGTGGTTCTTTATGAAAGGCCGGCGCATCATTGCGGTTCACGGCATCCGCAACAAAGGCCAGGCCATCCCGACCCGCGACCTCGAAACCGCGCGGGCGCGGATGCGCGACTGGATGGAAAGACATGGGCCATGAGCAAGACGAATTTTGATCTCTTTCTGGAAGAGCAACTTCGCGACCCGGATTTTGCGGAGCGGTTCAAACGGGCGGGCGAGGCGTGGGATGTGGCACTTCAACTGACGGCGTTACGGGAGCAGGCGGGGCTTTCTCAGAAAGAACTGGCCCAGCGCCTTCACACCTCACAGCAGCAGATCAGTCGGCTGGAGTCGCCCGCTTACGAGGGGCATTCCCTAAGCATGCTGCGCCGTGCGGCTCGCGTGCTGAATGCCCAGGTGAAGGTGGTGTTTGAGCCGTTACCGATCGAACGACCGGGCCGAGTCGCCGAAACGCGTGCCAGATATGGGAAAGCGGGAACCAATAAGAGATGAGACCGACCGGCGAATACCTGGACCGTCGGGAACGCGATGTTCTGTAGTCGCCCTGCTCTGTCGGGGTGTCTTGAAGACCCGGCAGCAGCTCGTGCTTCGTAGCGAAGGCAGCCCTCGCTGACTTCGCAGAGTAGCAAGCGCCGGGGCTACAACAGAATGCACCGAAGATGCGCCCGAAAGGCGCGATGGCCCATTAATCCTTGACGCTCTTTGTTCCGGGTATGGCAGAAATGTGAGCAGCTGGTGTCACTATGCTCCGACACTGTTTGTTTGTTCGGAATCTCTGACCGATCCTGCGGAAACACGTTTCGTCTGACGGGCAATAGACCGAACAATGGGCAGTGACACCATCGTTTCAGCAACAGCAAGGAGGCGGAACCAATGCGACGGTGCTATTTTGGA
>CAYOIT010000051.1:0-7443 GCA_964404035.1 uncultured Verrucomicrobiota bacterium | reverse complement strand
GACAGAAGGCTTGTCAGTCACAACCTGTTTATCTGCAATGACTATGGGAAAGGCCATGGTCCCATAGGCGAAGCATGTTCCAGAACCTCATCTATCCATGCTGAGCGGACCAAACGATGGACTCTTACGTCTTGGCAAGCAATTGGGTTGTCTTCCCGGGTGCGACTGGCGATAATGACAATATGAACGGGGTTCATTGGAAGAGGGGTATCGCTGTTCTCGGATTGCTCTCGCTACTGAGAGTTGAACCAGCCGATGCGGCAGTGGGGCCGACCTTCGAACGGTATGGCGTCATTCTCGAACGCAAACCGTTCGGCGAGGAATCCGTCGTGGCGGCCGCCCCCCTTCCGACGATCCCCCCCGAACAATCCGTGGTGAATCAAATCCGGATGTCCGCCGTGGTTCGCGACAACGACGGGGTCCTCCGCGTGGGACTGGTCGACCTGAAAAGCAATCGCAACTACATGCTGGGCATCGGCGAGAGTGCCGAAGAGATCGAAGTGGTCGAGGCTGACTATTCAAAGGAGCGCGCCCGCTTGCGCCGCGGGCCGGAGGACTACTGGGTCTCGATGTTCGGCGGCTCCAACCGGTTCGAGAAAGTCACCGTGTCGGCGCCGCCTGCCGCTGCACCGGCACCGGCGGTGGGGCTGACGCCTCCGCTGATCGATCAGAAACTCTCCTACGCCAAGCGACGACAGCAGCGCGAGCAGGCCCGACTGAGAGTCGAACTCGAACGCCTGCGGGCGCTCGAGGCTGAGAAGCACAAGGCGGTAACCTCGACCGCGCCTCGCGAAGCCTCGGCCCTTGCCGCCGGCATGATCCGCGCCGGCCGAAAACGGGCGGGAGACCACGACCTCGAAACCGCTCTTTCCGCCGCCTTCAGCGAAACCAACCGGCTTGATCTCTCGGATGAGGAACTCGCCCAGATGCTGCAGGACTATCAGAAGGACCTGCTGCGCACCGGACAGACGCCGCTTCCCATTCCTCTCACGCCGGAGACCGATCGCCAACTTGTCGAAGAGGGAATCCTGCCACCGCAGGAGTAATAACAACGTCTCAGAGATGGGGCGCCTCCTCGGCGCGCCACGGGCGCACCCTCCCATGAAATGACCGTATTTCGCACAAGGAACCATGCAAAGCCGATGTGTCAGACGGACGGTTGACGTGACCGGCGTTGTTCAGGGCGTCGGATTCAGGCCTTCCGTCCATCGTCTGGCCGTCGATGCCGGGCTGGGCGGAAGCATCCAGAATCGCACGGGGGTTGTGCGTCTCGTGCTGGAGGGGCCCCCCGCTGCGATCACGGCGTTTCTGGACGACCTCGCGGTCCGGTTGCCCCCGCCGGCGCACGTGGAAACGGTAACGCCCGTATCCGAGGAGGCCCTGGAGGAGGCTCCGCGTCCCTTTCGCATCGTGGAAAGCGTCGCGGGAGAAGGGGCGGAAGTATTGATCCCCGCGGATCTGGCCCTGTGTCCGGAGTGCCAACGCGAAATTCTCGATCCAGCCGACCGGCACCACGGCTACGCCTTCACCTCCTGCACGTGTTGCGGCCCGCGCTACACGGTGCTGACCGCGATGCCCTATGACCGTGAACGGACGACCATGAACGTGTTTCCGTTGTGCGGGAACTGCCGGCGGGAATACGAGGATCCCGTTAACCGCCGTTTTCACGCCGAAAGCACGGCTTGCCCGGCCTGCGGGCCGCAACTGACGCTGACCGATGGCGGTGGCACGCGGTTGCCGGGGGATCCCCTGCGCCAGGCGCGGCAGGCCTTGAGCGAAGGCCGTCTCCTGGCCGTGCGCGGCATTGGCGGCTTTCTTCTGGCGGTCGATGCGTTCAATCGTGAGGCGCTGGTTCGGTTGCGGGACCGGAAGCATCGACCGCATAAACCTTTTGCCGTCATGGCGCCCGACCTCGACACCATCCGGCGGTACTGCGAGGTGCCGCCGGCGGCGGAAAGGCTGTTGCAGTCTCCCGAGTCCCCGATTGTCATCCTGGACGTCCGCGCCGCCGGCGCCGGTGGGGAGGACCTGCCTCTGGATCTGATCAGTCCCGACACCCGGACGCTGGGAGTCATGCTGCCGACAAGCCCCCTGCATCTGCTGCTGTTCCGCCCGCAGGCCGGCGACCCTGTGGCTCCGTTTGGCTTCCTGGTCATGACCAGCGGCAATCAGCGCGGCGAGCCCATCTGCATTCGTAACGACGAAGCCTGGAACCGTCTGGGCGGGATCGCGGACCTGTTCCTGGTGCACGACCGCGAGATCAACCTGCGCAACGACGACTCGGTCTGTACCCTTCAGGGCGGGACCCCACAGATCTGGCGGCGCGGACGCGGCTATGCGCCGAGACCGATCCGGCTGGCCTGGACACTCGATCAGTGTGTCCTCGCGATGGGGGCGGACATGAAGAACGCCGTCGCGGTCGGCTATGAGGACAGGGTGGTCCTGTCGCCGCATGTCGGCGATCTGGATACCCCGGAAGCCCTGGACGGGTTTGAACAGGTGGTGCAAGCGCTGCCCGTTTTTCTGAATCGCCGTCCGCAGGTGGTGGCCGTTGACCTGCACCCCGATATGCGGGCCACACGTGCGGGGTTGGCCGTGGCGCAACAGCATGGACTGAGGGTCAGGGAGGTCCAACATCACCACGCCCATGCCGCGGCCTGCCTGGCCGAACACGGATTGAGGGAGGGATTGGCGTTGGTGATGGACGGCACCGGCTGGGGCCCCGACGGTACGGTGTGGGGCGCCGAGTTGCTTGATGTCCGTCCGGACGGATTCACACGCCGCGCCACCTTCGCGCCGGTGCGGCTGCCCGGCGGTGACAAGGCGGTCCGGCAGCCCGTACGGCAGTTGATCGCACGGTTTGTGGAGGCGGGCATCGAGGTCACCGAGGCTTGGCGCGAACGTCTGGGGGTGACGAACGAAGAAGTTGAAGCCTGGACGCTGCAGTGCCGGCAGGGGATCAACGCGCCATGGACCCATGCGGCGGGTCGCGTATTTGATGCGTTTGCCGTCCTGCTCGGGTGTGCGCCGGACACCTTGACCTACGAGGGGCAGCCCGCCATCCGACTCGAGGCGGCCGCTCGCGGCGGGCGGGTGGGGGAGTTTCCCGGGATTCCGTTCGGTACCCACGAAGTGGACAGACTGCTGCTGATTGACTGGAGTCCGGCTTTCAGGATGCTGAGCAAGAGGCCTGCAGGGGCGAACTCCGTGTCGTCCGCCGCTCACGGCGCCATGGCCGTTCACGGGGCTATTGCCCGTGCGGCGATAGAAATGATAGACTGTGCCATCGGCCGGAGCACGAGTCGGGTCATCGCCTTGAGCGGTGGTGTTTTCATGAATCGCATTCTGAATGAGCTGCTGGTGCCTGAACTGGAGGGAAAGGGGCTGACGGTGTTGCGACATCGACAGGTTCCGCCCGGCGATGGGTGCATCGCGTTGGGGCAGGCGGTGGTGGCTGGGGGATAAGTTTATGTGTCTGGCTGTACCGATGAGAATCACAGAAGTCCGTCCGGACGGAACCGGCGTCGCCGAGTTGGACGGTAGCCGGCATGACGTGAACCTGTCGCTTGTTCCAGGCTCCGGCGTGGGAACCTATGTCATTGTTCACGCCGGGTTTGCCATCGAGAAAATGAACGAGCGGGAGGCCAACGCCATCCTGGACCTGTTCGCGGAGCTGGCAGCCTTGCAGGAGGGGAGCGAACCCCGTGAAGTACATTGACGGATTTAGGAACCCGGCGGCGGCCAGGGCTCTCCGGGACCGGATCGACACCCTGGCGGCAGGGCTTCAGGGGCGAAACCGCCCGGTGAATGTCATGGAGGTGTGCGGCAGTCACACGATGGCGATCGCCCGTTACGGCATTCGAGACGTTCTGCCCGCCAATGTGGATCTGATCAGCGGGCCCGGTTGCCCGGTGTGTGTGACGCCCACGAGCTACATCGATGTGGCCATTGAGCTGGCTGACCGGGGGGTGACCGTCGTCACCTTCGGCGACATGGTCCAGGTACCGGGGTCGACCTCGACGCTGGCGGGGTGCCGCGCGCGGGGCGGGACGGTGGAGATCTGCTATTCGCCGTTGCGGGCCATCGAACTGGCCGAGGCCCATCCCGACCGCGAGATCGTCTTTCTGGCCATCGGGTTCGAGACCACGATGGCCCCGGTGCTGTCCATTGTTGAGCACGCGGAACGGTGGGGCCTGGGCAATGTTTCGCTGCTGACGGCGTTCAAATTGGTGCCGCCCGCGCTGCGGGCCCTGCTGGCGGACCCCGAGATCCGCATCGATGCCTTCCTGTGCCCGGCCCATGTCAGCGCCATCATCGGCGCCGACGCCTACCGTCCGTTTGCGGACGAGTACCATGTTCCCTGCGTGGTGGCGGGCTTCGAGCCGCTGGACATCCTGTACGGGATGCAGGGGATTCTTGAACAAGTCACCTGCGGCGAGGCCAAGGTCGTCAACCAGTATGCCCGCGTGGTGACGGCCGGCGGGAATGCCTGCGCGCAAGCCATGATGGCCCGGTATCTGGAGCCGGTTGACGCGGCCTGGCGCGGGATTGGGGTGTTGCCGGCCAGCGGTCTCGGACTGAAGCCGGAGTATGGCCGGTATGATGCGGAGCGGCGGCACGGTGTGACGGTTGAGCTGGGGAGTGAGAATCCCGCCTGTGCGTGCGGCGACGTGCTGAAGGGAAAGCTCCGTCCGCCGCAGTGCCCGCTGTTCGGGAAAGCCTGTTCGCCGGATCATCCGGTGGGTCCCTGCATGGTCAGCGCGGAGGGAACGTGCTCGGCCTATTTCAAATACACGAGGCCCCTATGAAGAACGAAACCATCCAGCTTGGCCACGGTGGCGGCGGCATCCTGTCGCGTGACCTGATCCGCTCCGAGATCGTTTCCCGGTTTGGGCAGGATGCCTTGCGGGGGCTGCCGGATGCCGCGACGCTGCCCACGCCGCGGGCCGGCGCGCTGGTCTTCACGACCGACAGCTTCGTGGTGCAGCCGCTCGAATTTCCCGGGGGCAATATCGGGGATCTGGCCGTTCATGGGACGGTCAACGACCTCGCCGTCTGCGGCGGGCGCCCGAGATGGTTGTCGCTGGCGCTGATTCTTGAGGAGGGGCTCCCGCTTTCTGTATTGAGGCGGGTGCTCGATTCCGTCAAGAAGGCGGCGGACGCCTGTGAGGTGTCGGTGGTGACCGGCGACACCAAGGTGGTGGCGCGCGGACAGTGCGACGGACTCTACGTGAACACCGCGGGCATCGGCGAGTTGATGGCGGGCTACAACCTCAGCCCGGATCGCATCACGGGAGGCGATCACCTCCTGGTCAGCGGCCCCCTGGGCGACCATGGCATGGCGGTACTGGCGGCCCGCGAGGCGATCCGGATCGAGAATGGTCCGCTCAGCGATTCCGCCCCGGTTCACCGGCTGGTGATGGCCCTCCAGGCTTTGGCGCCCTCCATCCGGTTCATGCGCGACCCGACACGGGGCGGCCTGGCGGCCGTGACCAACGAGATGGTCGAGGAGCGGCCCTTTGGCCTGCTGCTGAAGGAGACGCTTCTGCCCTTTTCGCCGGGTGCGCGGGCGGTCGCGGAACTGCTGGGGATCGATCCGCTTCAGGTCGCCTCGGAAGGCCGGCTGGTGCTGGTGTGCGACCCGGCGGCGACGGAGTCCATTCTGGCGCTGTGGCGCGCGATGCCCGAGGGGCGCGGGGCCGTCCGGATCGGGGAGGTGACAGGCCCGGCGGGACGGGTGGTGATGGAGACCGTTACCGGGGGCCGACGACTGGTGGATGTGCCGCGCGGCGAACTGCTTCCGAGGATTTGCTGATGCATGAACTCGCCATAGCGATGTCGTTGGTTGAACAGGCGGAGAAAGTGGCCCGCGAACAGCACGCCGTTGCCATTCCCAGGATCAGTGTGATGGTGGGTCAGCTGTCGGGCGTTGATCCCGAGGCCCTGCGCGGGGCGTTCCCGCTGGCGGCGGAGGGGACACCGGCGGAGGGGGCCGAACTTGTGGTGGAGGTCATCGAGGCGCGGGTTCACTGCAGGGCCTGCGGCCACAGTTCGACGCCGTCGGCGCCGTTCATCTACTGTGTGAAGTGCCGCTCGACGGAAGTGGATGTGGAGGCCGGCCGCGAACTCTACATCAAGTCCGTCGAGCTCGATGTCGAGGAGGGGGAGAGTCCGAAACCCGCCATGCCTGAGCCGCCATGAAACCCGAAGCGTTCCAGAAGGATCCATTGAAATTCGCCTCATTGATGGCGCACCAGCTTCAATCGCCGTTGAGCGCGGTCAGCGCGGCGCTTCAAACGGTGTTGGGGGAATACACCGGGCCGCTGTCGCCCCGGCAGCGGGGCTCCCTTGAGCGCGCCAACGCCCGGTGCGACGAAGCGATTCTCTCCGTGCGCCGTATGCTGGCCATCATCCGGGCGGGCGCCGGCCAGGCGCCGGCTGAACGTCCCGCCGTGCTTGCCGAGGCGATCCGGCAGGTTCACGCCCGGGTCGCCCAGGAGGCCGTCAAACGCGGGATTTCCCTCGACGTTGATTTACAGGTGCCGCCCTGCCGGGTGGGATTGGGCGAAGCGGCTCTGGCCGAAGTGCTGGGCGCGTTGGTGGGCAACGCCCTGAAGTATACGCCCGACCAGGGCCGGATCCACATCATCGCCGGCCAGGGCCGGGAGTCCGGCCGCGTGCGGGTAAGGGTGGCCGATTCGGGCATCGGCGTGCCGGAGCAGGATCGCGACCGGATTTTTCAGCCGTTCTTCCGGTCCGCCACGGCGCGCCAATCCGGTCAACCGGGCGTTGGACTCGGTCTGGCGTTCGTGAAGAGCGTGATCGAGGCGGCCGGGGGCGAGGTCGGGCTGGGGTCCTCGGCCGAGCTGGGCGGCGCCGAGTTTTCGATCGAGCTGGCCGTGGCGGCCCTGGCCGAAACACCGGACGGTTCGTCAGCGGCAAAACCGGCGGCGTTGCGCGTGGTGATCGTGGGGGGCGTGACGGCGGGCCCCAAGGCGGCGGCGAAAATCATCCGCCTCATGCCAGAGGCGGAGGTCACCATTGTCGAGAAGGGGAACGTGATGGCGTATGCGGGGTGCGGGCTTCCGTACTACGTGTCCGGCGTGGTGAACGACCAGAAACGCCTGGTCTCCAGCCAGGCCGGCGTCGTGCGCGATCCTGTTTTTTTTCGAAACGTCAAGAATGTCCACGTCATGAATTTCACGGAGGCGGTCGAGATCGACCGGCCGAACCGGCGGGTGCGGGTCCTGGGCTCTCTGACCCGGAGGGAGGAGTGGCTGGCCTACGACAAACTGGTGCTGGCCACCGGGGCCTCGGCGTACATCCCGGAGACGCTGCGAACCGGTCTGCGCAATGTCTTCACGCTGCACGGCATGCAGGACGCCGAGGGCATTCGCGGCGCCCTGGCCGGGGCGATGGCGCGGGACGTGGTGATTGTGGGCG
>CAYOIT010000050.1:26035-28062 GCA_964404035.1 uncultured Verrucomicrobiota bacterium | reverse complement strand
GACTATGCGGCCGCCTATCCCGAACTGGGAGCCTGGCGCCGCCCTGAAAGCCACGAGCGGGCGACCGCCACCGACTGCCGCCAGGGGCCGCGCCGCACCGTCGCGTTCTATCCCTTCTTCTGGTCCAAGCGACAGGCTGACGAACAATCGTCAGGCCTATTGCCCTTCTATTGGAGAAACACTTACCGCAGCGGGCGGACGGTTTCGCGCGACACGGTCATTCCCCTCGTGCTGGGGGATCGGGAAACCCGGGCCGAGGATGATACGCAGACGTATGCCGGACGGAGCTATCTTCTATCCCTTCTTGCGTTTGGCGCGGGGTCTGACTTCCGGCAGTGGCGAATGTTCCCGGTCTTCTCCTACCGCCGTTCGGGAGGGAGTCGGGATTATAGCTCCTTCCTCCTGCCATTTGCCTATGACACCTGGCGTGATCCGCAGCACCCCGACCGGACGCATTCCTCCGAGCTCTCCATCCCGTTTTCGTTTCTGCCGCTCTTTCGCACTCATACCGGGCACGAGGCGGGAGCGACCACCAACCGGGAGAGCTGGTTCTTTCCCTTCTATAAGCGGTCCCTGACCGAGACGGCGGAGGGCCGGAATGCCAAGCTCTCCATTCTCTGGCCGCTATGGAATGGTGAATGGCAGAACGATGAAACCCACATTCGCGGCTTGGGCGGCGTCGTCAACTACTACGAGAAGGATTCCAACGACTTTGTCGAGCAACGCCTGCTTTACCGGGTCTTCTCCCGCCGGACCCGCAGCTGGTTCTCGGAGCGTGAGCTGATGCCGCTCTATGCGCAATCGAGCCGGGAGGACGGGAGTTCCTCGTGGAGCTTTCTCGGAGGACTGCTGGGAGGTGGATCCGATGGTGACCGTAACCACCTCCGCCTGTTCTACTTCAAAATTCGCACCACGAAGGCAACTCCCGTCCCGATGACCGAAAGGGAAAGCCGGGAGCGCCGCCATGCCGCCCTCGCAATGAACTACCTGCGGCACGGACGCCACGACCGCGCGGCCATCGAGTTTGCCCTGGCCGGAAAGACGTTCGAAAACGACCGGGAGATGCAGCTTGCCGCCGCGGTCGCGTATCTGAAGGTGGCGCCGGATGCCTTTGGAAAGGAACTGAGGTCGAGCGTTCCCTCGTCATTGGAGTTCCTGGCCGGCGGCAGCGGTCATAATGCGGCGATGATGATGAGCCGTCTGCGGCGCCAGGCCCTCCAGCATTTCGAGAACGCGTTGCGCCTGGGGGCCGATAGACCAACCACGCTCTGCCTGATGGCCGAGGCTTATGTGGATCTGGGCGAGTTGGCCCGGGCTCTTGAACTCCTCGCGGAATCTGACCATCTGCAGCCGACCTTTGCGACCGGCCTGTCGCGCCTGGAGGTGGGCGAGACGCTCTGGCGCCAGTGCACGTCCAGGGAGGCCCGGAACGAGGCCGCCGGCAAAGCCGCGCAGGTCAGCCTGCTGTCCATCCTCGCCGAGCTCAAGGGGCGTTATCCTCAGTCCCCCACCTTGGCGTTGCGCGAAGCCGGCTGGATCGGCACAGAGCGAAGCCTGTACCGATGGTCAGGCTCCTACCTTGCTTCCGACGAAGCCTTCTCGGCTGAGACGCAGCAAAGACTGGCGCTCTATCGGCAAGGTGCGGGCTGGCTCCCGGCCGCCGAGGAACAGGCCTGGCTGACAGGCGCACGAGTGAATCAGGCTCCCTCTTCTCAATGGAGAGACGGTTTTGCGTTGGAGTGGACACGGTTGCCGCCGCAAGTGGCCTGTGCCCAGAATGCCGGTGCCATCCTGAATCAGCAACTGGCGTACCTGATTTCGGAAAAGAAGCACGACGAGGCGGCCCAACTCCAGCAGCCTCTGTTCGAATTGCTGCCCCGTACCTGCGCCCTATGCGCTGCGGCGGAGGAGCCCTCGTCCGTTTCGGCCGATTCCGCCCTGGCGCTCACCCTCATGCGGCACCTGTATTCGCTTTACGTGACCGCCTGGAAGAAGCCCGAGACGTATCTGGCCACCGTCGAAGCGCT
>CAYOIT010000050.1:0-25935 GCA_964404035.1 uncultured Verrucomicrobiota bacterium | reverse complement strand
CTCACGGCGGAATGGAATGGCCAGAAGATCCTGGGCCCCGTGTCGCGCAAAATTGCAGTGCGGGACGAATACGCTGTGGCCGTCGTCCTGAAGGCCGGCGAAAACCGGCTGCGCCTGACGGTGACGGACGACAAGCTGGCCTACGGGTTCTTTGCGAGATTGAGTTCGCCGTCCGGCGAACTCATGAAAGACGTCACAGTCGTGCAAGGTGCCGAGTAGGACTGTCGCTTTGTGCCTGGGCGGCGGGAGGAAAGGCGGCAGTCAGACTGCCGCACTCCGAAGGTTGGCGCCAGGGCGCCAACAAAAGCGGTGATGGATGGGGTGCGGGCGAAGCCCGCCTTGGAGTGCGGCAGTGAGACTGCCGCCTTACACGTATCTGGGCTACTGCGACACAAGGTGAAGGGTCCAGGCGCTCCAAGACAGACGACATGACATTGACGGCAGCGAGGGTGGGGACTATTTTCCGCCGGATAGGGAGGACGTGGCGAGTACGGTGACGTCTTCTGCGGGAGGATCCAGAGAACAGATCGGGCAGCTCTATGAACAAGACCAAGAAGACCAAAGAACTCGGGATTGGAGTCATCGGTGTGGGCGGACGCGGCGGGCTGGCGCATCATGCGCACCGGCCCGATGATGGGGTCAGGCTGGTGGCGGGGGCGGATATTGACCCGAAGGCTCTGGAGCAGTTTCACTCCCGTTACGAGGCAGCGCTGGTGACGGCGGATTACCGGGAGGTCCTGGCGAACCCCGAGGTTAATGCCGTTTTCATTACCAGTCCCGATTACCTGCATGAGGAGCAGGCCCTGGCGGCGCTGGATGCCGGCAAGCATGTCTACCTCGAAAAGCCCATGGCGATCACCCTGGAGGGGTGCGACCGGATCCTGGCCGCGGCGCGGTGGAACGGCGTGAAACTCTTCCTGGGTCACAACATGCGGCACATGACCTTCGTGCTCAAAATGAAGGAACTCATCGATGCTGGGGTCATCGGCGAGGTGCGTGCGGGTTGGTGCCGGCACTTTATCGCCTATGGCGGCGATGCCTATTTCAAGGACTGGCATGCCGACCGCACCAAGACCACGGGGCTGCTCCTGCAAAAGGCCGCCCATGACATCGACGTCTTGCACTGGCTGTGCGGCGGTTACACGCGACGGGTGTCCGGGATGGGCAACCTTTCGGTCTATGACAAGAACGCCGACCGACACCCCGCCGGCGAACGGGGCAATGCGGGCTGGAGTAATCAAAATTGGCCGCCGTTGACTCAGAAGCAGCTCAATCCCGTCATTGATGTCGAGGATCTGAGCATGGTTCACATGGCGCTCGACAACGGTGTGATGTGTTCGTACGAGCAATGCCATTACACGCCCGATGCCTGGCGCAACTACACCATCATCGGCACCGAGGGCCGGATTGAGAACTTTGGCGACGAGCCCGGCCACTGTGTCGTGCGGCTCTGGAACCGGCGTACCGGCTATAACCCCTATGGCGATGAACAGCACTTCATTCCCCCCGTGGTGGGCGGGCATGGCGGCGCGGATCCGAGCATCGTCTCCGAATTCATTCGTTACGTCCGGGAGGGCGGCCCGATTGCCACGTCCGCCGTGGCCGCCCGCTACAGCGTGGCAGCCGGTTGCCTGGCCACGGAATCCTTACGCTCCGGCAGCACTCCGCGGGAAGTCCCGCCGCTGCCGGCAGACCTGGCGGAGTATTTCACAAGGGACACGTTGGACGGGCGGTGAGGGGAGGGCGCGCATGTTGCGCGCCGCGAACAACCCAAGTAGGCCGGGCGCTACGTCGCCCGGCTCGTCGCAAGTGCTCCTCGCCACGAGCGGCAGCGGCGGGCAGCGTAGTGCCCGCCGTACTCCGGTCCAGCCGGCCGATTATTGAGGCGGGAGCACTTCGATACTGTAAAAGCGAGGGCCTTCCAGGCCCGACCGGTCGAAGTAGGTGTTGACTGGCGGCGTCGCGTGAATGAGCGGCACGATCAACTGGAACCCCTCCACGAGGTTGGTCGCTCTGAGGATCCGATAGTCGCGGTAGGGAACACTCTCCCAGCGAATCACAATATCGCCGTCCTGTTCCAGGTCGGAAGGATCCATCTTGAGCACAGAGCCGAAGCGATTGGGATCGGTGCCGGCCAGATACTCGGAGTAGTTGTCCATGCCATCGCCATCGGTGTCGCTTGAAGGCCCATTGGTGGCGGCGCCGAACACCTCGCCCTCCCACAAGTCCGGCATGCCGTCGTCGTCTTCGTCAACATGCGGCAATCGCACGCTCCGGGCGAGGCGCCATTGGGTGTTGGAGGGCAGGATGCCGTTGAACGTTGGATCGGCGAAGGAGCCCTCCAGCGCGTGATCGGTTTCATCGAAAGCCGGCAGATGGGCGCGGGTCACGTAGTCAGAGGCGAAGAACCGGCTGAGGTGCACATAGTCGTAGAAGTCGGCCGTCGAAACGAAGACCACGCCGGTCATGCTGTCTCTCAAGCCCTCCATGATCGTTCTGACGCCCGCGTCCTCCACCCCCAGCAAGTCCGACGTGATTAAGTCATCCTGCTGGTTGTCGAGTTCGCTCCGGATGAACTGCGCCCCGGCGAGGTACTGGCTGATGGCCTCCGGAACAAGATTGGAGGCCGTGACGAGCAGTGCGGCGTTGCTGAGGATCAGGAACGCCGGGTGTGCCGAGAGGAACGTGTTCTTTGTCAACGGCTTCCCTTCCATGAACGGAACCAGATCGCAGTTGAGATCGTAGGCGCCGAGAATGGTTGCCAAGGCTTTGAACTGCGTCAGGTACGCCCTGGTCATGCAGATGTCGCCGTAATCGACGTCCAGCTCCCGCTGAGCCAAAGGCGATTCTCCCGGGCGGAGTATCTCGTTGAACGTCGAGTTCACCCCAGCGAGGTTCGAGAGCGCGAAATCGACCTGATGCCGGCCGTGGCCGAGCAGGAAGGCCTGCATGCCGCCACCGGTGAATAAACTGCGCAGGCTGACGGGATTCGCGAAGAAGTCGCCCAGGTCCAGGAACTGACTCAACTCGACGGCGAAAGGCCGGCTGACGCGTCCGTTCAAGGAGTCCTGGATCTGGGAGAGCCACTGACGGGTCCGGGCCGTGTCGTCCGCGTCTTCGGGATCGAAGACGATGAAATCATCCGTCTGGTAGTCCGTCTCTCCCTCAATCAAGTCCATGCCGGTGAGGCAAAAGGCAAGGGCCCGAATCAGGGCGTTGGAGGCCGAGCCGATCGAGGCGCTGTTGGTGACGGTGGCAAACCCCGGAAACCTGGCCAACTGGTCAGTGACAGAAGGCGGCGGGATGTCCGAGGGGTCGATGCCATTCTCGGCGCCTGCCGGCCAGACGTTCACGAACGTGGCGGAAAAATAGGAGGGGTTGCCGAGTGCGGATAGTGGCAGGCGGATTTCAAGCACATCCCCCCACGCCGTTCCGACGCCACCGATCGGATAGTCGATCAGATTATTGGTCCAGGCGAACACGCCGCCCGCCGAAACGTTCAGATGGAGATCATCATTGGCGCCATAGTCCCACTGCTGCCCCGGCTGATAGTTGACATTGATCTCGATATTGAGCGAGGAATTGACTGGCGCGGCGTACATTTCCACCATGAGGTAAGCATAGGTGTCGTCCATGGCGGTGTAGACACGGCGGATATCGGCATTCGGGGCATCCCAGGAGGCGTCGAGCGGATCCTCAAGCAGAGGTGCGATTCCCGTCCAGTCTCCGCGGTTACCATCGAGAGTGATGGTGGCCTGCGGGGTATCGGCATGATCAAGATAAGCGAAATCGAAGTCCAGGTTGTACCCCTGCAGCACCAGCAGCAGGGCTTTGAACGCCTCAAGGCCGCCCTGAACCATTTGAATATCGCCGGCATCAACCTCCACTTCATTGTCAACCGGAAGCTCCGAAGGCCCGATTAGCAGACTTCCGGTCCAGTTCGCAGGAATGTGTCCGAGGCGGTCCAGGGCGAGATCCACAGCCGATAGCAGTTTCGGGAGGACGATGGCCAGCGCCTCGCCCGAGGTGGGCGACTGGGGCGCTAGGGTCTCCGGCAGTTGTGCGCTCCAGCTAAGCAAGTCGCGGCCGGCTTCCGGAACTCCGAAATCGGTCAGCACCTGTCCGACCTCGGGATCATAAACCACGGTGAGAAGATGAGAAAGGGCCTCGAAGACGCAGGCCGCGTAGTGGTTTGAATCCGCGGCCACGGCGGTCGCAAACGCCGAACGGGCGGCAAAGAGATCGTTCGTGTCATGCGCCCCCTCGGTGTCCTGGTAGGCGCGGAGCCGGGCCAGACCGTCCTGAAAACTGGCTTCCGCGGCCGAGTCGTTCACGCCAACTCCATAGAGCAGCACGGTGTTGGTGGGCGAGTCGGGATCATTGGAGGGTACCAGGACGCGGATGGGTTTTGCCCAGAGCGAATCAGGCGCGAACACCACGTCAAAAGCGTTGGTTTCCCCGGGCGCCACGGACTGCCCGGAGCAGAGGTCGTTGACGATCAGATAGGACGAGAGGTTTCCGCCATCCACCAGGCTGATCGTTCCGACCGCCAAGTCGACCACTCCCAGGTTGACCACCGAAAAGGTCTGTGTGACGGACTGTCCGAGCGGCACATATCCGAAATGGCACTGGTCGGGAAGGATTTCGATCGCCGGAACGTAGAGATTCACACCAAAGACCTCAGCGTCATGACCATCCCAGTTCATCCACACCACCTGACCGTGGTCGATCAGCCCGTCCCAACCCCAGCCCCAGTCATAAATCTCCTGCGACTGCCTTCCGTCATAGTGGACCAGTAACCAGGTCCATCCCTCATCCCAGGGATCCGTCCGCCAGATCACGTGGCCCTCACTAAGCGAGGGATTGTCATCCCGCACATCGTTGTCGGAAAGGTTGAGCAACTGGCCGTCGCGGTACAAGTAGACTTCATCATCGAAGCCATCGTTGGCCACCCAAACCACCTGACCCTGGGCCATGCTTACCTCCCGGCAATCGCCAGTCCATAACGTCACAACCTGCGTACCGTCGTAGAGAAACAGGCGGTCAGGTGTGTTATCGCCGTCACTGTCTGCCGCCCAGAGCACCTGGCCGTCGCGGATTTGGGGACCCCAGTCGGAGAACGTGTTATCGGAGAGATTGGTGGTGACGCCCTCACGGTACAGGTAGATGTCCTGGTCCGCCCCATCCCAAGCGCTCCATACGATCTGATTGTGGTCGATCTTGACGTTCCACGGATACACCCCGTTGGTCACCACCACCGTCTGGGCACCGTCGAACAGAAATATGTTCTCGCTATAGTAATACACCTCACCATTGAACTCGTGCCGAAGGAAGTCGATCCACACCACTTTCCCTTCGCTGAGGCACGGCCACCGGTCATCGATATCATTATCTGTCAGGTTGGCGACGATCCCGTCGTGGTAGAGATAAATCTCGGTATCATTGCCGTCAGACCCCTCCCAAACAACCTGCCCCTGATCGAGCATGGCGTTCCTGGGCGGTGATGCCAATCCGGTTGCCAGCGTCACGGTTTGAGTTCCATCGTTCAAAACCAGGCTGTCGGGATTAAAGTCGCCGTCCTTGTCGCTCAGGTACAACACCTGTCCGTTGTCCACGGCCAGGAGCCAATCCTCATCCTCATTGTCCGACAACTGCCGGGTCTCATAGGCTGACGCCGGGAACGGCGAAAGTGCCGCCCAGCCCAGCCACAGGGCTAGCCACCCCCAGAATCCGCTGCCCATCAGGGTCCAGGCGAAGCACTTCCGTCGATGGGTTCTGTTCGAAGTCATAGGGCTACTCTCCTTATAAAACACAAACGGATCGGGACGAGAACGCAAAACAGGGGGTATCAGCCTTGAGGGGAGGGGGAATGGGCTTGTATTGTGACGACGTGAGTGGCTGAATGTGGGCGGTAGTCGTCATTTCCATAGTCCACGTGTGATAGAAGCCGCTCGATGGTTTGTCAACCACCAAAACACCCGATGAGCCTGCGCCGAGTCAGTTTCTTAACCTTGTCCCTGGGGGGGCTTCTCCTGCTGGCGATCGCGTGGCTTGCCCGCTTCTTTGCGCTGGAACACGAATCCCTCATGGCCTCGGCGGATGTCCGCAGCCGTCCGGTGGAAAAGGCGGTACGGCACCAGGGGTTGGACCTGTTCGTTTGTCAGGGGCTCCGGCTTCCACCGTACGAGGAGGTCAAGGCGATCCGGATCGGGTCGCTCATCCTTCGCCGGAAGAAGCTCGGATTCATCCGCCTGGCAGCCCTGAACGAATGCGTCCTCACCGATGTCCGTGTGGTCCTGGACCCGTCGGTGATCATCCCGAGGTTGGTCCGCCCGACAATGGGGGCTGTCGTTCGGGCAGGCGCTCCGGTCGGCGGCGGAGTTCCGATTCAGGGCCGGGCATCCGAACCGACCGTCGTTCTCCCTGTGGCCTCGACGGCCCCAGGCCCTCCTCGCGCGGCCGTTCCGGGACCGTTTGACGCCGGAGAAAAGATTCCGCGCCTTTTCGAGCGAATCTTCGAGGACCTTCGTACGCGCCTGATGACCGATTACCCGAAAGTGTCCGGCCTGAGCATCAACGGGTTCCAACTCCTGGTGGGCGGCACGAATGACTTGGAGCGCTGCCTGCTGCACGCTGACACGGTGCGCGTGGCGGCCAAGGCCAAGGAACGTGAACTCCAGCTC
Source organism: uncultured Verrucomicrobiota bacterium (assembly GCA_964404035.1). Taxonomy (GTDB): domain Bacteria; phylum Verrucomicrobiota; class Kiritimatiellia; order CAIKKV01; family CAITUY01; genus CAMBRF01. Next base: position 19,252 of record CAYOIT010000050.1, on the reverse strand, counting down.
ACGGGCCACGTCATGCTCAGGACTTTAGGCGGCGAAACGCTGACGTGCGAGTCACTCGCTTTTCCCCTCCTGAAAGGGGCCGTGCTCACCGCGCGAAAGGGTATTCTGGAGACCTCGGCTGGGAGTCGCCGAGTGGAGTCGCTCTCCTTTGATGTCAGACAGCTATTTTGTGAGGACGGCCATTTTCTCTTTGAAGAGAAGACGGCTTCCGGCCGGTCGGCCGTGGGAAGGCACACTTTCCGGACGGGAGTCTCGGCTCCGAAACCAACGCCACCACGCCAAGACTGAAGAAGCTGTGGCGGGCCGCGTGGGCCCTGCCTATTCCCCCTGGAGGGCGTCAATCCTTTGGCGCCGTGTCCCTTCCGTCCAGTAAAGGGACTCCTTCAGAGCGATGTCCTCGTTCGCTTGCCCGGTTGCCGGGGCGACGGGTTGGAAACCCGTGCCACGATCGGACGAGGCCATTCCACGATTTCCGCAGGGGCTCTGCGTTTGAAATGGGCTTGTGTTTCGACGGTGTGCGTGGCTCAATCCCGTTTCCCAATTATAAGGAGCATTCACCATGCGCACTGAAACACGTATTGCCCCGCACTCCATTGACGACCGCGTGTACTGGAATCGCGTCGCTTCCGACGCCTGTTTTGCCCCGGTGCGGGCGGCCCTGCTGCCCCGCGCCGAGAAGGCTTCCGCCACGCCGCCCCTGCCCGCTGCGTCAGATTTCCTGGCCGCCAGAAGGCTTAATGATAGGGCTCGCATTGATCGGTACTGGCAGACCGACCGGGGCGTCTTTTCGGCGCTTGCCTTCCGGCGTTGTCTGCTCGGGATCGATCCGGCCGACCCCGATGACCGTCTGTTGGATTGGCTGTGGTCGATGCTGACCTGTCCCACCTGGACGGTTTCCGCCCATCTGCCCGGCAACGATCTGCCGGCGCTTGGGCAGCCCATCCTCGACCTTGCCTCCTGTGAGATGGCGGCCTTGCTGGCCGAGGTGCGGCAGGTACTCAAACCCTGGATGGATGGCCACTCGAAGACCCTCGCCGACTCGATTGTCAGGCAGATCGACGACCAGATCCTGACCCCGTACGCGGCGGGCCTCGAGGTCTGGTGGGACAACCCCGATTCCCCCCATATCAACAACTGGGTGGGGGTGTGCGCCGGGAATATCCTCGCGGCGTGCGAATCCCTGGCGGCTCAGGGCCATCCCCGTCCGCAAGCCCGGGCCCGTGCGCTGAAAGGCCTGCGCCTGTTCTTCGAACGAGGCTTCACAGCGTCCGGCGAGTGCGATGAAGGGGTCATGTACTGGAACTACGGTGTTGGCATGGCCTGTCTGGGGCTGAGCCGATTGAGCCGGGAAGAGCTGAACGCCAGTCTTGATACGGCGCGCTTCAATTGTGTGGCGGACTATCCACGGCGCGCTTATCTCTTTGGTAATTCGTTTTTTACGGCCAATGATGGCGGTCTGAAAGCGACTGCCGGCGCCTCCTTTGCGCCCTGGTTGGCGGTCGCGGCCGAGTCCGAATGGTTGGCCGCCTGGACTCGACGCGGTCTCGCGATGGACCTGCGCCATTTCGGACAGATCGTCAACGCACTCGCGGCCATGGAACGGATGGAAACCAGCCCGGCCGCCCCGGGACCGGGCGCCTTGGAATCGGCCACGGGCACCCAATGGCTGCCCGACCAGCAAGCTGCCATCATCCGCCTCCCGGGCGTTTCTGGACGGCTGCTTGTCACGCTTTCCGGAGGGCACAATGCCGAGCGCCATAATCATAACGATCTGGGCCATTTCATGGCGGCCGTTGATGATCAGTGGATCATCCCCGACCTCGGGGCGCCGCAGTACACGGCTGACTTCTTCGGTCCGCGCCGGTATTCGTATCTTGCCGCCTCCAGCCGCGGGCACTGCTGCCCGCTGATCGCAGGGCAGGAACAACGGGATGGACTCGACGCGGCAGGGAAAGTCCTTCGTTGGGAGTCCGAGCCGTCCGGGGCTTGCCTGGAACTCGATCTCACCGCGGCCTATCCCGCTGAAGCCCGGCTGAAACAGTGGATTCGCAAGCTGTCACGGGAGGCGCATCAGGCGGTATTGACGGATACCTTCACGACAGAGGGCGGGGCGCCGGTGACTCAGGTGTTGTGGTCCTTCGTCAAGCCGGTCGTCGATTCGCCGGATCGGGTTCACTTGGGGCGGCTGCTGGTTGCCTTGGCCCCGGTGCCCCGGGCCGTACGTGTGATTGAGGTCAACCCCGCCGACCACGGATTGCGCGATTTCAAGGAACCCCTCTACCGCCTCGAAGCCGACTACTCCGCCCCGTCCGCGGGCACCCTGGTGACCCATCTGACCCTGAGCGTTGAATAAGTTGACCGAGACCGTCACGTCACATGGCAGAGGCGGTTGCGCCCTTTTTCCTTGGCCTGATAAAGCGCCTGGTCGGCCGCCTCCATCACTTCCTGGGGAGTCTTGTGAGAGGCGCTGGGGCGTGCGGCGCCCATGCTGACGGTCAGGGAGATGATCTCCGGGCTCCGGTTGGATGAGAAGGGTGGGGAGTTACGCGGCTTTTTCGTCGGCCGGTCCGGAGCGCGCAGGTGGAACTGCCGGCGGCCGATCGCTTCGCGCAGCGTATCCAGGGTGTTCAGGTGTTCCTTGTACTCGCCGGCTTCATAGATGACGACGAATTCCTCGCCGCCATAGCGGTACACTTTGCCGCCGGCAGTCCTCGATAACTCGGCGGCAATCCAGCGCAGGACCTGATCGCCGGTGGAATGCCCGTAGGTGTCGTTGATCCGCTTGAAGTGGTCGATATCCACCACCGCCAGCACATAGGAGTCGCCGAGGCAGCGGAGGTGATGCTTCAGCAAGCGTCGCCCGGGCAGCTCGGTCAACTCGTCGATATGCATGTGCCGCCACGAACTCTCGATCACCGTCCCCATCAGTGCGATCGCCCCGAGCGAAGCAAACAACAGAAGAACGGTGCGTTGCTGGGGCACCGGCCATCAGATCGCCCGAAAGCCGAACCCGGCCACGATGAAGACCAGTGACGCCAGCAGGAGCATCCCGAGTAGAGGGCTTTCCCCTTTTCGCGGGTAGAGCAGCCCGATCGCGCTACCGGCCAGCGCCAGCAGCCCGAGTCCCGGTAGCCCGAGCCATCCTCCCTCCGGTGATGTCGCCGGGCCCGAGGCCGCCTGAGCGGTTCGCTGGAAGCCGCTGCTGAACGGCAGGGCGAAGGCGAAGCCCAAAAGGATGGCCACCGTCAGCAGGCGCATGGCGCCATAGGAGGTGACCAGACCCCGCTCGTTCAAGCGGTGGAAAACGACGGCAATCCCGGGCAGCAGTACGGTTCCCAGCAAGAGCACCGCCTGGCCCCGTCCAGGCGCATGTGACAGAAAGAAGGCGCTGTCCACTTGGGCCAGCGTGGCGGACGCGGCCAGGGCGATGAAACAAACCCGGGATTGGGTGAAGATGGCGCCCAGGAGGGCGGCCACCGCAAACAGGCCATAGGGAAACAGGCGAAACGCGGGCTGTGCCGGCCAGGCGGCCGACGCCGGCCACACGATCGGCACCAGTCCCGTGATCACCAGCATGACCGTGATCGCCATCAGGAGTGCAGGAAACCGCGGGTCAAGCCTGTTCATACCGATAGGACTATCACATCCGTTTTCGGCAACGCAAGATATTGGGGAGGGGCGTCTCCCGCCGTGCCTCAGGTGGCCGGCAGCAGAAACTCATCGGGGCCGAAGGCGTAACCGCGAATCTGGGCCCGCGGCCAGTCATCCACGATGTACCCCGCGATGTAGATCTCCCCATCCGGGAATTGTACCCAGCCGGAGTAACCGAGGTCACTTTTGGGCGAGCGGTCGAAATCGACCGGCATGATGCGCGTGGAAGCTTCGTGGCGCTCCGGAGCCAAGGCCGAGGCTGGATCCGTCACCGCGGCAAAGAAGTTTTGAGTCCAACTCCCGAGCCAGCCTTTCCCTCCCTGCATGAACCGGTACGTGATCAGGATGCGACCATCCTGGAGAAGCCCCGCCACCGGCCGATGACAGCCGGGCAACGGAAACGCAATGGGCGCGCTCCAGGTCTCGCCGTTGTCGCGGGAAACCGTCTTAAAGCAGTCCAGCCCGCGGAACGAGTTCTCGCGGTGAAATGCCACCAGGGTGCCGGGATTGACTTCAAGAAGGCTGACCTCGCACAGATTGAGACCGGCCTGCTGCCCCACGATCACCGGCCCGTGCCAGTGCCCGCCTTGATCGTCGGAAAACCAGAGCCGCTGGGTCAGGTTCTTCGTGACCGTGTCCTGAACATGGCAAGCCAGCAGCCATCGCCCGTTCGCCAGCTCCCTGAGCTTGTCAGGAACGATTCCCTGCGCCGGTGTCGAGACCGGCCCCGACCAGGTGTTGCCGTCGTCGGGACTGAAGAACAGGACGTTACGCAGTTTGTCGTAACCCTCCCCGTGCTCCCGCGTGCCGACGAGATCCACCAGCACCGCCACCCGGCCGTCACGCAGCATGGAGATGCGCGGGCAATTCCAGTAAGGCATGCCGCTCGTGGCGTCGGTCAGCGATCGCTTGGCGCTCCACGTCCGGCCCCGATCGGTGGAGTCGCGCAGCACCACGCGGGTATAGGAACGGTCGCCGTGATGGGCGCACTCGGAGATGACGCACACCAGTTTCCCGGAAGGCGTCAACACCACGTCGGGGAAGGCATGGTAGTAGGTGTCGTCGCGGCTGATGATGAACTTCTGAATCATGACAAGCTTCCTTTCGCGGCCACCATGGCCCGCACAACGGTTTCAAGGGTGGGCAGATCGGCCGGTGTGGCCGATCTGCCGGGCCTGGCCCAGGGCCTCTGCTGTGCGGATGGGAAACGGCCGTCCGCCATAAAGGTGTCGATGGCCTCGGGCAGTCCGGCCACATCGAGGTAGCCGTCGGCCGCGGGCGTGACGTGTGGCGGCTTCACGGTCGTGATGGTGCGGGAGGCGATATAGGCCAGGTTGTTGAGGTGGACAAACGGGCGGCTGTCGATCAGACGGGTGGCCGGCCGGTCGATCTCGCCGCACAGGTAGGCGGCGTAGACCCGGAAATTCTCCTGAAACAGGTGGCGCTGCACCGGGCCGCCGGTTTCGACGCGGCCGTCGTTCCAAGTTACCGAGTAGAGGGCTGCCTTTGGCCCGGAGTTGTTGATGTGGAAGCGGATGAGCGCGCGTTCGCAGACAACCCGTTCTTCCTGTCCCTGCCGGGCGTGGCAGGCGTGGGTCATGCCGACCCGGACCGGCACGCCCTGGCGGGTGGTGGCGGCGACAAAGGCCGTATCCATGCCTTCGATGTTGTGAGCGCGATAGAGTTCGGCCTCGACACGCTCGATCTCGCCCCAGGCCCAGGGATCGTCGATCCCGCACCAGAAAAGGGCGTTATGAACCTGGTGTGCCATGGCATTGCCGATGCAAGAGTCCAGCACCAGCCTCCCGTTCTTCTGAAGGCGTCCGGCCCAGTCTGCCCGTCCGAAGTAGGTCGCATTGCGGGGCCACAGTGCGGAGGCAGTCACGTCCTTAACGCGTCCGAACTCGCCGGCGACCAGGCGCCGCTTCAGCGCCTGGCGCTCGGGCTCGATGATGAAGTTGAAACCGACCGTGGTCTGATGAGGGGCGCGGGCATCCACGGCGATCATGCGCTCCAGTTCCTCGGGGTCCAGCGTCGGGGGCTTCTCAAGATAGACGGATAATCCGCAGTCCACGCAGGCCTGGTGCATGGGGGCGTGCAGGGGAATGGGGGTCGGAATGGTGACCACGTCCAGATCCGCGCGGCAGGCCTCCAGCATGGTCAGGTAGTCGGTGAACAAGCGGACGCCGCGTTCGGCGAACCGGAGCGTTTGCTGCCGTTCCGCGAACTTGTCCATGGCCGGATCGCAGGCGGCGATCAGCCGGTATTCCCCCGATGCTTCGAGCGCGGCCACCACGTCGTGGTGCGTCCCGGCGAAGCCGCCCATGCCGATAATCGCCACTCGCATTGGTTTGGTCATCTGGTGGGCCACCCTAGAGTGCGGCGACTTTGACGATCTGCCGGATCCTGGCCGATTCCTCCGCGGCAAAGACCACGGCCACGGCGCGGGCGCCGTCGATGAGCGAGGGGTAGGGGACCCCGCCTTCACGCACCGCCTGGTAGAAACTGCGCAGCCCGCCGCCCGCATCGCTCTTCGCCGTGACGACCACCGGTTCATGCGGTTCCTTGGCGCCGTTCAAAAGGGTACGCTGAAGCACCATTTTGGTGCCTTCATCGAAGAAGCGTTCGTCCCGGTAGAGGTTGGCCTTGGTTCCCAGGATGTTGAACGTGTGCCGGTAGGGAGTGACATGATAGGCATTTAGCGTGCCGATCAGGCCCGAGGCGAACTTGAGCTGGCATAGCGCCACGTCGGCCGTCCCGGTGGTGTGGACATCGTAGCGCATCATGCAGAAGACTTCACTGACCGGGCCAAAATAGAACATCAACTCGTGCAGGGCGTGGACGCCGCATTGGAACAGCATGCCGCCCGGGTTTTTCGCGGGATCCCCGCGCCAGTCGCCGGGCTTGATGTGGAGGCCGCCATTGTGCGCGGTCGTCTTCTCAAACGTGGCCACCGTGCCCAGTTCGCCGCGGTCGAGCAGATCCTTGATGGTCTGTGAGACGCCGTCATGCCGGTGATCGTTATGGCCCACGCCCATCACCACGCCGGTCTTCTTCTGAACAGCCAGCAGGGCGCTCATTTCCTCGGGCGTGGAGCACAGCGGTTTTTCGATGAACACGTGAAGGCCGCGCTCGGCGGCACGGATCGCCTGCTCGGCGTGAAACTTGGCGCCCGTCGAGATGATGACCGCCTCGATGCCTTTGACCGCCAGCAGCGCGTCATAGCTGTCGACGGGCAGCGCGCCATCCTCGGCCTGACAGGCCTCAAGCGCCTTCGGGTTGAGATCGTACGCGGCGACCAGTTTGAAAAGCCCGGTCTTGCGCATCAGGCCTCGGCGGTGCGCGCCAAAATTCCCCACTCCCACCTGAACCACTTTCATCGGTTCCATATAGTCTCCCGTCTTTTTGCGTGAACTGGCGACCAACGTACGCTGGTTGCGCGCCCTTCGTCAACAGGATCAGGCCGGAGTTACGGGCAGCTCGCGCAGGGCGATCACGTTGAAGGACTCGTCGGCCAGGAAGCGCATGTATTCGGCAAAGCGCTCCGGAGACGTGTTGACCCAGGGATGCGTGTATTCCGGGACCCCGTGAAACATCAGGACCGGGATGGCCTCGTCCGCGGCCTGGGCGACGGCACTGTAGAAGACCTTTGGGTCATCGCCATGGACCGGGAAACTGGGGATGCACAGGGGGTTGTCCCGGCTGGGGACATAAGGCCGCGACTCCGCCCCGCGTGCCCGGGTAAAGCCGTACTCCGCCACCACGCGCATGGCCTGGTCGTTAGAGCCGCCGCCGGGATAGGCGAAGGTGTCGGGCTTGGCGAAGTCCGGCGGGAACTCGCAGACATAAAACGTGGCGTTGAAACGATACTGCCGGAGCAACGTCGCCACAAACGTGGCGTGATTGGCCACGGCATCGTCAAAGGTCAATACAATGGTTTTTCGCGGCATGGGTGGTCGTCTAGTAATGGGTTAACCCTGTCATGGTTTGACTGGCCCTGGTAGGGGCAAGGCATACAGTTCATCGAGCGTATGCCAACGGTGGATGGACGCAACGGTTCGTTTTGTCGGGGCCCGTTGGCAGAAGATGCGCCCTTGAAGGGTGGCATTGGAGGGGTTCGGGTACCGCCGCATACGGTCTGACAGTTCGGTCTCGACGGAGGGGAGCGCGCGCGCGGTGCCCCACTTACACTCGGCGAGGTCGACCCGGTTATCCTGCCGCAGTCCCACAACATCGATCTGCGTTTCCGCATCCCAGTACTCACCGACGGCAAACGCGGACAGGACGCCCTCCTGACGGTACAGCGCAGGCAGCGCCTCGCGACACAACCGCTCGAAACAGAGACCGAAGTAGGCGTCCAGATCCGGCTCGATAAGCTGGCTGAACAGTCGCTCCGGCCCGTTCTGGCTCAGGAAGGCCAGATGTGGATACACGAATCGGAACCAGAACCTCAATAGGGGATCATCGACCACGAAACGGACGTGGCGCGGGGAGGGTGGCTGGTCGGTCAGAGGGTGTTTTCGAGCCACATACCCCAGTTGGATCAGGCTCTGGAGGTAGTAGTGCAGATGTCGTTCCGAGATGCCGGTCTTGGCGGTGATCTGGGCGGCATTGGGGGCCCCGTTCGCCAGTGCGAACAGGATACCGCAGTACTTTTCGATCTCCTTGAGTTCTTCGCGCAAGAGAAAATCCGGTTCCCGGAACAGGGCGGCGAACTCATTAAGGAGTTGCTTGCGGATGTTCATGGGGATGGATTCCGACGGCGCAAAGAATCGGAGGTAGTAGGGGATGCCGCCGCAGAGGAAGTAAATCATGGCCCGGTCGGTGATGGCCATCTGCGGGTGGAAGTGGGCCGCCTCCAGATACGAGAAGGGCTGCAACAGGATCTGGGCGGTACGTCGTCCAAATAGCGGGCTTTTGCTTCCGAGAACCTCCTTCTCCATGAATCCCATGTAGGAGCCGCACAGGATCACCATGAGCGAGGCGCCTTTCCGGCCTTCCTGATCGCAGAGGGCCTGCAACAGGGAGGGAAGTTCCGGACTGGCCTGCGCCGTCCATTGAAACTCATCGAAGACCAGAATGAGCTTGGCGCCCTCCGGGCGGTATTTGAGAATCAGTTCGAGCGCCTTGCCCCAGTCTGACACGGCGGCTTGTGCCAGAAGCGGCTGGTCAAGGCTCTCCGCGGCCAATTCCATGAATTCGCGAAGTTGAAGCGAAGGCGGGGCTTTCTTTCCGAGGAAATAGACCGCGCGCTTGCCCTTGATAAAGTGAAGAATCAGTTCGCTCTTGCCGATCCGACGTCGGCCGTAGACCGGCACCAACTCCAATCGCTCGGAGCGATAGGCGGTCTCAAGCGTTTCCAGCTCCCGCAACCGACCGACAAACGGTGTCATCGTCTGAATCCCTTATTCAATGTCGCTATAGTGTCATCCTGTGAGGATATGTCAAGTCCACACTTGACGAGTGTATCCTTGACGAGTTCAGACTCGGAACACTGTCATGCCGCCCCCCTCTGTCTCATGCAGATCAAAATGGGCTCATTTCAGATTGCCAGTGCGTGAGGGTAAGCCTATCGTTCCAATCGCGTTGTTGGAAGCGACCTAACAAGGGAGATACATGAGCGCGACACAAGGCCACTGGCACGGATCGAAATACTATTTCGGGCTGCACTACGATTTGCATGCCGGCGCGACTGACAAGGCTATGGGGACCCGCTGCGGCGAAAAGGACCTGGTGCCCATGCTCAAACTCATGGCTCCGGATTTTGTCCAGACGGACTGCAAGGGCCATCCCGGCATGACGAGTTGGTTCAGCAAGGTTCCGACGGCCACCGTTTCCCCCGGCGTGGTCAAGGACGCGATGAAACAGTGGCGGGCGGCCACCCGCAAGCTCGGCATGCCCCTGCATTGCCACTACTCCGGCGTGTGGGACAAGGCCGCCGGCGAGAAGCATCCCGAGTGGTGCGCCAAGGACAAGGACGGGAAGGTGCAGGGCGCGACGTTCGGCACCGGCCAGAATCAACCGAACGGCGAACGCATGTGCCGCCTCGGGCCGTATACGGATGAGCTGCTGATCCCCCAGTTCATGGAACTCATCGGGCGTTACGGCGTGGACGGTTTCTGGGTCGATGGCGACATCTGGTCCACCGAGCCCTGTTACTGCCCGCGCTGCCGGAAGGCCTTCAAGGCCCAGACCGGTATGGCCAACCCGCCCAAGGAGGAGACCGAGCCGAACTGGCCGGAATGGATCCGCTTCACGCGCGAGACCTACTATGCCTACGTGAAGCGCTACTGCGACGCCGTTCATGCGAAAAAGCCCGGTGTGGTGGTGTGCTCGAACTGGCTGCAGACATTCAGAAATCCCGGGGAACCCGCCGTGCCGACGGATTGGATCAGCGGCGATAACTCCTGGGTGTGGGGCCTGGATGACAGCCGGTGCGAGGCCCGCTTCATCTCCACCCGCGGAAAACCGTGGGATATCATGCTGTGGAACTTCTACTGCTCGCACGGCATGGGCAAGCCTGACTCGCCCTGGACCGCCAAACCGCCGCAGATGCTGCAGCAGGAGGCTTCGGTCACGCTGGCGCTAGGCGGCAACATCCAGCTCTACGAGAATCCGCCGGGCTTGCGGACCGGGCAACTCATCCCGTGGCGCCAGAAGCGCATGCGCGAGGTCGGGCGCTTCGTCAAGGCGCGCCGGACCGTCTGCCAGGGAACGGAAACCATTCCACAGGTGGCCGTGTTGCATTCTGAAACGCATCTTTACTCGAAGCAGGGCCGCAATCTGTTCTGGAACGTGGACACCCAGCCGGTGCGGGGCGCGGTGTACGGGCTGCTCGAAGCCCACTATGGCGTCGACATTCTGGACGAGTGGGCCCTCAAGCAGCGGATCGGCGAGTTCCCGGTCGTGGTGGCGCCGGAGCAGGACCGCATGTCGGACAAGATGGTCACGCTCCTCAAGCGCTATGTGGAGGAAGGCGGTCGCCTTCTGGTGACGGGTTCCGCGTCGTTCGACCGGTTCGGCGCGGCGTTCCTCGGGGCCACGGCGGGTACCGTCGAAAGGGACAAGACCTATCACGTCCCTGCGGCGGATGGGTCCGTGCCGGTGTTCAGTGCGGAGTGGCGTCTGATCAAAACCACCACGGCGAAAACGCTCGGCGCGCTGGGCCGGACACCGCTGGTCGATGAGCAGGTCCTGCCGAATCCGGCGGCGATCGTGAACAAGGTCGGACGCGGACTGGTGGCCTACATTCCGGCCAATGTGTTTCGGGATTTCGCCCACAACCGCTATCCGTTGACCCGCGCGTTCCTGACGGAAACCATGCGGGCGGTGGCGGGGAAACAGGAGATCGAAGTTGAAGCCCCGACGGCTATTGACGTTGTGCTGCGGCAAAAAGACGGGGTGCGTTACATTCATTTCCTGAACCGGGCCTCGGGCCTTCCGAACCAGAGCAATAACGGAGCGATCGACGAGATTCCGGCAATGGGCCCGATCACGGTGCGGATGCGGCTCGACCGCAAACCCACCTCGGTCGGGCTCGTGCTGGAAGAGGGCCAGATCGGGAAGACGACCAAGACGGTCAAAGGCGGTGTGCTGCTGGAGGTGACCATTCCCTCCGTCCGCATTCACGCCGCGTTGACGGTAAAAGAGTGAGAGACTCCCGCGAAGAACGCGTCAGACAGGGACAGAATCGGGGGCGAACCGTTGCACAACGTACGGCGGCCGCGCTCACCATGGCTGTGGCGGCCCTCTTTCTGCTCTGCGGCTACGAGTTCATTCGCAGCACGTCGCAATCGCTCTTCATCGGCGCCTATGGCGCGCGACGGCTTCCGATCGTCATGGCGCTGGCTCCCGTGTTCACGTTGCTGATCGTCTATGGCTATGGCCGGCTGTTGTCGTCCAGCGGGCCCCGTCGTGCCCTGCTGCTGACGTGCCTGCTTTCGGCGGCGGTGATCCTGGGGTGTCAGGCCGCCATCCAGGCCGGCATCCGTTCCGCCACGGGCGTGCTGTACGTGTTTCGCGAGGCCTACATCGTGCTCCTCATCGAGCAGATCTGGTCCTTTCTGAACAGCACACTGCCTACCGCGGAAGGACGTAAACTCAATGGACCGGTCTGCGGTATCGCTTCGCTGGGGGCGATCGCCGGCGGACTGCTGGTGCACGGTTTCGCCGTACAACTGGGTTCCGCAAATCTATTGATAGGTGCGGCGCTGAGCCTCATCCCGACCGCTCTTGCGGCTCTGCTGGCCTACCGGATGGGGGGAGAACCGGCACCGTTGCCGGAAGAGGCGGCTGGCCGGCACGGACATCTCGGCCTCCGGCTCCTGGCCCACAGCGCCACGCTGCGACGCCTGGCCATTCTGATCGCCCTCACGCAGGTTGTTGCAGCCGTGCTGGACCTGCAACTGAGCCGGCAGGTGGAACTGACGATCACGCTGACGGATGAACGGACACGCTGGTTCGGCGGGTTCTACGCCAACCTGAACGTCTGGTCCGCCGCCTTCCAGTTCGTCCTGGCTCCGCTCCTGCTGCACTATGCGTCGTTGCGGCTGGTGCATGCCGCCATCCCGCTGGTGCATGTCGCAACCTGCCTTCTGGCGCTGGCGCGTCCCTCGTTGGCCACCGCCGGAGCGGCCTACCTGGCCTTCAAGACGTTGGATTACTCCCTCTTCCGGGCAGCGAAGGAATTGATCTACGTGCCGCTATCCTTCGACGCCCGCTATCGCGCCAAGGAGATCATCGATGCCTTCGTGTACCGGCTGGCCAAGGGGGGCGCCTCGGGCGCGTTGGCTGTGGTCGGCTCCGCGGTCCTGGTGCCGCTGGCCGGCTACCCGGTGATCGCCCTCGTGGCGCTCGCCGGGTGGCTGCCGCTGGCTTTTCTGGTTACCCGCGGGAAAGAGCCGTCGCGCTGACGGCCGGCTTCAGCCTGTGCACTGCGGCGTGGTGACGTCGCAGCCGAGATAACGGGTGAAGGCCTCGGCCACAGGCGCCATGACGCGACCGCGGGCGATGCTGACATGGTGACGGTGGCCGGTCCGGCCGACATGCAGCAGCACATCCTGCAGACGATTGATGCGCGCCACCCCCGCACAACCAAAGAAGTCGGCCGGAATATCGTCATCGGTGAATTCACCCTCGCCCAGGAAGAATCGCAGTTTGCCGGCGTCGGTGACCATGCTGCCGAAGGTGAACTCCATGGGAACGATGCGGCCGGTGTTGCAGCCGAAGCTGCAGCCCTTGCCGACGGCATTGGCGAGGATGGCATGATCCTGGATCTGGCCCTTGGCCTGCATGAGGCTCGCCGGGACGGGACCGCAATGGAAGAGGATGCACTTGTCGTCATCGTCGGCGTAGTTGTTGTTCCAGTCCAGGCACGCGGCGGGACCGCCGGTGGCCAGGCGCAGGGCATGCATGGTCACCGCGTTGCCCACATCCACTTCGCAGGCGGCGGCAACGCCACGATCATTCATCTCGCTGAGGACGACGCACGGGGAAATGCCGATCTGGGATTGCATCTCGACCCAGCAGCGAAGCGCCAGCGCATCGAGCTTGTACTCCACCACGATGTCATCCAGGACCACGCCGAGCCGCACCAGCTTATCGAATGCCGTTCGGGGAACGCCCTTCCAGCAGCTGTAGTTCTGCATGAGTGTGGACTTGGCCTTGTACTCCCTGCCTGCGACGGCCACCTTGCCCATGCGGTGAAAGACGCTCGAAAGGTCCATGGTTTCCATCGTGATGCCATGGCGCTGCAGGGCCACTTCATCGATGCGGACGGTCTTGAACGGCGTTGTCCGCGCGCCAATCGCGCCCACCGTCATACCCTTGACTCCCCTGACCACCCGGCAGAGCCGGTCAAAGTAGTCGACGTTCTCGGCAAAGCGATGGCTCGCAGGACTGACCGTATGGGGCTTGAGCGAGGTGAAGGTGACGCCGTACTGGCAGAAAACGTCCATGATGGAGAACTTGCCGCAGAAGGCATCACGCCGGACCTCGGGCGCCATGCTGTTCAGATCGTCCGGATAGGCCTGGATGAGAATGGGGACGCCGGCGTCCTTGAGCGCGGCCACGGCCCCGGTCTCGTCACCGAAGTTGGGGAGCGAGAGAATGATCCCGCCGAACTTGCCGCGGTTGCGGCGCAGGAACTCGGCATAGAGTTCGCCTTCGGCGACCGTCTCGACGGCGCCGTGGCGCGTGGCCTTGGCGTCCATCACGAGACTGGCGTGGCCCAGTGACTTCAGGATACGGGGAAGTTCCTCGCGGGCGCCGGCCATGAGCGAGCCGGGGAAGAAACCGCGGTTTCCGAAAAACAGTGCAAAGGTCGTCTTCTTTTCCTTCATGAATCGTCTCCCCGTGGTTGTAAACTCCCGCTGCCATTTGCCCTTTTGCCGGGCACCAGAATCAGGACTGTAACGCCGCAGCGGCGCAAACTCCATTCGATTTGATCCGTCCAGGACTACACGCTCTCGATTTCCAGAATCCGATCGATCACCAGCTTGCGGAAGGTGGGTGAGAGACTGGCAAAATAGGCCGTGAACCCGGTCACCCGCACCACCAGATCCGGATAGCGTTCCGGGTGATCATAGGCGTCCAGCAACTTCTGCTTGTTGATGATATTGACGTTGGCCAGAGTGCCCCCCAAATCAAAGTGCGTGCGGAGCAGGCTCGACAACACACTGATACCCTCTTCACCTTGCAGCAAGCCGGGATCCAACTCCAATTGCAGGGGCGCGGTATTGCCATAGCCGGGTTGTACCGCGGCAATCGCCCGCACCATCGCGGTGGGCGCGCCATCCCGACGGAAGCCCGGGTCGGGGTTGGCGCCGTGGGAAATGGGGGCCCCGGCATGACGGCCGTTGGGTGTCGCCGGCAGTCCGCGTCCCATGGCGACAGTGTTCGACCACGTGAACCAGCCGGGAATCATGATCCGTCCTCCGGGCGTCCGCTCGGCCGTCACCAGTTCGGTGTAACGCGCCGTGATCTGTTGGGCCCAAGCATCTCCTCTTGAATTCCCCTGCCCAAACCGTGCGCTGTGGCGCAACATCAGGCGCACGCGTTCTCCGGCAACCCCGGCGAAATCATGGTGCAGGTGCTCGGCGGCCTCCTGCCAGGTCAACACCCCCTCGCGCTCGATCCGCTGTTCCAGTGCCGCGAAGGAATCCGCCACCGTCGCCAGTCCGGCGCCGTCCACGCACATGTTGTAATACTCGACCCCGCCATGGGAGGCGTCACAGCCGCGTTCGAGCGGGCCGTGGCAGAGCAGATTGAGCATCAACTCCGGATTGACGTCCTGCTGGTGGGCCAGATGGAAGTCCAAGCCCTTGGCGATGCACGCCACGGCGCGCGACAGGTGATCGACAAAACGTTCCCAGAGCGCCTGCATACCGGGTTGGGTCTTCGTGTCGCCCATCATCTCCTCGAAGGCCACATGAAAGACCTGGGCAATGTTGATCTTCACCACGTCGTTCAGGGTGTACTCGCGTCCGGGGAGCGCCATCCAATGACAGCCGACGGCGATGCGCTGCCGGGCCAGCTCGATGGGGTAGCCGTTGCGCATGAACCCCTCGACGAGGGCGTGATCGCCGCAGAACCGCGGCCAGGCCAACCGGTCGTTAAAGAGATACGCGACCGCCGTGTGGTAGAAGGCTTCGTCCATCCTGTCATGCACGCGCACCGTCAGGTTGCAGGGAATGCCCAGGCGATGCCCCGCCTCCAGCGCCAGGTAAGACAGCCGGTTCGTGGTGTCGCGCCCGTCGGGAGCAGGGCCGCCCAGTTGATAGTACTGCGCGTCGTTCAGCAGCAGGCAGGCCAGGTAATAGATGGCCTGCTCATCGTCGATGATCCCGGCGGCGAGATCGCGCTCATAGTAGGGGAGCAGCACCTGGTCCAGCTGCCCGCCGGCGCCGTGCCCGTTATAAATGCGTGCGGCCATGTTGTACCAGGCCCACCACTGGCAGGCTTCCCGCAGTGTGCGGGGCGGATGTTCCACCAGCCAGGCATTGGTCTCCGCCATCTCCCGCAGGTTTTCCTGCAAGTCGGGATGGGTCTCCTGTGCCGCCCGGACGGCAATCGCGTCGAGTGTATGACGCATCCAGGCTTGTACGCCGAGGACCACATCTTCCTCGGCCTGGTAAAACTCCTCCTGCTCCGGCCCGTGTGCCGCGCGTTGCTGGCGGATCTTCTGCAGCAGTCCACCCCAGCCCAGCGACAACCCGATCAGAGGATCCGGCGCGAAGTGATGCGGGCCGCCGATGCCATGTACCAAACCGTAGCGTGCCTGTTCGGCATGCAGAGGGGAGTAGTCGAACTCCGGCCGCCAGTTATGGCGTTGATAGCTGATCAGATAGACCATCATCCGCCCGGCCATCGCATCGAGGGGCTCAACATAAGTGGGGTAGGCCTCCATCAGTGAACGAAAATTCGTCGCCCAACCCATCGGCCCGTAGAAGGATCCATCGGCATGATTGGCGCGTGGTTCCCAGTGGAAGTCCGCGGGGGGGACAACCGTGCCGTGATCATCGGCGTCCCGTGCCCCGAACTTGGCGATCTTCGCCCGGGTCTGCTCCAGTTTCAGTTCGCGAAGCCGTGCAATGCGCTCGCGATAGCTCAGTTCAGTCACCTTCATAAGGTCTCCCAATCGCTGGTCGTTATTCTACCGCTTGTTGGGCGGCCGCCACTATTTTGCCGGCGACTCGCACCTCGATACCGTGGCGGGCGGCAATTTGCGCCAGTTGACGGAGGGTCTCCATTGTCGGGGCGGCCAGTGTGGGCCCCGGCTCAGTCGTCCCGGAGTGCATCTTCTTGCGGGTGCCCAGCGGGTGGTACGGCAGTAACTCGTAGTAGGACAGTGTGGAGATCTTGCTGATCATTCCGGCGATACTGTCGATCTCGTCTTCCGAATCATTCACCCCGGCCATCAGTGGGGTACGGATGATCAGCCGGGTACCGACTTCACCCAGTCTGAGGATATTGGCGAGAAGGCGGGCATTCGAAGCGCCGGTCCAGGCGGCATGCCGGACCGGGTCGAATAGTTTGATGTCCGTCATCAGCACGTCCACCAGCGGCAGCAGCGCCGTGAGGCTGTTCCACGGCCAATCCATATTGGTTTCCAGCGCCGTCCCGATGCCTTCTTCACGGCACCGCCGCAGCAGTTCCAGCGTAAAGGCCCGTTGGAACAAGGGTTCACCCCCCGAAACGGTCATCCCGCCCCCGGAACTCAGGTAGAACTCCCGGTCCGCCAGGACCTCGGCGAGCACCTCTTCCGTCTCCATGGTTTTTCCCACCAGGTTCAGGGCCTGTGCATAGCAACGCGAGGCGCAGCGGCCGCAGCGCTGACAGAGGGCCGGGTCAATCTGAAGTCCCGTCGGTCCCCGGGCCAAGGCGCCGGAGGCGCAGGCCAAACGGCAGGCGTCGCAACCGATGCACAGGTCGCTGTCCCAGCGCAACTCCGGTTGCGGGCGCAGCGTCTCGGGGTTGTGGCACCAGGCACAGCGCAGGTTGCATCCCTTAAGGAATACCGTCGTGCGAATGCCCGGCCCGTCATGAACGGAACAGCGTTGGATATCGGTGACAATGCCTTGCATGCTGGTAACGCTTTCCTACGGCCGTGCCTGCAAGTACTTGAGCCAGGCGGCGGCGACGGAATCGGCCCGGATATCAATCCGTCCGTCAGGCAGGACGCTGGACTGGAGTTGGGACCGGACATGATCCGAGAACGTCCCGGCTTCCAGCCGCATCACCAGCGAAATCGGCGATTTCACCCGGTAGGGCCGGATCTCCTTGAGATGGCTGATCGCCTTCTGAGCTCCCAGTCGGAGCCGTTCCGCGGTTTTGGGAACGGGATAACACACCCCCTGGTGCAGCCCCAGGGAGTCCTTGACGGACACGGTGACGACGTTGGGGATCAGGGCGGTGGCTTCGGCGCAGCCGGCGGAGTCGCCGCTGACCAAGATTGTCGGCACTCCCAGTTCGCCGGCGAGTACAGCTTCCATTCCAATTTCGCCTACCGAAATGCCGTTGAGAATGAGGTCCTGAATCTGGTGTTCGTAGCTGTGACTCAGCAGCTCGCCCGTTCCGGCTTTACTGTGCAGTCCCACCAGAATCTGGCCGTCGAAACCGGCGGTGAGCCCGCCCACATCACCGGGCCGGTACAACGGCTTTCCGCACACCACGCGGACCCGGGGATCAAGCCGGTTCATGGCGAGGTTACGGCCGTAGTAGTGCATGTCGTAGATCCAGATCTCGTGTTCGCCCGTGGAGAGCAGCCCGGCCACGACGGCATTTACGTCCTCGTGCAGCATGTTGACGCCGTAGTCGAATCCCGGACTGGCCGGGTCGGCCTGAGTGGGATGCACCACACCGGTGACGCCTTCAACATCGCAACGGATCATCAGACGCATGGCAGGATCTCCTTCAGCATCTTCAGCCAGACCTCGACACTGGCGCGGGCGGAAAGCCCGGGGTAGGGGCGCATTTCGAAGGTGAGGCTTGCGTTTCCTCCCTCGAAATAGCCGACGGCCTTCAACTCGCGCAGGAAGGCGGCCAGGTGGGTGCGATCATGCTCGCCCTCCGGGATCTCCAGTGGCGGATGGAAATCGCCGAACCAACGGTGTTGGGGATCGCGAATCACCGCATTCCCTAGATGGACATGCCACAGACAGGACTTCGCGAGGCCGATGGCCTGGGCGAAGGTTTCGCCTGTGATCGTGACATGCGCCATATCGACCATGATGCCCACGTTGTTCACCTTGCGACGTTTCATTTCGTCCACGGAGCGCAGGGCGTCAGCCGTCGGGCCGATCAGCAGATTCTTGCCAATGGACTGGTCAAACGGTTCGATGACTACCCGCAGGTTCCGCGCGGCGGCTTCCTGTCCATACCAGGCCAGGAAGTCCATCCACCCGGCCCACGCCCGGGGCCGGTCTTCGGGAGCGGGATTCTGACCGCTGGCAATGTTGATGAGGGTGCTGCCGCAGTCGGCGGCGGCATCGAGGTGCGGCAACACGGTCTGCCGGGTGAGCGCCACGGTGGTGGCATCGGTCGCATTCGGGTCGCACCTGGGAATGACGTAGAGCAGCGGCGGATTGTAAACGGTCTGTTTGCCGCTGGCCCGGACCAGGGCGGCTTCGCGTTTCCGCTGTGTGGCGTCACCGGCGCAGTAGAGATCGACCACCTGAAACTCCGGCCACGCCAGAAGCTCCCGCAGCGTCGTCTCGTGAAGGGCCGGATCGACCATGCCCTCGGGGAACAGAAGGTGATGATTGACGCCGAGTCGGAATGTTGGATTCATAAATAAGGGAAACCTCCGCACAGACAGCCGTAATCATGACACAGCCGCTTCCTCTCTTGCCATCTCATTTTGACGGGCGCATCAGCGATTACGCGCTGTGGCGGGTAAGGAGCAGGGGCAACACGAGGTCTATACGCCCAGATCGTCCAGCGGACTCGGCACCCCCTGACCGCCCTGCTGGAGGATATGCGTATAGATCATGGTCGTCGCCACGTCGCTGTGTCCGAGCAACGCCTGAATCGTGCGGATATCCGTGCCCCTTTGGAGTAAATGTGTCGCAAAGGAATGTCGATTATGCCGAGCTCGGCATAA